>NZ_JBFBEZ010000016.1:0-175508 GCF_040701725.1 Streptomyces sp. NPDC093109
GGCCCTGACCGGCCTGCCGGCGGGCGCGCGGGCGCCGCCCGCGCGCCCGCCGGCGCGCGCAGCCGTATCCGGGGTGCGGGCCGATCGGGAGCCCGGATCAGCCGACTATGAACTCGCCGCGCTGTACGGCCCGGATGAACGACGCGAAGGCCCGCGGCGGGAAGACCAGCGCGGGCCCGCCCGGATTCTTGGAGTCCCTGACCGGTACCGAGCGCGTGAACGCGTCGCTGACCTCTATGCAGTTGGCGCCGTTGGTGCTGTAACTGCTGCTCCGCCACGCGACGGAGAGCTTGTTCGTGCCGATCATCGGTCCAGTCCTTCCAGATGCGCGCTGATCAGGCAGGCGGACTCGTCGGGTGAGAGGGCCACCGCCCGCAGCAGATCGAAGGAGTAGGTGGCGGTGGCGATCTCATGCGTGTCCAGGGCGGTCCGGCCCTGGGAGAAGCCGTCGACATAGAGCACGTCCGCCCCTTCCTCGAAACTCAGCACGGTGAAGGGGCCGGCGAGCCCGGCATGGGCGGGGACCGTACGCGGCACGACCTGGATCACGCAGCGCGGATTCCGCCCTTGTTCGAGCAGGCGCGTGAGCTGGTGGCGCATGACGGCGGCGCCGCCGATGGGCCGGAGCAACACGTTCTCGTCCATGACGAACCAGGTACGGGGAGATGATTCCCGTTCGAATACTTCCTGTCGTGTCATCCGCGCGGCAATGAGTCCGTCGAGATTTTCCGGCCGGACCGCGTAGAGCATGGCGCGGGCATATTCCTCCGTCTGGAGAAGCCCGGGAACGATCTGGCTTTCGAATACCCGCATTGCCGTCGCTTCGCGTTCCAGTTCGACGAACGGCAGAAACCACGACGGGTACGCGTACGTAATAACGAGCGGGTACAGCCGTGCGAAATGCCCACCCGTACCGAACGCCATGTCCAGATCACAGGCCAGTTCCTCGGACGGCACCCGCTTGGCCGCCTCCACCTTGCTGATCATCGACTGCGTCGTGTGGGAGCGCGTCGCCGCCTCGTCCTGGGAGACTCCCGCCCCCTGCCGAATGCGCTTCAACTCGCTGCCGAAAAAGGCGAGAAGCGAGGAAGTGGGGTCGGGAGCATCGGTCTCTGCCGTCATCTGCGCGTTCCTTCGTCATGACCAACGCCATGTCATGGGCTGATGCCTGGTAAACGTTCTCGCGGATACCGAAGCTTGAAGACGGAAAGCGAGAACGGATAACGGAAGGTACATCTCCCATGGGTGAGCGAACCACCGATACGGGGACCGATGACCCGGAAGAGCGAGGCGGCGAAGAGGCCGGGCGCGCGGGCCGCGGGCGCGCGGGACAGGCGGGCCGCAGCGACGCGCGGGAGAGGCTCTCGCTGCTCATGGAGACATTCGGCTCGGACGGCGGGCTGCTCGTCGGATGGGACGAGCCCATCGAGGAGGACAGCTACCCGGCGCCGGCCCCGGGGACGTCCGACAACTGGCCCGCCTGCCGCTGCGGCGGCCCCAAGTGCCGCCCCGACGACTGGATTCCGGAGAGGTCGCGCGCGGACGGCCCGCAGGAGAGACAGGAGAGGGACGACTGACGGGGACGCGCGCGGACCGGGCCTGCCCGCCCGGGTGCACCCGCGCGTCCGGGCCTGCCCGCGCGCGCCCGCCGTCCCTACATGCTGCTGAGCGAACGCCCGTAGTTGACCTGGCCCATGACCATCTGGAAGGAGTTCGCGTGGGTGGCCGGGACCATCGTCGCGTGGTGCCTGCCGCCGCCGGTGACCGTGATCTGGATGAAGCCGGTCGTCTTCTTCTCCTTCATCAGCAGGAAGAGCAGACCGACCAGGCACAGCAGCGCGAAGACGATCGCCAGCACGATCGCGACCGGCGGAATCCGCTCCTCCGTACGGGACATGTCCGTGGCGTTCCACACCGCGCCGCGCAGCGGGATCGTCCCGGACGGCGTGACGATCCGGTCGCCGACGACCGTGATGTCACCGATCGCCAGCACCGGCACCCCGGCCCCCGCGACCGGCGCCACGGGCAGGTGCTCCGCGTACCCGGGCGCCGGCGGCGGGTAGCCGTATCCGGGCGGGGCCGCGGGGTAGCCGTACCCGGGGGCGGGGGCACCGGGCGGCGGCGTGCCGGCGAGCGTCGGCGGCGGGAAGTCGTACTCAGGGGCCCCGGTCGGCGGACCCGGCGGCAGGCCGGACGGCTTGGCCGGAACCGCGTCCTCCGGCGGCCCCCAGTTGTAGGCGCCGTCCTTGTTCCCGTACGGATTCGGCTCGCTCATCTCTCTCCCCGCTCTCCTGATGCCGCACTGTCGGCGGATCGATCCTGACACAGCGGAGGCCCGTTTCCGTACCCACGGAAACGGGCCTCGGCCGATGACGGCCGTACGGTCAGAAGCGGCGCGTGATCAGCGCGCGCTTGACTTCCTGGATCGCCTTCGTGACCTCGATACCGCGCGGGCAGGCGTCCGTGCAGTTGAACGTCGTGCGGCAACGCCACACGCCGTCCTTGTCGTTGAGGATCTCAAGCCGCTGCTCGCCGGCCTCGTCACGCGAGTCGAAGATGAAGCGGTGCGCGTTGACGATGGCGGCGGGACCGAAGTACTGGCCGTCGTTCCAGAACACCGGGCACGACGACGTGCACGCCGCGCACAGGATGCACTTGGTGGTGTCGTCGAAGCGCTCGCGGTCCTCGGCGGACTGGAGGCGCTCCCGCGTCGGCTCGTTGCCGCTGGTGACGAGGAAGGGCATCACATCGCGGAACGCCTGGAAGAACGGGTCCATGTCGACGATCAGGTCCTTGAGGACCGTCAGCCCCTTGATGGGCTCGACCGTGACGGGCTTGGTGACCGTCCCGTGCTTGTCGACCGAGACCAGGTCCTTGATCAGCGTCTTGCACGCCAGCCGGTTGCGGCCGTTGATCCGCATCGCGTCCGAGCCGCAGATGCCGTGCGCGCAGGAGCGCCGGAAGGTCAGCGTGCCGTCGACATCCCACTTGATCTTGTGGAGGGCGTCCAGGACGCGCTCCTTGGGATCGATGTCGATCCGGAAGTCCTGCCACTGGACCTCGTCGGAGACCTCCGGGTTGAACCGGCGGATCCGGAACGTGACCGCGATGAGGTGGGAGGAGGTGGAGTCCGCCTCCAGCGCCTCCAGCTTGTCCATGGTCGGGGTAGCCATCAGTACTTACGCTCCATCGGCTGGTAGCGGGTCTGGACGACCGGCTTGTAGTCGAGCCTGATCGACTCGGCGCCGTCGTCGCCCACCTCGCGGTACGCCATGGTGTGGCGCATGAAGTTGACGTCGTCGCGGTTCGGGAAGTCCTCGCGGTAGTGACCGCCGCGCGACTCCTTGCGGGCGAGCGCGGACACGGCCATGACCTCGGCCAGGTCCAGCAGGTTGCCCAGCTCGATGGCCTCCAGCAGGTCCGTGTTGAAGCGGCGGCCCTTGTCCTGGACGGAGACGTTCAGGTAGCGCTCGCGCAGCTCACCGATCTTCGCCACGGCCGTCTTGATCGTCTGCTCGGTGCGGAACACCATCACGTTGGCGTCCATGCACTCCTGGAGCTCCAGGCGCAGCTCGGCGACCCGCTCCTTGCCCGTCGACTCGCGGAGCCGCTCGACCTGGGCCTCGACCAGCTCGGCCGGGTTGTCGGGCAGCTCGACGTAGTCGTGCTTCGCCGCGTACTCGGCGGCGGCGATGCCGGACCTGCGCCCGAAGACGTTGATGTCCAGCAGCGAGTTGGTGCCGAGACGGTTGGCGCCGTGCACCGAGACACAGGCGACCTCGCCGGCCGCGTACAGGCCGGGCACGACCGTGGTGTTGTCCGAGAGGACCTCACCCTGGACGTTGGTGGGGATGCCGCCCATGGCGTAGTGCGCGGTCGGCTGGATCGGGATCGGGTCCGTGTACGGCTCGATGCCCAGGTACGTCCGCGCGAACTCGGTGATGTCGGGCAGCTTGGCGTCCAGCTGCTCCGGCGGGAGGTGCGTGAGGTCGAGGTAGACGTGGTCGCCCTCGGGACCGCAGCCGCGCCCCTCGCGGATCTCCGTGTAGATGGAGCGCGAGACGACGTCGCGGGAGGCGAGGTCCTTCATGACGGGCGCGTACTTCTCCATGAAGCGCTCGCCGTCCTTGTTGCGGAGGATGCCGCCCTCACCGCGGGCGCCCTCCGTCAGCAGGATGCCCATGCGCCAGATGCCCGTCGGGTGGAACTGGAAGAACTCCATGTCCTCCAGGGGCAGACCGCGCCGGTAGCAGGCGGCCTGGCCGTCACCGGTCAGGGTGTGCGCGTTCGAGGTCACCTTGAAGAACTTGCCGGTGCCGCCGGACGCGTAGATCACGGACTTCGCCTGGAAGACGTGGATCTCGCCGGTGGCCAGCTCGTACGCGACGACGCCGGCGGACACCTTCACGCCGTCGACCTCGGTCAGCAGCTGGTCAAGGACGTAGAACTCGTTGAAGAACTCCACGCCCTCCTTGACGCAGTTCTGGTACAGCGTCTGGAGGATCATGTGGCCCGTACGGTCCGCGGCGTAGCAGGACCGGCGGACCGGGGCCTCACCGTGGTTGCGGGAGTGACCGCCGAAGCGGCGCTGGTCGATGGTGCCGTCCGGGGTGCGGTTGAACGGCAGGCCCATCTTCTCCAGGTCGAGGACCGCGTCGATGGCCTCCTTCGCCAGGATCTCGGCGGCGTCCTGGTCGACCAGGTAGTCGCCGCCCTTGATCGTGTCGAAGGTGTGCCACTCCCAGTTGTCCTCCTCCACGTTGGCGAGCGCGGCGGCCATGCCGCCCTGCGCCGCGCCCGTGTGGGAGCGGGTGGGGTAGAGCTTCGTCAGCACGGCGGTACGGCTGCGCTTCGTCGACTCGATGGCCGCGCGCATACCGGCGCCACCGGCGCCGACGATGACGGTGTCGTATTTATGGATCTTCATTGGTGTCGTCAGCCCCGGCTTTAGCGGATGTTCGGGTCGAAGGTGAAGATCACCAGCGAGCCGAGGAGGATGGTGAACACCGTGGCGGTGTACAGCAGGCCCTTCAGCCACAGGCGCGTGTTGGCGCGCTCCGCGTAGTCGTTGATGATCGTGCGCAGGCCGTTGCCGCCGTGCAGCATGGCCAGCCACAGCATCAGCAGATCCCAGACCTGCCAGAACGGGGAGGCCCAGCGGCCCGCCACGAAGGCGAAGCCGATCTTGGACACGCCGCCGTCGAGGACGAGCTGGATGAGCAGGTGGCCGATGACCAGCACGACCAGCACGACACCCGAGAGGCGCATGAAGAGCCACGCGGCCATCTCGAAGTTGCCGCGGGTCGATTTGGGCGTTTTGGCGGTACGTTTCCTCGGCGCTTCGATGACCGGGGCCGGGAAATCGGCGTCGTACAGGCTCTCGCTCTCGACGGCGCCGATCGCGGAGGGGGTCTCAGTGGACATGCGGTCTCTCAGCTCCCGAGGACTTCGCGTACGGCGTGGCCGAGCACGGGGTAGAGGGCGCCGATCATCAGGACGACCCAGATGCCCACGGCGGACCAGAGCATCTGCTTCTGGTAGCGCGGGCCCTTGGACCAGAAGTCCACGGCGATGACGCGCAGGCCGTTGAGCGCGTGGAAGAGAATCGCGGCCACGAGGCCGTATTCCAGCAGCGCGACGAGCGGCGTCTTGTAGGTCGCCACGACATCGTCGTACGCCTCGGGCGAGACCCGCACGAGAGCGGTGTCCAGTACATGTACGAACAGGAAGAAGAAGATGAGCACGCCGGTGACTCGATGAGCCACCCACGACCACATTCCTTCCCGGCCGCGGTACAGCGTTCCAGCCGGCACGGAAAAACCCTCCGGGAGCGGGGATCGGGGCCGGCCGCCATCTTCTACTCAATCAAGCACAGTGGTGTCGGTCGCGCCCGGCCGGGTACGGTCCACCGGCCCCGGCCATCGTAGCGACGTGTTGTCGGTTCGTTCGCGCGGGGTACCCCGGTGTGATCAAACACGCAATCAAACGGCCACGGATGGGCTATCCGGACATCCCGTCGAGGGCTCCGCCGGCCCCGCGCCGGCCGGGCGGGGCGCTGGGCGCCGGACCGCCTGCTCCGGCGGGCCCGCGATCAGCCGGGTGATCCGGCTCCGGGCGAGTCGGCGCAGCTCGTCGGCGGCGACGGACCGCTCGTGGTCGGGGTCGTGGGCGAGCCGGGCGCGGACGGCGGCCAGGACGTGGTCGAGGGACTCCTCGGGCCGGTGGCCGTCGAGGCTGATCACGAAGGCGTGGCCGAAACGGCTCTCGTACGCGGCGTGCGCGGCGTTCAGCGCGGTCCTGGCGGCGGGCGGGGCGCCCGGGGGCGGCCCGGCGGGCGTCTCGGCGGCGAGGGCCTCGGCGAGATCGGCGAAGGAGAGGTCGTAGCCCGCCTCGTCGGAGGCCGCGAGCAGCACGTCGAGATCGGGGTACGGGCGGTGCGCGGCGAGCCGCTGGGCCCAGCGGCTGCTGCCGAGACAGCCGAGCAGCGCGGCCTCGGCGGCGGCCGGCGGGGCGGTGTTGAAGCGGTGGAGGCCGTGCGGTCGGCCGGCCTGGGATGCGCGGTACAGCGGGGGCTCCTCGACGGGCCGGGGACGGGGTCCTGGCCGGGTGCGGGCGTGACGGGGCGACACGGCGTGGCTGGGGTGTGGCGTGCTTGTGAGCCGTAAGGGCAGACGTGTGCGGGGGCGTGGAGGTTGAGTGGAGGTCACGGCCGGTGGGACGGGCCGCTGAGTGGGGCGGGTCCTTCGCGCCGTAAACGCTATCGACGCTCGGACGGGGATTCCCGTATCCCGCTCGTATGTCACTCGGACGGGAGAGTTTCGACGCGCGGGGTGGACGCCGCCGTGGGACCTTCGCCGTAGCGCGTCATGCCGCCGCCGCGGGCCGCACGCCCTCACCGGGTGTGCCCCTCACGGGCACGCCACGCGTAACCGTCGTACGTATGTACGTGTATGTGCGTATGTATGTTTGCGGCCGGCTCCATTCGTACCAGGGAGGTTCTACGTGATGAGGTCATCTCCGGGTGCCCGGATAGCCGGCGCGGTCGTCGTGCTGGCCACTGCCACGACGGTCGCGGCCTGCGGCGCGGGAGGATCAGGGGGATCGGGGGGATCGGGGACGGGCGACGGATCCTCGGACGGCGCACTGTCGTCGGCCGCCTCCGGCGCCGCCACGGCGGCCAGCCCCTCGGCCACGCCATCACCCACACGGTCGTACGCGCTCTCCAGCGCACCGCGCTCCATACCCGCCGTACGCGCCCACGAGCCGGCCAGGGGCCCCGGCTGGCGGCCCGGCGCGAACAGCGGCGTCGTCCTCGCGAAGGGCAGCGACTCCCTGGCCGGCGAGGGGAAGCTGCTCTCCCAGGAGCTGAAGATCGCCTACCGGGGCGCCGCCGCCGCCCGCGCCGGTGACGTCGAACTGGCCCTGGCCAGTGGATCGGGAGCCGGCGCGGCCGAGTCGTACACCCTCACCACCAGCGGCGGCCGGGTCCGGATCACCGGCCCCGACCGGGCCGGCGTCTTCTACGGCACCCGCACCCTCAAGCAGTCCCTGCGCGCCGACGGCGTGATGCCGGAGGGCGTCGTACGCGACAGCCCGGCGCGCGCCGAGCGCGGACTGAACCTCGACATCGCACGTAAGTACTACACACCCGGCTGGATCGAGGCCCGGCTGCGCGAGATGGCCGACCTCAAGATGAACATGCTGGGGCTGCACTTCTCCGACGACCAGGGCTTCCGCATCGAGTCCAGCTCCCACCCCGAGATCGTCTCCGCGCAGCACCTCTCCAAGGCCGACGTCCGTAAGATCCTCGCCCTGGCCGACCAGCTGCACATCACCGTCGTCCCCGAGATCGACTCACCGGGACACCTCGGCGCGGTGCTGCGCGCGCACCCCGATCTCCAGCTGCGCAACGCGAGCGGGAAGGCCACCCAGGGCGCCATCGACATCTCGAAACCCGCCTCCGCGAAGATCGTCGACGATCTGGACCGCGAGTTCGCCGCGCTCTTCAAGGGGCCGTACTGGAACCTCGGCGCGGACGAGTACCAGGCGCTGGTGGTCAGGAACCCGGAGGCCTCGTACCCGGAGCTGGCCCGGCAGGCGGTCCAGAAGTACGGGTCAGGCGCGCGCGTCCAGGACCTGACGACCGCCTGGACGAACGACCGGGCGGCGGCGCTGAAGTCGTTCAACAAGAAGTTCAAGGTCTGGAACGACGGGCTCTTCAAGGGCGGCGTCGTCAAGGCGAACCCGGCCTTCGAGGTCCAGTACTGGACGGGCAAGGAGCTGGGCGCGCGGCAGCCGCAGGAGTATCTGGACGAGGGGCGCCAGGTCGTGAACTTCAACGACGAGTACCTCTACTACGTCCTCGGCCAGCCGAACACCTTCGTCTACCCGACCGGTCAGCGGATCTACGAGCAGTGGACCCCGCTGGTCCTGCGCGGCACGAAGCCGGTGCCCGCGGCGCACGCGAAGCAGATCCGCGGCGGCACCTTCGCCATCTGGGGCGACTTCCCGAACGCGCAGACGGAGGCGCAGGTGGCGGCCGGGATCAGGCTGCCGCTGGCGGCGACGGCGGAGAAGACGTGGAACGCGGAGAAGCCGAAGCTGAGCTGGAGTCAGTTCACCTCGCTCTACACGAAGGTGGAGGGGACGGGCTGAGCGCGCTGCCCTCAAGAGGAGGTGCCGCTTCCTCTTGAGGGCAATGTGTGATGGCCTCGTGATGGATCCATGCCGGAAGGGCCGAGGTGATCCCGGCCGGGTGAGGGTGGAGTCCCGAGTGGGGGGACATGGATATGAGTACGGATACGGACGCCGTCGAGGGTACGGGCGCGGGTGAGGGCGCGGGTGCGGGTGCGGGTGCGGGCTTCTGGGGCTACTTCCTCGCCGCCCGGAGCGACCTGCCGCTCGCCGAACTGCCGGCGCTGGCCGCCGTACGGGACGAGCTGACGTGCCACGACCGGCGGCCGGACGGCTGGCAGGTGTGGCGACGGACCGGCGAACCCGACATCGGCGGCATGGGGACGCTGGCCCGCGCCATGGACTCGCCGGTCGTCTTCGGCTTTGTCATGGGCGGCGAGTGCGTGGCGGTGGAGGCGGCGGCGCCCGTCAGCGGATCCTGGTACGCGTGCCTCGCGCGCGAGCCGATGGTCAGGCACCTGGCGGCGAGCGGCCTGGTCCTCGAAGAGGTGTTCCTCCCGGCGGAGGACGCGGCGCGGCGCGCGGTCGAGTGGGCCGTCGAGGCGGGCGCCACGGTGGAGCCGGGGCCGCTGCTCGATGTGCTGCACCTGGCGCGGCCGGAGCCGGGCGTGGACGCGGCGGAGCTGTTCTTCCGGCTGCTGGACGGGCTGGGCGTGCCGAAGGGGGCGCCGGCCGGCGGATGAGTTCCGTACCGTTGACGAACGACCTGTCCGTGTACGGCATGTGATGACCCGTCTGCCGGGTCCAGGCCTGATCCATACCTGATCCGTACCTGATCTGTAGGTGATCTGTACCTGACCGTGCCGCGTCTACGCGCGGAGCACGAGTGACGTTTTCCGGTCCTTTGGCGCAGTAGAGGGCAGTACTGGTCAGTACTGGCCAGTACGCGTCCGCGACAGGAGACGTGAATGAGCCTGGTGAAACTGATCGCCCGAGCCGACGAGAGAGCGCTCGCCGCGAGCGGACTGGCCTCCCTCGACCGGTGTCTGCCCCTCCTCGCGGAGGAGAACGATGTTCTCCGGCCGCTGTGGGCGGGGGTGCAGGGCGGCGAACGGGACTGGCCCGACCGGCTGACGGAGGCCAGGACCGCCCTCGACGAGGCCATCGAGGCGGACGCCGCCGCCGGGCTCGACACGGAGGTGACCGCCGCCGACGTCACCGCCGAACTCGTCCGGAGCCTGCTTGGTTCCGCGCCGGCCCAGTGGTCGGCTGAGCCGCTGCGTGCCTGGGCGGACACCTGCTCCGTTGTCGCGCTGGAGATCCACCAGAAGCTTGACGCGGTGGGCGACGCGAGCGGCGACCCCGCCGCGGCCGACCGGCTGGCGCGCTGCCGTGAGGACCGTACGGCCGTCCCGGACGCGGTCGACGGGGCCGAGGGCGGCGACGGGGTCGGCCCGCTGGTCGCCGGTGAACTCCGCAGGCAGATCCGCATCCTGGAGATCCTCACCGAGACCGAGGGCCCGGCCGGACTGCGCCAGGCACTGGACGTGTCCACGGAGGGCCAGCGGGTACTGCGCGCGGTGGTCTCACGCCGGGCCCGCGCGCGGAGCTGAGAGAGCGACGGGTCCACGCGGGGGCGGGCCGCTGTTGGCCTCGGGGCTCACCATGGGCCCGACCCGGCCCTGAGCGTCAGTCCGATGCCGACGAGCAGTACGAGGGCCGAGGTGGCCACGGGGCCGATCCGGGCCAGCCGCCGCAGGAGGGCCGAGCGGGGGGACGTGCTCGTACGCGCGGTGCGGTCGATGCGGTCGCGCAGTCGTACGAGGATGAGGCCGGCGAGGGTGAGGGTCGCGGCCATACCGAGTCCGTAGCCCAGGACCAGGAGGATGCCGAAGGCCGTGCGGCCCAGGGCGACGGCGCCCAGCAGGACGACCAGGGCGGAGGGGCTGGGGACGAGCCCGCCCGCGACGCCCATGCCGATCAGTCCGCCGCGTGTCACCGCGGCGGGATCCGGGTGGCTGTGCGGCGGGTGGCCGTGCGGCTCGTGACGGTGCGGCTCGTGACGGTGCGGCTCGTGACGGTGCGTTGTGTGGCTGTGAGGCTTCGTGAGTACGGCGAGTGCCGGGCCTTGACCGTGTGACAGGTCTGTCCGCTCGGCCTGGTCCGCCTGCTCTGTCTGCGGGCGGAGTCCGACATCGTCATGGTGATGATGCCCGTGCCCGTGCCCGTGGTGGTGATGGTGACCGTGGGTGGGGCGGTTCAGCAGTGCGGCGCGCAGCAGCCACAGGCCGATGCCGGTGACGAGGAGGCCGCTGGCCACTCCCAGCCAGGTCAGTACGGTTTCGCCGGCGAGCGTGGTGGCGACGGGCAGGGCAAGACCCAGGACCAGAACTCCGGCCGTATGGGTGAGGGTGACGGTGGCGCCGACCGTGACCGCGTCCCTGGGCGTTCCTCGCCGGCCGGCGAGGTAGGCCGCCATGATGGTCTTCCCGTGGCCCGGCAGCGCCGCGTGCGAGGCGCCGAGGACTACGGCGAGGAGCAGCGCCAAGAGCCCCACGGGCACGGTGAGTTCGCGGCTGCCGACGAGGGAGTCGAATACCCCGGATACCCGGTCCAGGGCTGTGCTGAGGGGCCCGGCACCGGGCAGGACGGCCGACGCGCCCGGCGTCCCACCCGTGTCGCCCGGCGTGGTGCGCAGTGCGGCGGACCGCTGATCGAGCGGGTCGGCCAGCGGGTCCGTGGGGTAGTGGCGCAGTGCGTCGGTGGCCGAACGGGCGGGCACATCGGAGTGGGTGAGGGTGACACCGACGCCGCGGGCGGTGATCTCCTGCCAGCCGATCCGGCTGGTGTCGTATCCGGTGTGCACGGTGATGTCCGACGGGCCGCGCAGGTCGGCCGCCGAGGTGAGCGCGCAGGTGAGCCGGCTCGTGGTGAGCCCGGCCCCGCCCGGGTGGTAGGTGAACGAACTGCCCGACGGAGTCCATTCCAGTCGGTGGCCGCCGGTCTCCACCCGCAGCCGGCCGGCCGCGGTGGCGCACTCCCGCCGGGCGTGGGCGCGGGCTTCCGCCGCGTCGACGGTGCCGTCGCCGTCCCGGTCGACGCGTACACGCTCCTGCGCGGCGGCGATCTCGGCCCGGTCGACGACGAGAGCCGCGTCGATACGGTCCTGACGCAAGGTGAGCCCCGTGTGGTGGTTGACGGTGAAGTTGCCCAGGGGGTGCGCGGTGGCCACAGCGGCGGAGGCGGCGGCCAGGGCCGCCGTGAGGACACTGAGCGCGGCGGCGCGGCGGATCCCGGGGAATCTGTAGCTGTTCATGAGGCGGCGTCGATTCGCTGGAGAGCGCGGAGAGCGGTCCGTGCGGCGGGTGCGTGCAGGGGGTGGAAGTGCGGGTCGATGGCGAGGGCGGTTTCCAGGTCCCGGCCGGCCGCCGCCAGATCGCCGAGCGACTGTTCGATCATGGCGCGGTGGTAGTGGGAGAGCGCGCTGCGGGTACCGAGGGCCAGGGCCAGGTCCGCGTACGGCAGCGCCCGCGCGTCCTGCCCCGCTCGGTGCAGCGCCCAGGCGTAGGCGTCCTGTACGGAGATGAAGGGCCGGTTCTCCACCGCGGTACGGCCCATGCCGACGGCGCGCCGGGCATCGCCGTGATCGGCCTCGAAGAGGATGGCGTCCACATCGGCCGGGGTCTTCGCGGCCACCCGCAGCCGCTCCTGTGCGCGCAGGACCGCGTACTGCTCCTGCGCGGCGGCTGTGTGGCCGAGGGACTGCTGGAGTTCGCCGAGGCCCAGGACGTACTGGGGCAGCGGGGTGATCGCCACTGCCGCCGTGTAGTCCGCGACGGCGCGCCGGCTGTCGCCGAGCGCGCCGTGGGCGCGGGCCCGTGCCTCCAGCAGCTGAGGGTCGCGGGGGTTGGCGCGCAGACCGTGCTCCGCCTCCCGCAACCCGGTACGCGCGTCCCCCGACTCCACTGCCAGGGTGGCGAGATGGGCGTGGGGGAACGCCTGGTCTCCGGGTGTCGGGGCGTCGTTGAGCGCGCGTTCCATGAGGGCGCGGGCGCGGGGGATGTCACCGCGCAGTTCCCAGGTGTACGAGGCGCGGGCGAGCGAGGCGGTGTCGGGCCGCAGGTCGGTCATGCGCTGAACGTCCTGGTAGGACGCTTCGTACTGGCCGAGCTGGGTGTGGGCGTCGGCGAGCACCCCGTACGCCCCGGATCCCGCCGGGTTGGTGGCGACGGCCCGGCGGCCCCAGTCCAGAGCCGCGGCGAAGTCGTGTCGCGCGGCGGCCAGTGCGCCCATCCCGGTCTGGGCGGCGAAGTTGTCCCGAGGCTGGACTTTCAGTGAAGTCCGCAGTGCGGACTCGGCCTTGTCGTAGGTGGCCGGGTCGGCGGTGGTACGGGCCTGCTGTACGTAGGCCATGCCCAGGGAGGCCCAGCCCGGTGCGTCTTCGGGCAGTCGGCGCAGCCGCTCCCGCATCGCTTCGGGCGACCCGGGCCGTACGCCCGCCGCCGCCGCTTCGCCGCCGGCCGGAGCGGCGTCCCGTCCGGCCAGCCCGACCGCGCCCACAGCGAAGAACGTCGCACCGAGGGTCAGAGCGACCACCGCCCCGCGCAGCCGTCTTCGGTCTCTGCCGTCGGGACGCGCGTCGGGCGGCAGGTGATGAGGCGGGGGGCTGGGATGGCTGGCCGGCTGGGACACGGTCCTCCTCCGAGGGATGACGGTTACGGGTGACGTCTGCCCGGGGGCAGGGCGGGTCTTCCGTAAGGGAGAACCCCGCCCTGCCCCCGGGTCCGGGAGCGTCAGGTGGTGGCGGCCCGGCGGCGCCAGACGCGGAACCCGCCCGCGCCGAGCAGCAGCGCGCCTACTCCGCCGATCGCCGCGGCGCTGTTGGGGTGGAGGACCGAGGACCGCTGGGCGCCCGTCCGGGGCGAGTTCACGGCCTTGGTGTGAGGCAGCGCCAGATACGGGAAACCGCGTCCGAAGCCGACATCATTGGCGTTGACCTTGTCGCCGTCCTTGAGGGCGGGGACGAGCACACCGGTCTGGGCAGCGCCTTCGACCGCCTGGAGGGAGATGTCGATGACGTCGTCGGTCAGCCGTCGGCCGTTGGGGAATCCGGCCAGGTCGCCGGCGAGCACGCCGAGCCGCTGGGGCTTCGCCGTCGGCGGCACCGTCATGTTGAGCCTGAGTTCCTCGGCCGGGACGATCTGCCGAGGGTTCGCGTCCTGGTTGAGGCTGTGGGCGTTGAGGTCGGCCTTGATCGGGCCGCACGCCTTGCAGATGCCGGTCAGGTAGATCTCGGCGAGGTCGTCGCGCGGCGTCTTCGGCGCGGGGATCCCGTAGACCTGCTGGATGAGCTTGGGCAGGATCGGGTCGTAGACCTTGTCGACGACCGGCTGCACGGTGCGGTCCTGGTCCGGGGAGAGCGCGTTGAAGGCGTCCTTGTACTGGAGCGGTACGACGACCTCGTTGACCAGCGGGTTGCCCAGCCGTGAGACCTGCCGCCAGCCGGCGCCGGCGGTCTTGTCCTTCGCGCGGCTGTCGGTGACGGCCGCCCCCTGGCGTTCGGTCGTGGACCAGATGCCGACGACCGGGTTGCGGGCCGGATTGCCGCGCAGGGCCAGGGCCTTCTTGGGGATCTGGAGCGCGACCGAATTCACGTTGTAGCCGGCCAGGGTGTCCTGACCGGTCTCGCTGAGGTTGCCGCCGTAGAGCAGGTCGAAGACCCGCAGGTCGGCGAAGAACGGGTCGTCGGCCTGTCCGGCGTACGCCTTCGCGCCACCGGGCACGTCACGTACGGCCTGGTCGCGCAGGGTCTTGTAGTCGGGCATCGACGCGGGACCCACCCGCGACGGCGCGACCGGAGCATCCTTCAGCAGGGTGCGGGTACGTCCGTTCTCGGTCACGGTCAGGTCGTACACCTGACGGAAGTTGAGATTCGGGTCGTCGATCGTGCGCACGGGACCGGTGTTGTACAGGAACTGGTTCGCGGCGTCCCGGACGATATTGCGGAAGCACCAGGTGTACGTCACGTCCGGACGTCCGTCGCCCGTGTTGTCGATCTTGATGTGGTACCGCGCGTCATCGGCGAACGCGTAGAAGTTCGGGCCGCCGTTGGGCTCCTCGAACGGAATCCAGTTCGCGACGAGGGTCACTGTGTCGGACTTGTCCGGGCTGGTGAACGCGTAGACGTCCGTGTTGTCCGCCCGGGGGTCACCGGCGATCAGCGGCGCCTCCCGGTGGCTGGAGGCCGAACTGACGCCGGGCGCCAGGGTCAGCGCGCCGAGCCCGGTGGCCAGCGCGCCCGTACCGAGGACGAGCAGGGAACGATCCAGGACGCGGCGGGCACGGGGCCGTACCGAAGGGGGTTTCATGAAGCCTCTCTCTGCGAATTTCCCGTGTCCGGATACGGCGGCGCCGTACATGGACACAAGGGGTTCGGATGGGGGAGGTGTGAAGTCCGCCCGGCGGACAACGGAACGTGTCCTGGCGGCTTCTGCGAAGGCAGCCGTGACCGGTCGAGCATCACCGCGCCCCGAATATATCCGGGGCGCGGAAACAGAGAAGCACGAAGATGCGCCGTAACGGGCCGATGTGATTCCGTGCCGATTCCCTTCCCCTTCGGCGCTTCCGGGAAGAACCGCAGGTGAAGTGCGTGAAATGCTCAGGAGGGGGGGGGAGGCGTGAACCAGGTCCGACACGCAGCCGTGGATTAGGCCGATCGATTCTGTCCCCACTTATTTCGCATCATTCACGCAAGGCGAAGGGGAGTTGAGGGTTACACTTGTTGAGGAATCGTTTCTTCGCGATTCGCGCGATATCGGCACCCGGAGTTTTTTCCGGAGAAACGGGGGGCGCCTTCCCCGTCCCCAGCTGTGACGGAATTCGGCGCGGAGGGTGGTACGGATTGGCCGGAAGGTGCATTCGGGGCACAATTCACCCGAATGGAGGAGGGTCGATGGTGTCTCGCGCCCTCCGTATCGCCTGGCCGGGACGGAGGGAAGAGGAAGGCGACCGGGGTCGCCACCCCCCACAGGAGAGACCCCGGTCGCCTTCCGGCGGAGCCGCGATACGGCCCCGTACTCAACTCAGCGCCGTCGCCGCGTTTTCTGTCACACCCCGGGCGTGACAGGTGTCACGAGAGGTGGCACGGAGGATGTTGCAGAGTGCACAAGACGTGGACGCGGACCCGGTAAGGCCGTAGCGTTCAGGGAGCGCGCGGGGGGCGCGCGGCGGTGACGGGCCGCGATTTCAGGACAGCTTGGCAGGCGGGTAGTGGGAGTGCTGGGGGATGACGCGGAGCTGACCGCCGCGGTGCTCGCGGCACAGGACGGTGACGAGAACGCGTTCCGGACTGTGTACCGCACGGTGCACCCGCGGCTGTTGGGCTATCTACGGACACTCGTCGGTGAGCCGGACGCCGAGGACGTGGCCTCGGAGGCATGGCTCCAGATAGCCCGTGACCTCGACCGTTTCTCCGGCGACGCCGACCGGTTCCGCGGCTGGACCGCGCGGATCGCCCGTAACCGTGCCCTCGACCACATCCGGATGCGCGGCCGGCGCCCGGCCATCGGCGCCGACGAGACGGAGCTGGCCGGGAAGGCCGCCGAGTCGGACACCGCCGTCGAGGCCATGGAGGCGCTCGACACCGGCCGGACGATGGCGCTGATCGCGCGGCTCCCGCAGGACCAGGCCGAGGCCGTCGTGCTGCGGGTCGTGGTCGGACTCGACGCGAAGAGCGCAGCCCGGACGCTCGGCAAACGCCCGGGCGCGGTACGTACCGCCGCCCACCGCGGACTGAAGCGGCTGGCCGAGCTGCTCGCCGCGGCCGACGAGGAACCTGACGGGGCCGGCGCGGGGGCGGGCGTGGGCATGGGTGTCGGCGTGGGAACGAATGCGGATGCGGATACGGGATCGGGCGCGGGGCCGGTCGCCGGGCCGGGGGGCGTCCCTCCGCAGCGCTCCGGCCGCTCGGTATTCTCTGCCTCCGGAGGTGTGACGCATTCGCGCCTGCGGACGCAGAGGGACATGTGATGGCCGATGAGGGTGACCCGTGGCTCAGCGAGGACGAGGCGGAGAAATTCCTGAGAGGGGAGCCCGTCGAGGGTCTTGACGACGATGTCAGGGCCCGGCTGGATCTGCTCGATGACGCCTTGCGGGACATGACCGTCGTCACGTACGCAAACGGTACGGAACTCCCCGGTGAGGCCGCCGCCCTCGCCGCCTTCCGGCAGGCGCGCGCCACCGGGGCCCGGCCGTCACCGGTGGCCGCGGACGAACTGCCCGGTACGGTACGGATCGCCCGCGCCCCCCGCGGCGGCCGGCGCCCCTCGGGCACCGGGGGCCGCGCGCGCCGGGGGCTCGTCGCGGCGGTGGCCGGCTGCGCGCTCGGCAGCATGGCGGTCGCGGCGGTGGCCGGCGTTCTGCCGGATGTGTTCGACGGCGGCTCCCGCAACAGCCCGGCGAACTCCGTCTCCGCGGCGGCCTCTTCGGGCCCCGACGGGCGGGACGCCGAGGGCGGCGACCCGGCCGGAACCCCGAGCGCGCCGGGCGCGGCCCCTACGGGAGAACCCACCCCCGGCGCCTCGTCCCGTACGGGCGGACACGGAGTCGACGACCCCAGAGGCACCGGCAGCGGCACTGGTCACGACAGTGACGGCGACGGCAGGGCCGACCGCGCCGAGGAGGGCGGCGCCGACCGTACGGACCTCGCCATCGGCCCCGACGCCAAGCACCACGGGCGTCCCGCTCCTGGCGCGGGCGCCGAGAGCTGGAAGTGGTACGACCGGACGGCCGCGGCGTGCCGCGACTACGCGAGCGGCGCGATCGACGACGAGCGCCGCAAGGCGCTGGAGTCGGCGGCCGACGGGCCCGAGGGCGTCGAGCGCTTCTGTGCCGACCTGCTGAGCGACGGCGGCACGCCGGGGCGCGGCGGCGGGCGGGGCGGAGACCGGAACGGCCCCGGCGACGGCGGCGGTGGCGGTGGCGGTTCAGGTGAGGGCGACGGTTCGGGTGACGGCGACGGCGAGGCCGGGCCACCGGCGGGCGCGCCCGGACTGGCCCCGCCGCGGCCGTCCACCCCGCCGCCCGTCGAACGGACGACGTACCCGACCCCGGTCCCGGTCCCGGCCCCGGTCCTGTCGGGCAACCCGACGCCGCCCGTAAGCCCGGTTCCCGGTGAGAGCGTCGAGCCTTCCGGGAGCGCTTCCGGCCGGCCCACGTCCGTACCGTCCTGACCTGCTGGTTCCGTTGGTTTCACGGGCAGGTGTGACGTTTCTGCCCGGGTTGACGCAGTACAGAGTGCCGACTGGTCATCGGCCGCGCGAGAGCCGGGGTTCCCCCCGTACCTTCGGCTCGGCGCACCCGGCGCGGGCGGGATACGTTCCCCCGGTCCCGCCCGCGCCCTTTCTCCGTGCCAGGACCTGCCCTGTCGCCCTGTCGCCCTGTCGTAAACGTGTGGCGGGTGGCCGGCCGGATTCCCTACAGTCCTCGCCATGCCCGAGCCGCAACTGCTCCGTCCCGACCACGCCCCCGCGCTCCTCGCCTTCGAGCGGGAGAACCGGGCCTACTTCGCGGCGGTTGTCCCCGATCGGGGAGAGGACTACTTCGCCCGGTTCGACGAGCGCCACCGTGACCTGCTGGCCGAGCAGGCGACCGGGGCCTGCTTCTTCCATGTACTGGTCGACGCCGCGGGCGAGGTGCTGGGGCGGGTCAACCTGGTGGATGTGGCGGACGGCAGTGCCGAGTTGGGGTACCGGATCGCGGAGCGGGCCGCGGGCCGGGGGCTGGCCACCTCGGCCGTACGGGAGGTGTGCGCCCGCGCCGCCGACACGTACGGGCTGACCTCCCTGCGGGCCGCCGCCACCCTCGACAACGCGGCGTCGCGAGCCGTGCTGGCCCGTACGGGATTCACCGTCACCGGCGAGACGCGGCTCGACGGCCGCCCCGGCCTGACGTATCGGAAGACCGTCGTTCCTACCAGTAGATGACCACCTTGTCGCCTACGCCGACCTGTTCGAACAGCGCGGCGATCTTCTTCTCGTCCCGGACATTGACGCAGCCGTGCGAAGCGCCCGCGTACCCGCGCGCCGCGAAGTCCGACGAGTAGTGCACCGCCTGGCCGCCGCTGAAGAACATCGCGTACGGCATGGGGGAGTCGTACAGCGTCGAGACATGGTCCCGGGACTTCCAGCCCACCGAGAACAGGCCCTCCCGCGTCGGCGTGTACTCCGAGCCGAACCGCACGTCCATCGCGGAGACCACCGTGCCGTTGACCATCCACGCGAGCGTGCTGCTCTTCTTGCTGATGCACATCACCCGCCCCTTCATGCACCGGGGATCCGGCGCCGCGACCGGCTTCGCGGTCGGCGGGCGCAGCTCGTCGGCGGTCGGCTGCTTCGTCATGCCGAGCAGGCGCTGCCAGGTGACGGTGTCGGTCGTGCCGGTACGGGGCAGTCCGCGCTTGCCCTGGAAGGACGAGACTGCGGTGGCGGTGACCGTGCCGTAGTAGCCGGTGGGCGCGCGGTCGAAGTGGCCGATCTGGCGCAACCTGGCCTGGAGTTCCCGTACTTGAGCGTTCTCCGCGCCGCTCGCCAGCAGTACGACGGGCGCGGGCGGTGCCGGGGGCGTCGGCGTGGGGGTGGGGGTGGCGGTACTCGGGCCCGGTGGCGGGGTCGGAGTCGAACCCCGGTCCGGCGACGACGGCGACGGTGACGGCGACGCGGCCAGTGGTTTCGCGCCGGGCGTCGCGGTGGCCGGATCGGGCGGCGGGCCGCTGCTCACCCCGAGCGGGCTCCCGCCCCCCGGCTTCGCGTCGCCCGCCGCCGCGCCGGTGTCCGGCTGGACCGTACAGCCGACACTCACCGCGAGTACGACGGCGGTGACGGTCGCGGTGGCGGCGGTGGTGGCGGCGGTGGTGGTGAGGTATCTGCACAAGGCGGTTGTGCTGTGCATGTCCGTTCCCCTGTTCTCTCCCCGGCCAAGAGGTGAATTCTTACGCGCAGTTCGGGCAAAGGACAGCGACTCCCGGGAGAAACAGCCATAGGTGTGCTGTGTCTCGTGTGTTCGGTCTGTCCGGTGTGTCCGGCGTGCGGACGCGGCCGGTGGCGCGGGCCCGGCCCGTGCGACACTCCGGCTTATGTTGGGTGTAACTGATCTGCCGACGTATCTGGTCGGCCTCACACTGATCATTCTGCTGCCGGGACCGAACTCGCTCTATGTGCTCTCGGTCGCCGCCCGGCGCGGCATACGCGCCGGCTACGGCGCCGCCGCGGGCGTCTGGTGCGGCGACACCGTCCTGATGGCACTCTCGGCGGCCGGTGTCGCCTCGCTGCTCCAGGGGAACGCGCTGCTCTTCGGCATCGTCAAATACGCCGGCGCCGGCTATCTGACCTGGCTGGCGATCGGCATGCTCCGCGCGGCGTGGTCGCTGTGGCGGGAGCGAAACGTGCGGGAGGGGAACGTACGGGAGGGGACCGTGCGCGAGCGGCCGGCCCACGGTACGGCCGCCGGGCCTGCCGCCGGTACGGCCGAAGCCACCGCCGACGGTACGGGCGAGGGTACGTTCGGCGCCGCGGCCGGTGCCGCGGCCGGGCCCCGTACGGACACCGGTGTACCCGCCGTCGAACGTCCGTACCGCCGGGCCCTGGTGATCAGCCTCTTCAACCCGAAGGCGATCCTGTTCTTCATTTCCTTCTTCGTTCAGTTCGTAGACCCTCATTACGCGTATCCCGCGCTGTCCTTCGTCCTGCTGGGCCTCGTCGCCAACCTGGCCAGCGCCCTCTACCTCTCCGCCCTCATCTTCGGCGGCACCCACCTCGCCGCCGCCTTCCGCCGCCGCAAGCGGCTCTCGGCGGGCATGACGACGGCGGCGGGCGCGCTGTTCCTCGGCTTCGCGGTCAAGCTCTCGCTGAGCAGCGTCTAGGTCAGGGAGGCCGGCCGGCAGGGGCCGCCAGTGGAGGCACCGGCCTCTCCGGGGTCCGTCACCCGAGCAGCCCGGCGATCTCGGAGAGTTGGGCCTCGGACAGCGGGCCGTGCTGGAGGGCCCCGGCGTTCTCCTCGGCCTGTGCGACGGTACGGAAGCCGGGGATCGGCACCGTCCGCGGGCTGCGCGCCCACAGCCACGCGAGCGCGCCCTGCGTGAGCGTGCGGCCGTCGGCGGTCAGCACGTCCCGTACGGCGTCGACGCGCGCCTTCCACCGCGCCGCGGGCACGCCGCCCTCGTCGTACCAGTGCAGCCACTCCGGCGGCACCGAACGGATGTCGCCGGCCGCGCCGCGGTCGGGCGACGCCCGCTTGCCGGTGAGCAGCCCCATGGCGAGCGGGCTGCGCACGATGGACGCGAGTCCGCGCCGCTCGCACACCTCCAGCATCTCGGGCGCGTCCACCAGCACATTGCACGCGTGCTGGACGCCCGCGCAGTGCCGTCCCTGCGCGAAGAGCGCCGCGCGCTCGGGGTCGTCGGTGCTCCAGGCGTACGCGCGGATCAGTCCGTCCCGTACGAACTCCTCGCAGGCTTCGCGCAGTTCGGCCGCCTCGTCCGGTGGTGTGTCGCCCAGGTGCAGCTGGTAGACGTCGATCCGGTCGGTGCCCAGCCGCCGCAACGAGGCGGTCAGCGCCCGGCGCGCGTACGCGACGGAGGTGTCCCTGCCGTCCATCGTGCGCGTCGTCTCGTCGAAGAGGTTGCCCCACTTGGTGGCGATGACCACGTCGTCCCGCCGGCCCGCGAGCGCGCGCCCGAGCACGCGCTCGCTGTGGCCGGTGCCGTACACGTCCGCGGTGTCGAAGAAGGTGATCCCCAGGTCCATCGCCCGCCGGATCGCCGCGACGGACTCGTCGTCGTCGACCGCGCCCCAGCCGAGGGGCTTCCCCTCGGGGGTCTGCCACTCGCCGCCGATGGCCCAGCACCCGAATCCGAGCGCACTGACCTTGATGCCGCTGTCTCCCAGCGTCCTGTTCTCCATGCCTGGGAACGCTACGAGTTGGAGTGCATACGAAGGCAAGGGGGAGCGCTGGGAAGTATCCGGATCAGGAGCCCTCGGTCGCGCGCCGCACATGGCGCGCGATCAACGCGTAGACCTCACGGGCCTTCTCGGCACCGGTGCCAGTGCCGTTCTCGGTCCCTGCACCGGTGCCGGATTCCTTGAGGTCATAGCCGTGGTCGACGCCGGACACCTCCAGGTACTCGGCCAGCGCCCCCGCCGCGCGGAGCCGTTCCGCGTAGCGCAGGCCCTCCGCCCGGAGGCGGTCGTACTCGGCCGTGATCACCAGGGCCGGTGCGATCCCGCTGAGATCCGCGTCGTCCAGCGGATGCGCGGGTGACACCAGCCGGTCCGCGCGCTGCGGTACGTCCGGTACGTACGCGCTGTCGAACACCTCGCCCATCCAGGGGCGCAGCATCGGCTTGGGGATGGCCGCGGGCTTGTCCTTGGCGCCGGTCACCAGGTCGAGCGGCGGGTAGTGCAGAACCTGGAGCGCGATCGGGGGCCCACCCTGCTCGAACGCCTGGCGGGCCGCCGCGGCGGCGAGCGAACCCCCGGCGCTCTGCCCGCCCACCGTGAGCCGGCCACCGTCCCAGCCCTGCTCGGCGCCGTGGGCGGCGACCCACTGGACGACCTCGAACACCTGCCGGGGCGGCGCCGGGAACGGGTACTGAGGTGCCACCACATAATCGACGTTGACCACCACGACGCCCGCCTCGGCGGCGAGGTAGCGGCAGAGCGGATCGTCCAGCTCCAGATGCCCCAGAACGAACCCGCCGCCGTGGAAGTTGACGTGCACGGGCGGAGGAGCGGCGTCCTTGGCCTCGGCTTTCCGGGCCTCGGGCAGATAGACGACGGCCCGGGCGGGGCTGACCGAGGTGGGGATGACGATCTCCCGGGTGTGCCCCGGGAACTCCGGAAACCGGCCGGGAGCCGGCGCCTTTGACGCGGACCGCCGCTGCGCGAGGGCGAGGAGACGCTGCAACGTCTTGGCGGCGAGGGCGGCCACCGGGGGGCGGGCGAGGATGGACATATCTGATCCCGTCTGCGGGGTGACGACTCGGCTGTGACGGGACGCCCGACTCTGCGCCCGACTCTGCGCCTGACACGGCGGCGGGTACGGCGGCGGGCACGGAGGAGCGGCCCGGGACGAACGCTATCAACGCTCAATTTCCTTGAACGGGCGCAGTCGCCGTTGTCAGGTTCGGGTCAGTTTCGAGAGGCGGGCCGGGTGTACGGGGTGAGGGGGTGCCGGGGGTGAGGGGGCCCGGAAGGTCTGCCGCTCTGGGGCCGGTTCAGGGGCCGCGGGCTGGTGGCCCTGCCGGTTAGGGCGGTTTTGAGTGGTGTGGGTGGGTGGCGCGGGTTGTTGGGTAGGTGGGCCGCCCCTCCTGCTGTGAGTGTCGCGTCTCCGGAACAGGTGTAAAGGGCGCTCCTGCGTCGCGTCGGCTTCGCCGATTTCGCTTCGCTCACCCTTGACACCTGTCCCGGAGACGCAAGTGCGGGTGTGGGAGGGGCGGCCGGGGGGAGGGGGTTGCCCGGGGGACCGGATGCCCTGCCACTCGGCTCAGGGTCTGGCGGGCGGGTGGGCCCTGCGGGGCTGCGCGGCAGAGGAGTGGGGTGGTCCCACACCGGCTCGGCGGCTGACGGTCCGCTGTTGGCTGAGACGCATGCCCCGCTGGTGACCGTGGAGTGGGGGCAGGGTCTGCTGGGACTGGTGTGGCGGTAAGTGGGCTTCTGGAGGCGGTCTTTGCCTCCAGAAGGGCGTCTAACGCACCTCAGGACACATGTGCCGTCCGGAGAGACTCCCCATCGCCCGCCAAACCACCCCATATGGGACAGATTGGTGGGGGTGGAGTGCTTGATCCTGAAGACTGCGACGCTGTAGCCGTCTGACGTGCCGGAAGTGGCTCTAACGTCACACTCCCCGCCCCCGGGCACCGCCCGGAGCCCCCGGACCGGCCCGAGGGCCCCGGCCGGACAGCAACTCCGGCCCACCTCCCGGGCACCACAACGCAACAGTGATCAGCGGGGCATGAGTGCCGGCCGACAGGCGGCCGTCAGCCGCCGAGACGAGCCCGGCAGCCCCATGCCTCTGCCGCGCAGCCCCGCAGGGCCCACTCGCCCGCCGGACCCTGAACCGACCAGCAGAACAGCAGACCCCCTGGGCCCCCTCACCCCCCGGCCGCCCCCCCACTCCCGCACTTGCGCTGGAGGGTTGGGTGTCAGGGGTGGAGCGCAGCGGAATCGGCGTAGCCGACGCGACGGAGGAGCGCCCTTGATACCCGGCCCGGAAGCGCGAAAATGACGGCCGAAGGGGGCGGCCCCACACCCACAACCTCCGCCACCGACCCACCCCACTCAGCGTTGCTCTGACCCGCAGGCAGCGACGGCGGCTGAAGTGGTGGGCCGAATCCCGAATCCGGCAGAAACGGCCGGGCCCCTCCATCGGGCGCGGCCTCGCGCATCGTGGGGGACGGAAGCCGTTCGCCAGTTGCATATAAGTACAACTGGGCTGTTGCACAAGCGACTTGATTGAGCATCAGAGCCGGCGCACTATTGCCGGCGGATGCACAGCGGGCATGCGATCGACGGACACGTCACGCACCGCCAGGCGATCCCCTCCCCCCTCGTGACTTCCCCCTCGTGCCTTCCTCCTCGTCGACGGACGCGCGGGGCTGCAAGAGGTATGAATCGGCGTCCGCGCATTCGCTGTGGTGTGGTGTGGTGCGGTGCGCACAACGAAATGAAAGTCCAACCATGACGAAGATCAGAGTGTCCCGCTTCGCCCGCCCCGCCCCGTGCGGTCTAGCCGGGCTTGATGGAGGCGAGCTGTACGAGCAGTACGACCAGCCGGTACGCCTCGGCGAAGTCGGCGGCCGTGAAGGCGACCGTACGGCCGTCGCCCTTGGCGCGTGACACACCGGGCACGAGGGTCGCGAGATCGACCATGTACGGGCCGTAGAGGTCGACCTCGACATCAAGCGGTCCGGCCAGATCCAGCGGCGCGACCCGCGCCCGCCCCGCGACGGCCTCGGCAGCCGCCCGCCGCAGGCGCTCCCGTGCCTCTTCGGGGTGGAGGGTGACGGCGGCAGCCTGTCCCAGAGACTCCTTGACCGCGACGGTGACCGCGTCCGGGACCAGCTCCCGCAGTTCCGCGCAGGCGGTGTCGTCGCCGCTGAGCATCACAACCGGCACCCCCACATGCCCCGCCATCGCGGCGTTGAGCCCGATCTCACCGAGCGACCGCCCCGCCACCCGCACATCGAGGATGGCGTCGCTCATCGTGTGTGCCAGTACGGCCGGCCCCTGACCGGCCCGCGCGTGGTAGCCGACGAACAGAACCGCGTCGGTGTGTTCGTCGAGCCCGCCGAGCATGCCCAGCGGACGCGGCTTGCCACGGACCAGCCTGGCCCGCCGGTCGAGTTCCTCCGGCAGGAGGTTCCGGTACGTCCCGTGCGAGTCGGCGACCCACACCACGGCGGTGGGTTTGGCGTCCAGGACACCGGCGATCACGGCGTTCGCCTCGGCCGTCATCAACGCCCGGCCGCGCTCGTAGTCGTAGCGTTCCGGATTCGTCTCGGAGGGATGAGCGATCCCCGAGACGCCCTCCATGTCGATGGAAATCAGCACCTTCATGGCCCGGAGTGTATGTACGGGCAGACGCCGCGTACACACGCCCCCTTTGTCAGGGCAGCCAGCGCCCGCGCCCGAATATGCGGGGGATCTGATGGACGCGGATGGTGATGTGCACGGGGTTGCGGTGGCAGTAACAGGTGTACGAGTACGTCTCCTCGGACTCGACCGGCAGGGGCGGCGGCGGCCGATTGTCCCCTTCCTCCCGTGAGTTGGCCGCGTAGAGCACGCCGAGTACGAGCACGGTGAAGCTGATGGCGAGGGCGGTGACGCCCCAGAAGGTCTGCTCATCCACGGCGGCGGTCGTTACGGTCACCGCGCCGGCGGGGGCGTGAGGTCGATCTCCGCGTAGACGGTCTTCCCGACGGTGCGGGGTTCGGTGCCCCAGCGGTCGGTGATCTGTACGACGAGCGGCAGCCCGCGCCCGAAGCACTCGCCGTCCTCGGCGGTCCGGAGGGCGGGGAGGCGTTCGCCGCGCGGGTCGCTGACCTCGATACGGAAGAGGGCGGGCCGGAGCAGGATGGCGACCTGGAAGAGCCGGTCCCGCAGGCATCCGTGCAGCAGGGCGTTGGTGCCGAGTTCACTGACGACGAGGCCGGTGGCCCAGGCGAGTTCGGGGTGCCCCCACTCGGTGATCAGCCGGGACGTGCGGTGGCGGGCGAGCGTCACACTGCCCGGTACGGGCGTGTAGTTCAGCCGGTCCTCCCGCAACGTGCCTTCCGGCGGGGGCAGATGGGCTTCATGGGTCGAGGTCATGGACACGCGCCTCCGTGTGTGGTCGGGGAACTGCCGGGGTTGGTGGGCTGGCGGTGGCGATGCCGCGCCGGGCGTTTGGCTGTGCGCAGCGCAGCGCGGTGCACTTCCGCCAGTGGTTCCGCTGTGCGAGCGGCGACGCACCGAACGTAGCCAAGTGGCAGTCTCAGGTGCAAGGGCGCCGGAGACAATTGCCTCCATGGAGTGAAGCGGCTCGACTGGCCGCTACCTCGGGGGCCACACTTGAGATGTGAATGGATCACCGAAACTGGGCAATAGGGCGTCAACTGTCCTTGCACGCAGGCTGGGGCGGGAGCTGCATCGGCTGCGCACCACGGCGGACAAGACCCAACTGCAAGCCGGGGGCGCCATCAACGCCACGAACTCGAAGATTGTGAAGATGGAGAGCGGCTGGGTGCCCATGCGGGACCCGGACATCCGAGTGCTGTGCGAGTTCTACGGCGCGGATGCCAAGGCCACGGGCCGGCTGATGGAACTGGCCAGGCTGGACCGGGAGCGCCGTAAGGCGAAGGGCTGGTGGCAACACTCGCCACAAGCGGGCGCACTGGCGGAGTACATCGCGATGGAGGACGTGGCCCACCGCGTACGGACGTGGCAGCTTTCGCTGATTCCCGGCCTGTTCCAGACGTCTGACTATGCGCGGGCGCTGGCGGTCAGCGATGGTACGTGGGAGGACCCGGACGACATTGAGCGCGTCGTCGAAGTACGGATGAAGCGACAAGCTCGGTTGACGGGTGAGAGTCCACTGGAGGTGTACGCGGTGGTCTGGGAGGCTGCGCTACGTCAGAAGGTGGGCGGCCCCGAGGTGATGCGGAGCCAGTTGGAGCACTTGTTGGAGATGGCTCACTTGCCCAATGTGCGACTTCAGGTGATGCCGTTCCAGTCAGGTGGACATCCCTGCGTCGGGGGCTCCTTCAACATCATCTCGTTTGCGGAGACTGGGGCGGTGGACGTTGTCCACACCGACACGATTGCTTCTACCGTATGGGTGGAGAATGAGGAAGAAGGGGCTGTGTACAGCACGTTCTTCGACCGAACCGCCCGGCTGAGCCTCGCTCCGAAGGGTTCGGTGAGCCTGATCGACAGCATCTGCAAAGGGATGTAAACGTGAGCGATTTCGTCTTCGTGAAGTCCAGTTACAGCACGTCGGGGGGTGAGTGCGTCGAGTTCGCCGACAACATACCCGGCACCGTCGCCGTCCGGGACTCCAAGGATCAGTCCGGCCCGATCCTTCGTCTTGCCCCCGACGCCTGGCGCGCCTTCAGCGCCGCGTGCCAAGTAGGCGGTGCTGAGGGGACGTACTCGTGAACGACTTCGTCTTCGTGAAGTCCACCCACAGCTCGCAGACCGGTGAGTGCGTCGAGGTCGCCCGGAACATCCCCGGCACCGTCGCCGTCCGCGACTCCAAGGATCAGTCCGGCGGCGGCCCCGTCCTCCGCCTCGCCCCCACCGCCTGGCGCGCCTTCAACGCCGCGCTTCAGGCGGACGGCGCCGCGATCGTCTCCCGTTCCAGCGTCTGCCGTTCCGGCGTCTCCCGTTCCAGCGGCGCACGGCGTGCCGCCGGTTCCGCTGTGGGCCTCGGGGGCGTGCCGAAGCGTGCCACGTAGTGCCATACGCGCTTGAGTGCCTGCTCGTCGTGGCGGCCGGTGCGGGCGGCGGTCCCGATGGTGCCCGGATCGAGCCGACCGTCCGTCGCGATCTCCGCGCCCAGGTCGATGAACTCCTGCCCGCGGTACTGGGGATGGCGTCGTAGCTCCTCGACCGCGAGGCTGAATCCCGGGTGCCACTCGACCGGGCAGGGCAGGCGCCGGGCCGAGGCTTCCACCGCCGTACTCCTGTAGCAGGGGTCCAGGACCACCGCCTCCACGTCGCTATCCAGCCGGACCGGCCCGTGTACCTGCGCCTCGATGTAGTCGTCGAGCGCGTCCCGGTGGTCGGCCTCGGCAAGTTCGATCAGCGGCATCCGGGCCGCGACGCCGAAGGCCGACGGCTCAAGGCAACTGTCCGGATAGCAGAACGTGGTCCTTGTCAGCGTTTCGGCGGCCAGCCGGAAGTGGGCGGAGCCGAACCGTGGTGCCGCGCCGACCGGTCTGCGGCGGAAGTTCAGTGCTCCGTAGACCGGCCGCTCGTCCGCCGGTGCCTCGTCGTACGCGCCGCCGAAGATCCGGCTCTCCCAGCGCCACCGGTCGCCGCCGGGGTGGGCGGTCAGACCTCCGTTGCTCGTGCCGGTGACGAACTGCGAGCGGTACACGCCGTCTTCGGCCAGAGCGTCCAGGATCGGTTCGCCTCGTACCAGGCGGTCCGGATGGAAGTTGAGCGTGGTGCGCAGCGCCGCATTCACAGGGCTGCCGGACGACTGCTCCGCGACGTGGTGGAGGGCCTGTTCGGACGGTGTCGGGAAGGTTCGGGCGCTCATCGACGCAGCTTTACGCAACCTGCGCGACCGGCGCACTCGCATTTCGCCGGGGTGTGTCGTGAGCCACTGGGGTCAAAAGGGCTCCATAGGATCTCGTGCGTGACAAATACCCGTTTACTCAGACTTCGTTCGCGCGGCACCGTGGCCATCGGCGCCCTCGCCGCCGCCACCGCGCTCCTCGGCCTCCAGACGGCGGCGCCCTCGCCCGCCAGTGCCGTCGCCAGTGCCGTGGACCGTGCCGCCGACCGTGTCCCCGTACAACTCCTCTCCCTCAACGACCTGCACGGCAACCTCGAACCCGTCGACGGCGCGGCGGGCCGTATCACCCACCGTGGTACGCCCCTTCAGGCGGGCGGCCTGGCGCAGATGGCGACTCTGCTGGACGAGGCGCGGGCCGGGCAGACGAACACCCTGACCGTGGCGGCCGGTGACATGATCGGCGGGAGTCCGCTGCTGTCGGCGATCTTCCACGACGAGCCGACCGTCGCCGCGCTCGAAGAGCTGGGGGTCGTCGCGTCGTCGGTCGGCAACCACGAGTTCGACGAGGGGCCGACGGAGCTGCGGCGCATGGTCGACGGTGGCTGCCATCCGACGGACGGCTGCGCGCCGGACGCGCCGTACGCCGGGGCCGGGTTCCCGTATCTCGGGGGCAATGTGACCGCGCGCGGCAGTGAAACGCCGCTGCTCAAGCCGTACAGCGTCTCGACCCTGCCCACCGGGCAGAAGATCGGGTTCATCGGCATCGTGACCAAGACCGCGCCGACCGTCATCAACGCGTCGATGGTCCGCGATCTGGAGTTCCACGACGAGATCCCGGTCATCGAGAAGTACTCGAAGGAACTGACCAAGCAGGGCGTCCGCGCGCAGGTGCTGCTGATCCACGAGGGCGAGAGTGTCAACGGCGTCGCCGGGACCAACTGCGACGAGGGCGGGCCCGGCGCCAAGCTGAAGGGGCGGATCAAGGAGATCGCGCAGAAGGTGCCGACCGCCGTCGGGCTGGTGGTCAGCGGGCACTCGCACGACTCGTTCGAGTGCACGGTCCTGGACCCGGCCGGCAAGCGGCGGATGGTCACGCAGGCCGACTCGTTCGGCCGCTCCTTCACCGATCTGCGCTTCGACCTGAACGCCAAGGGCGAGATCCTGCGCAGTACGGTACGGGCCCAGCACCGTCCCGTGCCCGTCACCACCACCCAGCAGCCCGCCATGTCGAAGCTGATCGACATCTGGCGCGGCCGGTCCGAGACGCAGGCCAACCGGGTCGTCGGCCATATCGCGGGCGATATGCCGGGCCGCGGTTCCACCGCCCCCGAGACGCCGCTCGGCAGCCTCATCACCGATGCCCAGGCCGCGGCGGGCCGTGGTTACGGCGCCGACTTCGCGCTGACCAACCCGGGCAGTATGCGGGCCGACCTCATCTACAAGGACGGGGGCGTGGTCACGTACGCGGACGCCTACCGCGTCCAGCCGTTCGCCAACGCGCTGTGGGTGCTGCCCATCACCGGGGAGCAGATCCGCACCGCGCTCAAGCAGCAGCTCAGCGGCGCCAACGAGGCGGCTCCGCGCTTCCTTCAGCTGTCGAAGGAGCTGAGCTACTCCGTCGACATGAGCAAGTCCGGCGCCGACCGGCTGCTCGTCGACACGATCCGGCTGAACGGGCAGCCGCTGGATCCGGCGGCGACGTACAAGGTCGCGGTCAACGAGTTCCTCGCCAATGGCGGGAACGACTTCGACGTCTTCGGCGAGATCGCGACGCGCGAGGCCGGCGACATCACCGACCTCGACGCGCTCGTCTCGTACCTGGAGACCACCACCTCGGCCGACAACCCGGCCCCGGTGCCGGCGGCGGGCCGGATCACCTTCGTCACGCCGTAGTGCCGTATCCCCTACGGCGCCGGGCACCGCGCGAATCGCCGCGCGGTGCCCGGCCCCGGCCGGTTCGCTACTCCCCGTCCCGGTGCGGCCTCAGTTCGCTGTCCGGGTCCGGGGACACGATCGACTCGTGGCCGTTCTCCGCCCGAACCCGGAACGGCGGCGTCCCCTCCGGGCCCAGCACCTCGACGATCTCCACTTCCCGGTCGTGCTCCCCGACCACCCGGCCGTGGGTGACGAGACGGTCGCCCTTGTTCGCTTTCATGGCTGTTTCTCCGATCCTCCGTGGACATCCGATCCGTGACGGAGAGTGTACGGATCGTGCGCCTCCGGCTACGGTCGGTGGCCGGTGGTGTCGGCGCCGACCGCCCGCAACCACTCCCGCAGGCCCCTCGCGTCCTCGCCCGCCCAGCCCACATAGCCGTCCGGTCGGATCAGGAAGAGGCCCTTGCCGTACGGCTCGTACGCGTCGACCTCGTACCGTCGCACCAACCGCCCGTCCAGCGGCGGGAGTTCGGCGTTCGTGGCCACCGTCAGCAGGGTGAAGTGGGGGCCGCGCAGGGCGTCGAAGATCGTGGTGCCGTCCGGGAGGGGGCCGTCGGGGGCGCGGTCCCCGGCGTGCAGGGCGCCCGCCGTGCCCGTGGCGAGCGGGCCGCCCCGGTAGCCGAGGCCGAGCTGGCGCGTCTCCGCGCCCCTGCGGGCCTCGCCCCGGTGGATCCGGGTCGACAGGCCGAGCATGTCCGCCGCGATGGGCCGCCGCTCCTCCTCGTACGAGTCGAGCAGCGCGGGGTCCGCTCCGTGCCGCAGCGTCTGGCCGAGCTTCCAGCCCAGGTTGTACGCGTCCTGGACGCTGGTGTTGAGGCCCTGGCCGCCGGCCGGGGAGTGGACGTGGGCCGCGTCGCCCGCGAGGAAGACCCGGCCGTCGCGGAACCGGTCCGCGAGCGCGGCGCGCGGCCGGAAGTCCGACGCCCGGCGCACCTCGGTGACGTCGTCGGCCGTGAGGTGCGTACGGGCCGCGACGAGCGCCCGTACCCCCTCGGGGGTGGTGTCCGGCGCCTGGTCGGGGGCGAAGTTGGCGACCAGCTGGAAGTCCGGTGTCCCCGGCAGCGGGCACAGGGTCGTGAACGTGCCTCCGGCGGCCGGGAAGATGTGCCAGTTCAGCCGGTCCAGCGCGGGGACGCGTACGTCCGCGACCAGCATCGGCGCCGGATCGACGCTCTCGCCCGTCATGCCGATGCCGAGCAGCCGGCGCACCGTACTGCGGCCTCCGTCGGCCGCTACGGCATAGGCCGTACGGAGGGACCTCGCGCCCCCGCCCGCGCCCTCGCCCCCGTCCCCGCCTGCCCGCGTCAGCTCTGCCGTCACGCCGTCCGCGTCCTGCGCAAGGCCCGTCAGTGCCGTACCGAACGTGACGCTGCCGCCCAGGTCCAGCAGCCGCGCGTACAGGATCTCCTGCGTCCGCCACTGCGGCAGCAGCCACGGGCCGGTGTACGGCTCGGCCGCGGTCGCCGTCTGGTCCTCGAACAGCCGGTGCTCGCCCTGCCGTACGCCGTTCTCCCAGACCATGCCGACCGGCGCGGGGCCGCCCAGTGCGCGGACCTCCGCGATCACCCCGAGATCGTCCAGCACCTCCTGGGTGCGGGGCTGGATGCTCTTGCCGCGCGAGCCGGGGAAGAGCCCTTCCGCCCGCTCCACCACCTGTACGTCCACCCCGCGTCGGCGCAGATCGCAGGCGAGTGCCAGGCCGGCCGCGCCCGCGCCCACGACGAGAACGTCCCGGACCGTTTCCTTAACGTCGTTAAGTTCCATGGTTTCGAGACTGCACTTATCGCTGTTAAATTGTCAAGGTGGCTGTGACACGACTGGACCGCGGGCTGGTCGCCCGTACCGCGCTCGACGTGCTGAACGAGGTCGGGCTCGACGGGCTGTCCCTGCGCGCCATCGCGGGGCGGCTGGACGTCAAGGCGCCCGCCCTCTACTGGCACTTCAAGGACAAGCAGGCGCTGCTGGACGAGATGGCGACCGAGATGCTCCGGCGCGCGACCGCCGCGGCGCCCGCCGCGCCCGATCCCGACTGGCGGGCCGGGCTCGCGCACAGCATGCGCGGACTCCGTGCCGAGCTGCTGCGCTACCGCGACGGCGCCAAGGTCTACAGCGGTACGCACTTCACGGACATCACGTACGCGGTCTCCATGGACGCCTATCTGCGCACCTTCACCGACGCCGGTTTCACCGCGCGCGCCGCCGCCCGCGCCTGGTTCACCGCGTACAGCTACACCATCGGGTACGTCACCGAGGAGCAGGCGATGGGGCCGGACGCGGCCGATGCCGAGGTCGCCGATCCCGAGGTGCCGCCCGAGGTGCCGCCCGCCGGGCCGCCCGTCGAGCCGTACGACCTCGCCGCGCGGGCCGAGCGGCTCGCGGCGTATCCGCTGGCCGCGGCGGCGGGGGAGGAGCTGTTCCGGGACCGCGGGGCGGGGTTCGAGGCGGGGCTCGCTGCCGTTGTCGCGGGGATCGAACACGCCTTTGCCCCCAGGACCTTCACCGACTGACCCGCGCGTTTCCCCGCCCGATGAATCCGGTTCACCTCCAAGTCGTCTGCCTTTACTAGCGTTTTGCCCCCCGCCTACCGTTCGCGGGGCAGACGCTTGGAGAAGCATGACAATGGGCCGCAATCGATGGCCGATGCCGCTAAACGGTGACAGTGCGGCCAAAACGCACGAAGTGGGTGTGCCGGAGGTCCGGATCGGTCCCGCCGGGCTCGACGAGTGCGTCCGCGCCTGCGCCGCGCACAGCGGGAAGCTGGTCGGGACGCTCGGCCGCAGGCGGGTCGAGCTGGCCGAGAAGCTGCGGCAGCTGCTCGCCGTGCACGCCGTCACCGAGCAGCCCTCGGCGCCCGCGCGCGCCGCCACCCTGCTGCGGCGCGCCACCGGTCCCCGGTCCACCGTCGACGGCGATCTGCTCGACGCGCTGCTCGCGGTCGGCAACAAGGCGCTGGACTGCGGTTACGACGACGAGCTGAAGCTCGCGCTGCTCATCACCGACACCGTGCTGACCCACCGCAAGGGCTCCCGCGCCGGCTGGCGGCTGCGCGCCAGGACGCTGGAGGCGCTCGGCGACGAGGCCGGCACGATCGACGCGTACGACCGTTACCTCGCGCTCACCGAGGACGACGGGTTCGGGGTCGCCGCGAAGAACGCCGGGCTGCGGATCGGCCGTGAGCGCGGCCGGCAGCTGCTGGCGCTGCTGGAGCGCGAGACGCCCGGCGCCGCGCCGTTCGCCGCCGGGCCCGCCACCGACGTCTGGGCCCAGGGCCTCGCGCTGCACGACCTCGGCGACACGGCCGGTGCCGAGGCCCGGCTGGTCGGCGCGCTGCTCGCGATGGCCCGCGACACCACCGTCGCGCTGCCCGACCTCCAGGAGGCCATCGGCCACTTCCTGGACCTGCGGATCGCCGCGCAGTCGGGCGACGCCTCGACGCTGCGCGAACTCGTCGGCCTCTACGCCGAGATGCGGCGCAACCGGATGCGCGGCCCGATCTCCGACCCGGTCTTCGGCGGGGTCGAGTGGATCAGCCTCGGCGAGTTCCGCAACAAGATCGCCGGCAAGTCGATCTGCCTGATCGCCAACTCCCAGAGCGTGGGCCGCAGTTCGCTCGGGCCCGAGATCGACGCGTACGACCTCGTCGTCCGCTTCAACTCGTACCGTATCGACGCACCGGCCACCGGCCGCCGTACCGACATCCACGTCTCCATCCACAAGCACGGCTTCAACTGGGACCAACACGTCCCGATCCGGCTCGTGTTCGGCGGAATCTCCGGCGACTGGAAGTACTCCCTGCGCAACCGGCTGGTGCCGGGCGCCCAGACGTACCTCGGCGACGAGTCGCTGCGCTGGCCGCTGCGGAACATCGGCCGGATCGGCGCGTCCGCCTGGCCCGCCATCCCCACCAGCGGCTTCAACATGCTCTGGCTGCTGGACTTCCTGGACGTCAGCCCGAAGCTCGACCTGATCGGCTTCGACTTCTACGAGAGCGGCGCGTACCGCATCCAGGAGGCGATGAAGATGCCCATCACCTCCGTGCACGAATACACCAGCGAGAAGGCGTGGGTCATGGAACGCGCCCAGAGCGTGACCGACACGAGGATATCCCTGCGATGACCGTAGACCGCCTTGCCCCGGAGGCCATTTCGCCGTCCGTCGGCGCTTCCGACGCCGCTTCCGACGCCGCTTCCGACGCCGCCTCCGCCTCCGCCCGCGCGCTCACCGGCAAGCGACGCATCGCCTTCGCGAGCTTCGTCGACGAGAACTACCTGCCCGGCTTCCTGGCGCTGCTGCGCAGCCTCGCGCTCACCAACCCGAAGGTGTGCGAGGACTTCCTCGTCCTCCACGACGGGCTGCGCCCCTCCTCCGTCGCCCGTATCCGCGCCCTGCACCCGCGCATCGAGCTGCGCCGGGTCGACGCGGCCCGCTACGACACGTACGCCAAGGGTGACCAGGACAACTACCTGGTGCGCAAGGCGTACTTCATCCTCGACGTGTTCCGGATCAGGGACTACGACACCGTCATCACACTCGACACCGACATGGTCGTCCTCGGCGACCTGAGCGAGCTGCTGACACTGCGCGAGGGGCTGGCCGCCGTACCGCAGTTCTTCTACGGGCAGCACAAGCTCAACAGCGGTCTGCTGGTCATCCAGCGCGAGTATCTGACGGACGAGTTCTGCGCGCGGATCGACGCGACCGGCCGCAGTGGTGACTACGAGCTGGACAAGCACGACCAGGGCATCCTGAACGCCGTGCTCGACGGCGACTTCCGCCGGCTCGACAACCGCTACAACTTCGTGAAGCGGCGGCTCTCCGGCGACCAGCCCGTCCCCGACGACACCGCGATCCTGCACTTCACCGGGCGCCACAAGCCCTGGCTCGGCGGCGAGGCCGGCTACGCGCAGGCCGAGGAGCGGTGGCGCGAGTTCGAGATGTCCGACAACGAGTTCCGGGCCGCGTACGTCCAGCGCTCCGGCGGTTCGGGCAACGCGCACCACGATCTGCTCGTGCACTACGGCACCCCGCACGTCCACCGCACCGGCGAGGTCGACACCGCCCGCAGGCTCGCGCTCGCGCACATCGGCGCCGGCGAGTTCCAGCAGGCGGTCGACATCCTCGAATCCGTCCGGATCCCTGTCGACTCGGCGTGGCCGCACGAGGTGTACGGGCACGCGCTGATGAGCGTCTCCCGGTACGACGAGGCGGAGGCGCAGCTGCTGCTGGCGACCGCAGCGCCCAACCGCGCGGCCACCGCCTTCTCCCGGCTCGCGCAGATCGCCTGGGTCCACGGCGACGACGCCACGGCGCACGCGTACGCCACCGACGGGCTCACCGTCGACCCGAGCCACCGGTCCGCGAGGCTGATGCGGCTGCGTACGGCGGGCAGTGTTCCCGGCCCCCGCGAGGGCTCGGCGGACGAGCAACTCGCCCATGTGGCCTTCTACATGCCGCAGCAGGGCAACGCGGGCGACAAGCTGCTGCCCGAGTCCGTACGGCTGACCTTCGGCCCCGACACCGGGGCGCGCCGCTGGCACTCCGTCCACGCGCACCGCCTCTTCGACGAGGCCGCGCTGGAGCGCGTCAACGCCCGGCGCGGGCTGGTCATCGGCGGCGGCGGGCTCTTCATCCCGGACACCGCGCCCAACGGCAACAGCGCCTGGCAGTGGAACGTCCCGGACGCGCATCTCAACCGGATCGATGTGCCGATCATGGTCTACGCCGTCGGCTTCAACGCCTTCGACGGTCAGTCCTACCGGGCCGAGCGCTTCAACTCCAGCCTGCGCCAACTCGTGGAACGCTCCTCGTTCTTCGGGCTGCGCAACCACGGCTCCATCGCGAAGGTCCGCGCGCTGCTGCCCGACTCGCTCCACGACCGGGTCCGCTTCCAGCCCTGCCCCACCACCGTCACCCGGCAGCTCGTCGAGGGCTGGACCGACCCGGCGTCGCGCGAGGACACGATCCTCATCAACGCCGCGTACGACCGCGCCGGCCTGCGCTTTGGCCACGACTACGCACACTTCCTGGCCGAGATGGCGAAGGCGGTACGGGGCCTGGGCGCGTACGCCGAGGTGCAGTGTGTCGCACACTCCCTGGACGACGAGAAGATCGCCTTCGACCTGCGGCGCGAGCACGGCATCTCGCTGCCGGTCATCCCGATGTACGACTTCGAGAACGACGAGATCCGCGACACCTACGCGCGGACGAAGCTGGTCATCGGCGCGCGCGGCCACGCGGGCATGATCCCGTTCGGCTGCGGCACGCCCATCATCAGCCTGATCTCGCACCCGAAGATGGCGTACTTCCTGGCGGACATCGAACGCCCGGAGTGGGGCGTCTCCGTCCACGAGAAGAACCTCGGCTCCCTGCTGGTCGAGCGCGCCGCGGACCTGCTGTCCGACCACGCGGCGACGGTCGCCGACGTACACGGCAGGCAGCAGGAGTTGTGGAAGATCACCGAAGCCAACGCGGCGGACCTGCGGGTCATTCTGGGGTCGCCGGTGCGGTAGGGCGCGCTCCGCCGCTGGTGTGGAGGGATGCCGGTGGCTCCGGCATCTGCTACACCTGAGACGCGCTCGGGGGCGCCGGCGGCGGCCTCAATCCGGTCGCAGACTCGGCCTCGGAGGACGTGGCGGCGTCTTCGTGGAGTTCGGTGAGGCGGTCGGCGACGCGTCTGGAGTTTGAACCTCACGAAGAGTGTCAGTGCCACCTCGGTCTCCTGGCACGCGCTTGTGAGCGAAATGTCCGACGTCGCTGGTGAAGTACTCGATTGTGCGGGTCGAGCTCCCTGCATGGTTCCGAACCAGACATATGAAATAAGTTTCAACTGCGGCTGAAAATGGAGGATGATTTTCCCGAATTGGTGGCTACTGTAGCCCGGTTCGATCAATCCCGTTCAGCGGGAGTATCCGGGGGGTAGAAAATGGCTGGCCGCAATTTACGACTCATGGGTATCTCTCTCATCGCTTTCGCGCTCGTGGCTTCAGTGTCAGGGGGTGTTGGCAGCGCGCGGGCGACCACTTCTGGGCCGACCGTCTGCAACATTCCTGAAGAAGGTGAACTGACTGTCGGCGAGCTGCCTATTGGCTCATCCGTGATCAGTTGCGAGGTTGTCGGTCGTGTCGTGACCTACGACGGAACCGGGGTAACGGTCCCCGAGCCTGGCACCGCTGTGAGCATCGATTCACTGACCACGGACGGTCAGACGCACGGCTTTACTCTGGAAGTCGCTGCTGACGGCAGAGTCTCCTACGAGCTGACTGATGCCGGCGCGGACCTTTCCACTGCCGGTTCCGATATTCCTGACGTTCTGTCGAACCCTGTCAATACGGCAGATGACCTGTCGCAGGAGTCGGACGAAACGGATGCGGATACCGCGGACAGTGCCGCACCGGAAGATGCCGAGGTGGCAGATGTGGATGCCTTGGCGGCTCCCGGTGCGTGTAGCGATGGCGCGTATACAACGGCCGATCGCAAAGAGTATGGCTCCTACGAGTGGTGGATCGGCGACGGGGGAATGCCTGGCGGGCTGTCACGCACAGACGCCATGTGGGCGTTCTACGATGCCATCGATAACATCACTGAAAGCTACAACAACTGCGGCTACACCGACCAGGTTGGTGCGAAGCATAACTACCGGGCTCCCACCAGCTGGGAAGCGGACATAAACAATAAAGGTCAGTGCACGGCTCGCGATGGACTGAGCACCTGGGACGCAGGTGACCTCAAATCCGGGGTCGTTGCTACGACCTGCTCGTGGACTTGGCCTATGCCGGGTGTTAAGAACGACCTGCGGGAGGCCGATGTTCGCTTCAATACCCACGACTACGACTTTACGAACAAGCCGACCAGTAGCTGCTCCGACAAATATGACATCCGTTCCGTTGCCACGCACGAAGCCGGACACGTCTTCGGGCTTGGGCACGTCGGATCGGGACATCAGAACCTCACCATGTACACAAACTCGTTCACGTGTACGAAGAAGGCGAGAACTCTCGGCAAGGGAGACGTTCTCGCTCTTCGCAGCATCTACTGAGGAGGACGTCGATGATCCGGGGCGGACGATCTGCGGGCCTGCTGCTGGCAGTAACCATGCTGCTGTCAGCTGCCGCGTGTACAGCCGACAGCAGCAGTGGTGAGGGGGCGGAGTCCTGTGCCCTCCAGTTCACCTACGAAGGCCGAACGTACCGAGACGTTGCAAATGTCAACTTCACAGTCACCGGCAGACTGGGCACCGCCACAAAACCGCCTTGTGACGACACCGGCGGCGAGGGCGAAACAGAGGGAGTCGGAACTGAGGAGACCGCGTACGAGGTGAACGGCATCTCTCCCAAGGTGGCTATCGCCGTCGGAGGCACACCGGCAGAAGCCGTATTCGTCGCCTCCTACTCCGGCTCGAAGGTTCCGCCCGAGGTGCAGAAACTCATAGACGGCTCATGATGCGAGGAGTGCGGTACGTCTCCGGTGCGCGATCTCGGTGGGCCGTCGGACGGGTCCTCCTCACCGGCCGTGAGCCGCATCCAGCCAGCCGGAAAACACAACGGGTGCTTGGCCTCCCTGAGGAAGGGGGGCAGGGGCCCATTGTGTTTTGGTGGTGGCTAGCGTGAAGCGTTGAACTGCCCATGGCGGACCGCGTGGACGAATGAGGAATGCGTGGAGTGCGCGAGACTCCGGGCCGACAAGGATGTCGCCGAACGGCAGCGGCGCCACAGCGACGTAGTCGATTGCGTGGTGCTGCTCCGCAGGCACCCGCAGCATGACGGCGTACCCGTCCCCGCGAAGCCGGGCGGTCTCCTGTGGACGGAGGAGGGCTCTCCGTGACGCGCCATCCCTACCGGGCCTGTCGCCGTCGTCGGCGACAGGCCCGGAACGGGCGCGTGGGCTCGTGAAGTCCGTTCCGGTCAGCTCGTGCCCACTCGCAGTACCGCCCGGCGCAGTTTGCGGGCGCGGCGGACCATTCTGCGGGCCGTCGCGTTGCGGGGGAGGCGGGTGGCGAGTTGGCCCGGGACTCCGCCGGGGAGGCCCAGGGTGGTCAGGCGGCGGCGTTTGAAGTAGCGGCGTTCTCGGTCGTTCAGGGGGCCGGCGAGGTAGCGTTCCGCCGATGGCCTCAGTTCTGGGTGGAGTTGGGGCTGCATGACGAAGCCGACCGCCACGAGCAGGTCTTCCAGGCGGGCGTCCGGCCGGTGCGCGGTGTTGGTGTCGGCGGCGGTGCCGTATGTCTCCAGTGGCGGCAGCATCGCGTCCACGATCGTCACCGGGACCCGGTTGCTGTTCTGGTACGGGGTGAGCCGTTCCAGCAGCAGTTCCGTGCCCGAGCGTGCCACCGGGATGCCGAAGAACTCCGACGCCGTGAACAGGGCCGTCGAGAAGCAGCCCACCACCAGTGCCGGCTTCAGCCGCCGGTAGAGCACCTCGGCGAGCAACGGCGTGTCCAGCACGGTCAGTTCGGCGCCGAGCCGGGCCGCCTCGACCGCCAGCCGCGTCGACCAGACGGCGGGGGCCGCCGGGTGCGGCTTGAACACCACCTGGGTGTGGCCCTGTGCGACCGCGCCCCGCACCATTCCGATGTGCAGCTCCTCCTCCTCGTCCTCCGTGAGGATCGAGAGCGCGGAGAGGTACTGGCCGAGCAGCAGCGCCGGCGGTTCCGCGGGCGCCTCGACCGCGCGTCCGCTCGCCGTGTCGGCGAGCTGGTCCAGGACCCGGGTGAAGGCGTCCGTGGGGATCACCTCGGCCGGTACCCCGAACTCCGTGAGCAGCAGCGGCTTCAGGCCCGGCACCAGGTCCAGATGGAGCAGCCGGCGCACCCGCTCGCCCACCAGCGGCTCGATCTTCGAGCGGGTCGGACCGTAGCTCATCAGGCCGTCCGCGTAGACGGTCAGGGGCGCGCCGGTGAAGATCTGCGCGATCGCCAGCGCCGGGTTGACCTGGAGCGACTCCACAATCAACTCAACGTGGGCGTCGGCCAGTTGCCAGTCCAGTCGCAGGTACTTCTCCCAGAGCGGGATGTCGTCCGGCCTCGGCGACCAGGCGCCAGGGTGGAACGGCGCGATCGTCCCGTTCCACGACACCAGGTCGTCGAACCGGCCGCGCAGCCGCTCGAAACCGGGCATCTCATCGACATCCGGGGTCAGTTCGGGCGTACCCGTGGTGTTGCAGACGACCAGCACACGTCGGCCGGCCGGGCGGAAGAGGCCCGCGTCCAGTGCGGCGGCCAGGGTGGCCGCGCCGTAGAGGGTGGAGGCGCAGAAGATCTGGGTCGTCGTGGCGTCAGTCATTACGCTGCCGCCTCTCCGGACGTACCCGATGTACCGGACGTGCCGGATGCACCCGTCGACATCCTGCGCCGTAGCTTCCGCAGCTGGTCCGAGCGGTCGAGATCCATCGAGTCCAGCGCTTCCTTCAGCAGGTCCTGGGGCAGCCGCTTCAGCGCGCCCGCGCTCAGCGCGCGCAACTGCCGGGCCACGGCCGGTTCGAAGCGGTCCTTCGCCGCGAGATGGTGGGCGATGATCGCGCAGTACGTCCGTACGGCCTTCGGCAGGAAGCGGTCCGCCTCCGGGTCGGCCGCCGTCTCCGCGATCACCTGGTCGAACGCCCGGATGAAGTCGAGCTGCCGGACATCGCCGATCTGTGTGAGCGACGAGGCGACCCCGCGCCGGTAGAACACCCCGAGCAGCCCGGACACGGCGAACGACTCCGCCTCCCGGTGCAGCCGCCAGATCCACGGCCGGTCCTCGGCGGTGCGCAGCCCGTCGGTGAAGTGCAGCACCCCGCGCTCCAGCAGTCGCCGGTGGTAGATGCCCGCCCAGGCGTACGCGTAGTCGACGGAGGTGGTCCTGGTGACGGGCAGGATCGCGTCCCGGGGGTTCAGCACCTCGTCGCGCCGGCCGACCGGGACGCGGTGGACCGTACGGGCCCTGGCCGTGAACTGGACATGGTCCGTACGGACGAAGTCGCAGCCCAGGACCTCGGCCGTCGCGACCAGCCGGGCGTAGTAGCCGGGCGTCACCCAGTCGTCGCCGTCGAGGAAGGTGACGTACGTGCCGCGCGCCGCGTCCAGGCCCGTGTTGCGCGCGGTGGCCAGCCCCCCGTTCCGCTCGTGTCTCAGCAGGACCGCCCCCGGAAGATCACGCACAGCCCGTTCCAGTATTTCCGGGGTGGCGTCGGTCGAACAATCGTCGACCAGCAGGAATTCGAAGTCCTCGCGCGTATTCGCGCGCAGGCTTCTCAGGGTTTCCAGGGCATATGTCTGCACGTTGTAGAACGGCACGACAACAGAGAGCTTGACCACCAGGCGACGTTAAACGGCGGCGGGTCCTCCCGCCCGACATCCGCACGCCCGCAAGGTGAACGACGGGTGTCGGGACCGTGAATCCGGCCCCCGACGCCATTCGTAGAGGTTCTGTTAACCCTTTATTGCGGTTGAGTTGGGCCGCCGAACGAAATGGCTTCCTAACGTCCGTGTCGTGCCTTCATCCACCAGCGGAGCGGTCCGGGTCGCCGTACTCGCCGACTCCGACACCCGATGGAAATGGGGCGCGCTGACCGCGCGCCGCATTTCCACGGACAGTTCCCACGGCTCCGTCGAGCTGAGTGGCTTCCTGCTGCGCGGCCGGGCCACCCCCACCGCCCGCCAGCTCGACGAGGTCGGCGCGGCGGCGGACGCCCTGCGGGAGGTCACCGGCATCGGGTTCCTGAAGGAGCTGCGCGAGGGCGCGTACGACGTCGTCGTGCTGGCCCTCGTCGGCGGCGCCGTCCAGGCCATGCTGCACGGGATCGCCGCGCTGGGGCTGGAGAAGCGGCCCGTCGTCGTCACCGGCTACGTCGGCGTCGTCTACGAGAAGCTCTCCGACGGGCTGCTGCTGCGGCACGGCGCGGACATCGTCCTCGCCAACTCCCGTTACGACGCACAGCGGTTCCGCGGCGTCTACGCGGGCGTCGGCGCCGACGCCTCCGCCGTCACCGAGGCGGCGCTGCCGTTCCTCGGCGGCGAGCGCTACCGCGCCGAGGAGGGCCGCGACACGCTCGTCTTCGCCGCCCAGCCCTCCGTCCCCGCCACCCGCGCCGACCGCGCCTACCTGCTGCGCCGCCTGGTCGAGCACGCCCGGCTGCACCCGGGCCGCGAGGTGCTGCTGAAGCTGCGCTCCAAGCCCGGCGAGCACACCACGCACGTCGAGGAGTTCCCGTACCAGAGGCTCGCCGAGAAGACGCCCGGCGGTCTGCCCCCCAACTTCCGGCTCGTGTACGGGAACATGGGCGAGGTCCTCGACCGGACCGACCTGCTGGTCACCGTCTCGTCCACCGCCGCCCTCGAAGCCCTCCACCGGTCCGTCCCGACCGCGATCCTCACCGACTTCGGGATCCGCGAGCCGCTCGGCAACCACCACTTCCTCGGCTCCGGCTGCCTGGCCTCCTGGGACCAGCTGGACGGCGGCGGGCGCCCGCGCGCCGACGCCGTCTGGGCCGACCGGCAGGGCGTCGCCGCCGACGGTACGTACGCCACCGCCTTCGACGAGGCCCGCGCGCACCTGGCGAAGCTGCTGGAAACCCGGTCCGCCGGGCCCGGCGCCGGACTCCCGCCGCTCGCCCCGTACTACACGGCCACCACCGCGCCCGGCTATCTGCCGGGGCTGCTCGCCCGCTACCACCTGGCCGCCGACGGGACCGCGCTCGCGTCGTCCCGTACGGCCAGGGACGAGCCGGCCGGCGGGCTGCGGCGCGTGGTGCGCGAGGCGGTACGGGGAGCGGCGCGCGGCGCGTACCGGCACGGCGTGCAGCGCGTGGCCCCCGTCATCCGCCGGATGGGCGAGCTGTGACCCGAGCCGTGACCCGCCCCGGCGCAGACCGCCAACCATTCAAGGAGAACTCATGACCGTCCTCGCGGTGATCCCCGCACGCGGCGGATCCAAGGGCGTCCCCGCCAAGAACCTCGCGCCCGTCGGCGGCGTCCCGCTGGTCGTCCGCGCCGTCCGCGCCGCCCTGGCGGCCCGGCACGTGACCGACGTCGTCGTCTCCACGGACGACGCGGCCATCGCGGACGCGGCCCGCGGCGCCGGCGCCGAGGTCGTCCTGCGGCCCGCCGCCATCGCGGGCGACACCGCGACCAGCGAGGCCGCAGTCCTGCACGCCATGGACGCGTACGAGGCGATGCGCGGCGCGGTCGCGGAGGTCGTCCTGCTCGTCCAGGCGACCAGCCCGTTCCTCACCGCCGGCGACCTGGACGGCGTGGTCACCGCCGTCACCGAGGACGGCGCCGACACCGCGCTGACGGTCGCGCCGGCCCACGGCTTCCTCTGGCGCGAGACGGGCGGCGCTGAAGCGGCCGACGGCATCGGCGTCAACCACGACAAGGCGAACCGCCCGCGCCGCCAGGACCGCGAGCAGGAGTACCTGGAGACCGGCGCCGCCTACGCGATGCGCGCCGACGGCTTCCGCACCGCGCGCCACCGCTTCTTCGGCCGCACCGCGCTCGTACGCACCGACGCCGGCCGCGTCCTGGAGATCGACGACCCGCACGACCTGGCCCGCGCCCGCGCGCTCGCGCCGCTGGTCGACCCGCCCACACTGCCGGCGCGCGCCGACATCGACGCCGTCGTCCTCGACTTCGACGGCACACAGACCGACGACAAGGTCCTCATCGACGCGGACGGCCGCGAGATCGTCGCCGTACACCGCGGCGACGGACTCGGCATCGCCGCGCTGCGCCGCTCCGGGCTGAAGCTGCTCACCCTCTCCACCGAGCGCAACCCGGTCGTCGCCGCCCGCGCCCGCAAGCTCGACATGCCCGTCCTCCACGGCATCGACCGCAAGGACCTGGCGCTCAAGCAGTGGTGCGACGAGGAGGGCATCGCGCCCGACCGCGTGCTCTACGTCGGCAACGACGTCAACGACCTGCCCTGCTTCGACGTGGCCGGCTGGCCGGTGGCCGTGGCCGACGCGCACGGATCCGTACGGTCCGCCGCGCGCGCCGTCACCACGACGGCCGGCGGCGAGGGCGCGATCCGCGAGATCGCGGCCTGGCTGCTTGGCCCCACCCTCCGCACCACCACCGGTCCGGCTCCCACCACCGGTCCGGCTCCCACCACCGGTCCGGCTCCCACCACCGATTCCACCCTTTCCACCCCCACCCCCAACATCTAAGGACAGTTCCATGAGCACCAACGCCACCACCTCCCGCCTGCGCACCCTCGGCACGCGGACCGCGGGTCCCGGCCGGCCTGTCTATGTCACGGGTGAGATCGGCATCAACCACAACGGCGACCTCGACAACGCCCTCGCCCTGATCGACGTGGCCGCCGACGCGGGCTGCGACGCGGTCAAGTTCCAGAAGCGCACGCCGGAGATCTGCACCCCGCGCGACCAGTGGGACATCGAGCGCGACACCCCCTGGGGCCGGATGACGTACATCGACTACCGCCACCGCGTCGAGTTCGGCGCGGACGAGTACCGCACCATCGCCGAGCACTGCGCCAAGCGCGGCATCGACTGGTTCGCCTCCCCGTGGGACACCGAGGCCGTCGCCTTCCTGGAGAAGTTCGACGTCCCCGCCCACAAGGTCGCCTCCGCCTCCCTCACGGACGACGAACTGCTGCGCGCCCTGCGCGCCACCGGCCGGACGATCATCCTCTCCACCGGCATGTCCACGCCGAAGCAGATCCGCCACGCGGTCGAGGTCCTCGGCAGCGACAACATCCTGCTCTGCCACGCCACTTCGACGTACCCGGCCAAGGCCGAGGAGCTCAACCTGCGGGTGATCAACACCCTCCAGGCCGAGTACCCGAACGTCCCGATCGGCTACAGCGGCCACGAGACCGGCCTCCAGACCACGCTGGCAGCCGTCGCCCTCGGCGCCGCGTTTGTCGAGCGCCACATCACCCTCGACCGCGCCATGTGGGGCTCCGACCAGGCCGCCTCCGTCGAGCCGGGCGGCCTCACCCGCCTCGTCCGTGACATCCGCACCATCGAGGCGTCCCTCGGTGACGGCGTCAAGAAGGTGTACGAGTCGGAGCTGGGCCCGATGAAGAAGCTGCGCCGCGTCACGGGCGTCGTCGCGGAGCCGGCCGAGCCGGTCGCGGTCTAGCGCCATGACCGCTGAAGGTGGGGACCGTACACGCACCCGCGATTCCGCACACGCACAAGCACACGCACAAGCACCCGCACCCGCGATCGCCTTCGTGGAGAGCCCGGTTCAGCTGCTCAACGTGCTGGAGTGGGCGGACGCGAGCGGTACGGGTGAGGAACTGATCCTGGTCGTCCTGTCGCCCACCGACCCCATGTCGCGCGGCCAGCTCCGCCGGATGGCCGAGCTGGCCCGCGACGCGGGTTTCGCCGTGCGCTGGCAGGAGGCGCGCGGCGGCGCGGGCGCGCCGCTGAAGACGGTGCGCGAACTGGCGCCGCTGCTGCGCGCCAGCGACCGGATCGTCATCGGCGACCCGTTCTCCCGCTACGTACAGCTGCTGCTGACGCTGGTCGGCGGCAAGGAGCTGACGATCGTCGACGACGGTACGGCGACGATGGAGTTCATCGCGCAGATCGCGCGCGGCGAACGGCTGGTGCGCTGGCACCGGCGCGGCAGCCGCTCGCCCCGGGAGCTGGTCCTGGCGCCCGTCACGGCGGTCGCCCGCCGCCGGCTGACACCGTCGGCCGCCCGTACGGTCGAGGTCTTCACCTCGATGCCGGTCGAGGAGGTGCCTGACGGCATCACCGTGACGGCCAACGACTTCGCCTGGACGCGCGCCACCTTCGGCCCGCCGCGTATCTCGGCGGGCGCGGACATGGTCGGCACGTCGCTGGTCGAGACGGGCGTGGTCGACGCGGACCAGTACACCGCGGCGGTCATCGCCCTGGCCCGCACGCACAACGCGACGCGCTACTTCGCGCACCGCCGCGAGAACGTCGACAAGCTCCACAAACTGCACGCGGCGACCGGCCTGGAGATCGTCCGCCCGGACCTCCCGCTGGAACTGATAGCGCGCCGCGGCCCGATCGGCCGGACGATCCTGAGCTTCCCGTCCACCGTGGTCCACACCCTCCCCCTGGCCCTGGCGGGCACGGGCGTACGGGTCGCGGTCTGCGACATAGCCCCGGAGTGGCTCCGCGAAACGGCCTCCCCCCGCGCCCACGGCTTCCTGTCGGTCGTCACGGGCACGGCCCGCGACGTCCACCGCCTCCCGCGCCTGCCCTCGCCCGCGTAACCCGGAACGGCACCGCGCGGCGTAACCCGCGACGCACCCGCGACGTAACCCGCGACGCACCCGCGACGGCACCACCCGGCCGGCCCGTCACCTTCCCGGTGGCGGGCCGGCCGCCGTTACACGTCCAGACGGTAGAAACTCGCCGCTGTCCCGGCGAAGAAGGCCCGCCGTTCGGGCTCCGAGCACCCCTTGGTCATCAGCTTGAAGGCGTTGCAGACGTTGACGAACGGACCGGAGCTGTCCATCGGCAGGTTGCTCTCGAACATGCACCGCTCCGCCCCGAAGGCCTCGATCGCGGTCTCGACGTAGGGCCGCCACTGCTCGGCGAGCGCCCCCGACGGGAACGGCGGGTCCGCCCGGAACGACGGGAAGGCGCTGAGCATGGTGCCGAGACCACCCATCTTGATCTTGACGTTCGGATTCGTCGCGACGGTCTCCACATCGGCTTTCCACTGGCCGAAGAACTCGTGCATACGCCCCGCGTAACGTCCGGAACCGAGCGGCTGCCCCACGTGGTTGAGTACGATCTCCGTCCCCGGGAAAGCGCGCGCGAGGTCATGTACGTCCAGCAACTGCGGCGCGAGGACAAAGGCGTCGAAGGTCATTCCGAAACCGGCGAGCCGCGCGAAGCCCCGGCGGAAGTCGTCGCGAGCGTAGAACCGGGGACCGAGGTCCGCGAGCCATCCCACGAGCGACGCGTCCTCGTCCCACATACCGCCCTGCCGGACTCCCCGGAACCGCTGTGGCGCGGCGGCCATGTGCGCTTCGAGAACGCGGTCGACCCGGTCGCCGAGCGTCAGATCGGCGTAGGAGACTATCCCGGCGCCGATGCGGCAGTTCCCGTAGAGGCCGCTCGCCGACATCGCTGCCTGGCCGTTCAGGAACTCGGTCTCCCCGACCGGCTTGAGCTCCTCGGGGCCGTCCGCGCGGTACATCGCGGAGGACTGCACACACACCGAGGCGATGACGTTGTGCCCTCCGCCGACGGCGTCGGCGTACTCGTCGACGAGGTAGCGCGTCGGCGGCCCCAGGACGTCGGGGCCCGGCTTTCGGCGGTCGCTCAGGTGGTGGTGGGAATCGATGATCGGGAGTGTGGGGTCCAGAATCTCTTCCGGAACCGGCTCAGTAGTCGTCATTGCGCCTTCCTTCCGCGCATCCGATGTGCGCTCAACTCGCGTCAGAAAAGAGTAGATCGATGGGTGCGTCACGCACTCGAACCACAGCGCCATCCGAATGGAACATCGGCGCCACGGCACATAGTCCTGTCAACGCAAGGTGGATGAGTCTGCGATGAAAAACACCGGAGTGCGGATAAGCAGAGCGCTCGGGGCGTTCTCTCTGAATTCCACCGTCCCGAATTCAGCGGCGCGCGGTTTCGGTGCCTTCGGGCGCCAATGGGAGACGCGGCTGGGTGAATTCGGACCGCCGGACCCGGACCCGGACCCGGACCCGGACCCGGACCCGGACCCGGACCCGGACCCGGACCCGGACACGGCCCCGGACGCGGCCCCGACGGATGACCAGCGGGTCAGAATGCGCGGCGTCAGGGTGCGCGACGTGGCGATCATCGACCTGCGCGGCGTTCGGACCGGCCGGGGCGTGGGCACCTCGTCCCATGTCGAGGACCAGGTACGGATGTACGTGACGAGGCGCGGCGCGCTGACGCTGAGCCGGCGGCCCCCGCACGGCGAACGCACCGTACCGGCGGGCCAGTTCCTGCTCGGGCACTTCGGACCGCCGCCGCGCTTCGAGACGGCACCGCACACCGCGGCGAAGGTCCTCCTGCTGCCTCCCGCGATGCTCACACCCCTGCTCGGGGACCGGATCATCAACGGGACCGCCGGCTCGGCCGAGATGCGTCTGTTACTGGCCCACACGAACATGATCCACGCGACCGTGTCCGACCTCGGCCCGGCCGGTGTGCACGCCGTCCGCGGCACCCTGATCGAACTGGCCAAGGCGGTGGCACTGCGCCGGTTCGACGACGCGGAACCACTGCTGGCGCCCGCGCTCACCCAGGCCGCGAAGGATCTCGCGGACAGCCACCTCACCGAGCCGGAACTGTCCACGACGATGCTGGCCGGCAGACTCGGCGTCTCCGTGCGCACGCTGCAACGGGCATTCGCCTCGGCGGGAGAGTCGGCGACGGCCTACATCCGCCACCGGCGCCTGGAGGAAGCCCGGCGCGCCCTCACCGCCACGCCCGGCCGGCCGGGCGTCTCCGAACTCGCCGCCTACTGGCATTTCGCCGACAGCAGCCACTTCACCCGGGCCTTCAGAAAGCGCTACGGCCAGACACCCACCGAATACACCCGCTCGGCCGGACCGGACAATCGCCGGCCCGAGGGCCCCGCGGACGACTGAACCGCGTTCGGCGGGTGACACGTCCTGGGGAGTGAGGGCAAGCGGACGGGAGAACCACGGTGGAGCAGGTGCGCGAAGGCAGGGGTACGGCGTCGAGGGTGCGGGCGGCGCTCCGGCGGGCAGGGCCGGGGGCTCCGGGCGAGGGCGAGGCGGGGGCTCCGGGCGAGGGCGGGACGCAGGACACGGCGGGGGACGCGGCGGGGGACACGGAGGGCCGGCCGGTCAGGACGCGGGGGCGGGGGCGGGGGCGGGTGCTCGCCGGGCTCGCGGTGCTGACGGCCGCGCTGTTGGCGTTCCACCGGGCCGTGCCCAACTCCGTTGGCCGCCTGGGCAGTCTGCTGGAATCGTTCCTGCCGTGGCTCGGCCTCACGGTCGTGGTGCTGCTCGCCCTGGCGCTGTTGCGCCGCTCGGCCCTCGCGCTGGTCGCCCTGCTCCTGCCGGCGGCGGCCTGGACGTACCTCTTCGGCGGACTGCTCCTGCCCGGGCCGGAGCCCGGCGCGCGCGATCTGCTCGTCGTGCAGCACAACGTCAGCGACGAGAACACCGACCCGGCGGGCACCGCCCGCGCGCTGGCCGACGCCGCACCCGATCTCATCGGGCTGGAGGAGCTGGTGCCTCCCGCGCTGGCGGTGTACGAGAAGACCCTTGCCCCGGAGTACCCGTACCGCGCGGTCCTGGGCACCGTCGGACTCTGGTCGAAGCATCCGCTGACCGGCACCCGGCCGCTGGACATCAGACCGAAGGGGATCGAGGAGGGCTGGAGCCGCGGGCTGCGCACCGTGGTCCGTACTCCGCACGGCGAGATCGCCGCGTACGTCGCGCACCTGCCCTCGATCCGTATCCGCGCGAGCGGCCTCGCCTCAGGACCGCGCGACGAGAGCGCCCGTCTGCTGGGCAGGGCTGTCGCCGCCGAGGAAGTGAAGGCGGTGATTCTGCTGGGCGATCTGAACAGCACGGTCGAGGACCGTGGGCTGGCCCCGCTGACCTCGCGGATGAACGCCGCAGAACGGGGCTTCGCCCTCAGCTTCCCCGCCACGCTGCCGCTGGCCAGGATCGACCAGGTCATGGCCCGCTCGGCAACCGTCGGTCACATCCGCACCCTGCCCGCCACGGGCAGTGACCATCTGCCGGTCGCCGCCCGCGTCACCCTGGACTGAGGCGATCCCGGCCGGACCGGTCGATATCGACCAGGTGACCGGCCCCATCGGGGCAGAAAACGGCTGGTATACCCGCAGCCAGTGATCGCCATGCACGGCCGCAGCGGATTTCTTCCCCTGAGCGGCTGAAATTTTGTTGATCCATGCCTGGTTGATCAGTGAAGGGGCCTACTCTTCAACAGGTGAGCCAGCTGATGTCCCGTGAGTCCACAACCGACCGCTCCAGCGAGGAGGCGTCCGCCGAGACGTCCGCCGCCGCCGCGCTTCCCGGCGCTCTGCCGGACGAGCTGCGCGCCGAGCTGATCGCCTTCCGCCGGGATCTGCACATGCATCCCGAGCTGGGCAACCAGGAGTTCCGCACGACCGCCGCGATCAAGAGCCGGCTGGAGCGCGCCGGGCTCGCGCCGCGCGTGCTCGACACCGGTACGGGGCTGATCTGCGACATCGGGATCCGGGACGGGGCACGGGACGGCGTACGGCCCGCGCGGCCCATGCTCGCGCTGCGCGCCGACATCGACGCCCTGCCCATCCCCGACACCAAGACGGGCGTCCCGTACCGCTCCACCGTGCCCGACCGGGCGCACGCCTGCGGGCACGACGTACACACCACCGCCGTCCTCGGCGCCGGGCTCGTGCTGGCCGAGCTGGACCGGCAGGGACTGCTGCCCCACCCCGTACGGCTGCTCTTCCAGCCCGCCGAGGAGGTGCTGCCCGGCGGCGCCGCCGACGCCATCGAGTCGGGCGTGCTGGACGGCGTCGGCTCCATCATCGCCGTGCACTGCGACCCGCGCGTCGACGCCGGGAGCATCGGGCTGCGCCCCGGGCCGATCACCTCCGCCTGCGACCGGCTGGAGATCACCCTCGACGGCCCCGGCGGCCACACCGCCCGCCCGCATCTGACCACCGACCTGGTCACCGCCGCCGCCAAGGTCGCCACCGAGGTCCCCGCGCTGCTCGCCCGCCGGGTCGACGCGCGCTCGGGCCTGGCCGTCACCTGGGGCCGGATCGCGGCCGGCCACGCCTGCAACGTCATCCCGCAGCACGCCGAGCTGTCCGGCACCGTCCGCTGCCTCGACCTGCCCGCCTGGCGCGACGCGCCGGACCTGGTGCACGCCGCCATCGACGAGGTCGCCGCGCTGTACGGGGCGAAGACCGTGATCGACTACGTCCGGGGCGTGCCGCCGGTCGTCAACGACCCCGCCGTCACGGAGCTGCTGCGCGCCGCGCAGACCGCCCGCCGCGGATCGTACGCAATCGAGGACACCGAGCAGAGCCTCGGCGGGGAGGACTTCTCCTGGTACCTGGAGCGGGTCCCGGGCGCGATGGCGCGCCTCGGTGTCCGGCGTCCCGGCAGCCAGGATCGGTATGACCTGCATCGCGGGGATTTCGACGTCGACGAGCTGGCGATCACGGCCGGTGTGGAGCTTTTCACCGCCGCCGCGTTGATCGACGGCAACCGGTTGTAATCGGCCATGACATCTTCTGTTCGCGACGATCCGATAACGGCTTCCGTACGGGTCTTTACCTGACATCTACGCGCGTTACGATCGCCGCGAAACCAGCGCCGGAAGAGGCGCTTCGGTCAGGTTGAAGGAGCCCCTCTTGCGTCGGATCACCAGGATCGCCACGCTCTGTATCGCCTCGGCGGTGGCGCTGACCGCCACGGCGTGTGGCAAGACCTCGTCCTCGTCCTCCTCCGGCGACAGCAGCTCCGCCGGTACCAAGGAGACCGCCGCCATCGCGTACGACGTCGGCGGACGCGGCGACCAGTCCTTCAACGACGCCGCCTACGCGGGTCTGCAGAAGGCCGAGACGGACCTCAAGGTCAAGGGCGTCGACTCCGAGCCCTCCGACGGCGAGTCGGACGCCGACAAGGTCCAGCGCCTGACGGAGCTGGCCCGCGGCGGCAACAACCCCGTCATCGGTGTCGGCTTCGCCTACGCGCCCGCCATCGACAAGGTCGCCAAGAAGTTCCCGAAGACGACCTTCGGGATCATCGACGACGCCTCGGTCACCGGCGCGAACATCGCCAACATGGTCTTCAACGAGGAGCAGGGCTCCTACCTCGCGGGCGTCGCCGCCGCGAAGACCACCAAGACCGCCACGGTCGGCTTCATCGGCGGTGTCGAGACCCCGCTGATCAAGAAGTTCCAGGCCGGCTTCGAGCAGGGCGTCAAGGACACCGACCCCAAGGTCAAGGTCCTCTCCCAGTACCTGACCCAGCCGCCGAACTTCGACGGCTTCTCCAAGCCCGACCTGGGCAAGGCCGCCGCGCAGGGCCAGCTCGACAAGAAGGCCGACGTCATCTACGCCGCCGCCGGTCTGGCCGGCTCCGGCTCGATCGAGGCCGTGTCGAAGGCCGGCAAGTGGAACATCGGCGTCGACTCCGACCAGTACAACCAGAAGGGCCTGGCCGACTACAAGGACTCGATCCTCACCTCGGTCACCAAGGACGTCGCGGACGCCGTCTACAACCTGATCAAGTCCGTCCAGGACGGCAAGCCCGAGTCCGGTGAGATCCGCTACGGCCTGGACAAGGACGGCGTCGGCCTGGCCGACTCCAACCCCGCGTACACCAAGATGACCGACGTGGTCGCCGCGGTGGAGAAGGCGAAGAAGGAAATCATCGACGGCAAGATCACCGTCAAGACCACGCCGTAACCGGAGGGACCGCGCGCCAGGTCCTCCCACTGTCGGCCGATCGCCGGACGGGCCCTACCGCCCGTCCGGCGATTTCCGGCATACCGTGACGACACACCGACGTGCTCTCCCACACCGCCTCCACCGTCTCCACTCCTTTCCCCGCCAAGGAGAGTGCGTCATCAACGCGTCCAGCAGTCCGCCAGAAGCCGCAGGCCAGCCGCCCACCACGGGCAGCCCCGCCGTCGAGCTGCGCGGCATCACCAAGCGCTTCCCCGGTGTCGTCGCCAACCACGACATCGACATCACCGTCCGCAGAGGCACCGTCCACGCCCTGGTCGGCGAGAACGGCGCCGGCAAGTCGACCCTGATGAAGATCCTCTACGGCATGCAGAAGCCGGACGAGGGCACCATCACCATCGACGGCACGCCGGCGGCCTTCGCCACCCCCGGCGACGCCATCGCGCGCGGCATCGGCATGGTGCACCAGCACTTCATGCTCGCCGACAACTTCACCGTCCTGGAGAACGTCGTCCTCGGCGGCGAGAAGCTGTACGGCATCGGCGCCAAGGCCCGCAAGAAGATCCAGGAGATCTCCGACGCGTACGGTCTCGGCGTCCGCCCCGACGCGCTCGTCGAGGACCTCGGGGTCGCCGACCGCCAGCGCGTCGAGATCCTCAAGGTCCTCTACCGCGGCGCCCGCATCCTGATCCTCGACGAGCCCACCGCCGTCCTCGTACCGCAGGAGGTCGAGGCGCTCTTCGACAACCTCCGCGAGCTCAAGGCCGAGGGCCTCACCGTCATCTTCATCTCGCACAAGCTGGGCGAGGTGCTCTCCGTCGCCGACGACATCACCGTCATCCGCCGCGGCACGACCGTCGGCACCGCCGACCCCGCCGGCACCACCACCAAGCAACTCGCCGAGCTGATGGTCGGCAGCGAACTGCCCTCGCCCGAGACCCGCGAGTCGACGGTCACCGACATCCCCACACTCACCGTGGACGGACTGCGGCTCACCGCCACCGACCCCGACGGCGCCGTACGCGAGGTGCTCGACTCCATCACCTTCACCATCCACCGCGGTGAGGTGCTCGGCATCGCCGGCGTCGAGGGCAACGGCCAGACCGAACTGATCGAGGCGCTGATGGGGATGCGCGACCCCGACGGCGGCACCATCACCCTCGACTCCGCCGACATCTCCCACGCACCCACCCGCAAACGGCGCGAGGACGGCATCGGCTACATCCCCGAGGACCGGCACCGGCACGGCCTGCTGCTGGAGTCGTCCCTCTGGGAGAACCGCATCCTCGGCCATGTCACCGAGACGCCCAACAGCCGCCGCGGCCTGCTCGACCCGCGCGCCGCGCGCGCCGACACCGTACGGATCGTGCGCGAGTACGACGTCCGTACCCCCGGCATCGAGGTCACCGCGGCCTCCCTGTCCGGCGGAAACCAGCAGAAGCTGATCGTCGGCCGCGAGATGAGCCACAGCCCCAAGCTGCTCATCGCCGCGCACCCGACCCGCGGCGTGGACGTCGGCGCGCAGGCGCAGATCTGGGACCAGATCCGCGAGGCGCGCCGCGAGGGCCTCGCCGTCCTGCTGATCTCCGCCGACCTGGACGAGCTGATCGGGCTCTCCGACACCCTGCGGGTCATGTACCGCGGCCGGCTCGTCGCCGACGCGGACCCCGCCACCATCACCCCGGAGGAGCTGGGCTCCGCCATGACCGGCGCCGCCACCGGTCACCTGGAGGCACCGGAAGCGGCCGAGACGGCGGAGGACGACGCCCGATGAAGAAATTCGACAAGGACAGGCTGATCCTGGGCGTCGCCGGTCCGGCGCTCGCCATGATCGTCGCGTTCGCCCTCACCACCGTGGTGCTGCTGGCCTCGGGCAAGGACCCGTTCCGGCTCTACCAGCTGATGTCCGACTCCGCGCAGTACGTCGATATCCAGGTCCTGATCATCAACCAGGCCGGCACGTACTACCTGGCCGCGCTCGCGGTCGCCGTCGGCTTCCGGATGAACCTCTTCAACATCGGCGTCGACGGCCAGTACCGGCTCGCCGCCATGATGGCCGCCCTCGTCGGCGCCAACGTCAACCTCCCCGGACCGCTCCACATCGCACTGATCGTGATCGTCGCGATGCTGGTCGGCGCGTTCTGGGCGGGCATCGCGGGCATCCTGAAGACGACGCGCGGAGTGAGCGAGGTCGTCGCGACGATCATGCTCAACGCCATCGCCACCAGCCTGATCGCCTGGCTGATCCAGCCGGCGAACCTCGGCGTCCAGCCCGCCGGCTCCAACAACCTGACCACCGGCATCATCCCGGAGTCCGGCTGGTTCCCCGGCCTCTCCCTCGGCGCCGAGGCCGGTGACATCTACGGCTTCACCTTCGTCGCCGTCGCCTGCGGCATCGTCTACTGGTTCGTCCTCGGCCGCACCCGCTTCGGCTTCGACCTGCGCGCCACCGGCGCCAGCGAGAGCGCCGCACAGGCCTCCGGCGTCGACGCCAAGAAGATGACCCTGACCGCGATGCTGATCTCCGGCGGGGTCGCCGGGCTCGTCGGAATGCCGACCCTGCTCGGCGACTCCCACACGTACAGCCTGGACTTCCCGGCCGGTATCGGCTTCTTCGGCATCACCATCGCCCTGCTCGGCCGGAACAACCCGGTGGGCATGCTCTTCAGCGCGCTGCTGATCGCCTTCCTGGACAAGACCTCCGCCTCCCTCGACCAGTTCGGGTACGAGAAGGAGATCGCCACGATCATGCAGGGCCTGATCGTGATCGCGGTCGTCGTCAGCTACGAACTCGTCCGCCGCTACGGGATCCGCCGCCAGCAGCAGAAGGTCGGCGAGGAACTCGCCGCAGGCGGCGCCCTCACCACCGAGGCCCACCCCGACCCGTCCGACCAGACCGAGAAGGAGGGGTCCGCGCTGTGAGTACGAGTACGAACACGAGCACCGTCTCTGCCACGAGCGCCGCACCCAGGAAGAGCGGCGGACGCCCGACGTTCTCCGTGCCCGTCATCCTGCTGATCGTCGCGGGGGCGCTCGCCCTCGTCTCGCTCGTACGGCTGATCAGCGGCGCCGACGACATCACCTCCGTCGGCCAGGTCGCCGGCGCCCTCGAACTCGCCATCCCGATCGGCCTCGCCGGCCTCGGCGGTCTGTGGGCCGAGCGCGCGGGCGTCGTCAACATCGGCCTCGAAGGCATGATGATCCTCGGCACCTGGTTCGGCGCCTGGGCCGGCTACCAGTGGGGCCCCTGGACCGGCGTCCTCGTCGGCATCCTGGGCGGCTGCCTCGGCGGACTGCTGCACGCCGTCATCACCGTCACCTTCGGCGTGAACCACATCGTCTCCGGTGTGGCCATCAACATCCTCGCCGTCGGCGTCACCCGCTACCTCTCCAACTACGCCTTCGACGGCGTCGAGGGCGGCTCCACCAAGCAGTCCCCGCGCATCGGCTCCATCACCGAGATCACAGTCCCCGGACTCGCCGACTGGATGGCGACCCTCCAGGGGAAACACTGGTTCCTGATCTCCGACCTCGCGGGCATCGTCGGCGGCTTGGTCACCAACCTGTCGCTGCTCACCGTCGTCGCGCTGCTCCTGATCCCCGCCACCTGGTGGATCCTGTGGCGCACCGCGTTCGGACTGCGGCTGCGCTCCTGCGGTGAGAACCCGGTCGCCGCCGAATCCCTCGGCGTCAACGTCTACAAGTACAAGTACATCGCCGTCGCCGTCTCCGGCGGACTCGCCGGACTCGCCGGCGCCTTCCTCGCCATCGTCTCCACCGGCATCTACCAGGAGGGCCAGACCGGCGGGCGCGGCTACATCGGCCTCGCCGCGATGATCTTCGGCAACTGGATGCCGGGCGGCATGGCGCTGGGCGCCGGGCTCTTCGGCTTCACCGACAGCCTCAAGCTGCGCGGCGGCGCCGAGAACGTCCACGCGATGCTGCTCCTGCTCGCGATCCTGCTGGTCATCGCCGTAGCCTGGCAGCTGTACAAGAAGAAGTACGTCCCCGCCGCCATCTCGGCGGCCGTCTCGGTGCTGCTCTTCGTCTGGTACGGGCTCACCGACCAGGTGCCCAGCCAGTTCGTCGACGCCGCGCCGTACGTCACGACGCTGCTCGTCCTCGCGCTCTCCGCGCAACGGCTGCGGATGCCGAAGGCCGACGGGATGCCGTACCGAAGAGGGCAGGGCAAATGACCGTGACCGCCGTGGACACCGCCGCCGTCGACTGGGACGCCCTGCGCGCCGCCGCCCGCGACGCCATGACCCACGCGTACGCGCCGTACTCGAAGTACCCGGTCGGCGTGGCCGCCCTGGTCGACGACGGCCGTACGGTCACCGGCTGCAACGTCGAGAACGCCTCGTACGGCATCGGGCTCTGCGCCGAGTGCGGCCTGATCTCCGCCCTCCAGCTCGGCGGCGGCGGCCGGCTCACCCACTTCACCTGCGTCGACGGCGCGGGCGAGGTGCTGGTGCCGTGCGGCCGGTGCCGGCAGCTGCTGTACGAGTTCGGCGGCGCCGAGCTGATCCTGGAGACCCCGGACGGCTTCCGGACCATGGCCGAGATGCTCCCGCAGGCCTTCGGCCCGGGACACCTCGACGCCGGTCGCCTCGACGCCGGCCGCCTCCACTGAGCCCGGTCCCGGGGAGAGCCGCGATCCGGCTCCCCCGGGGCCGCCGTAATACCGAACCAATCCACGCGTAAGGACCACCATGGACGTCATCTCCGTCATCCGCACCAAGCGCGACCGGGGCGAGCTGAGCCCGGAGCAGATCGACTGGGTGATCGACGCCTACACGCGCGGCGAGGTCGCCGACGAGCAGATGTCGGCGCTCGCGATGGCGATCCTGCTCAACGGCATGAACCGCACCGAGATCGCCCGCTGGACCGCCGCCATGATCGCCTCCGGCGAGCGCATGGACTTCTCCGCGCTGTCGCGCCCGACGGCCGACAAGCACTCCACCGGCGGCGTCGGCGACAAGATCACCCTCCCGCTGGCCCCGCTGGTCGCCGCGTGCGGCGCCGCCGTACCGCAGCTCAGCGGCCGGGGCCTCGGCCACACCGGCGGCACCCTCGACAAGCTGGAGTCCATTCCCGGCTGGCGGGCGCTGCTCTCCAACGAGGAGATGCTGTACGTCCTCGACACCACCGGCGCGGTCATCTGCGCGGCGGGCGACGGGCTGGCCCCGGCCGACAAGAAGCTGTACGCGCTGCGTGATGTCACCGGCACGGTCGAGGCGATCCCGCTGATCGCCTCCTCGATCATGTCCAAGAAGATTGCCGAGGGGACCGGCTCGCTGGTCCTGGACGTCAAGGTCGGCACCGGCGCGTTCATGAAGACCATCGAGGACGCCCGCGAGCTGGCCTCCACCATGGTCGGCCTCGGCACCGACCACGGCGTGAAGACCGTCGCCCTGCTCACCGATATGGCCACCCCGCTCGGCCTGACGGCCGGCAACGCCCTGGAGGTCCGCGAGTCCGTCGAGGTCCTCGCGGGCGGCGGCCCGGCCGACGTCGTCGAACTCACCCTGGCGCTCGCCCGCGAGATGCTCGACGCGGCGGGCCTGCCCGACGCCGACCCGGCGAAGGCGCTGGCCGACGGCTCGGCGATGGACGTCTGGCGCCGGATGATCGCGGCCCAGGGCGGCGACCCGGACGCGGACCTCCCGGTCGCCCGCGAACAGCAGATCATCACGGCCCCCGCCACCGGCGTCCTCACCCGCCTCGACGCCTACGGAGTCGGCGTAGCCGCCTGGCGCCTCGGCGCGGGCCGCGCCCGCAAGGAGGACCCGGTCCAGGCGGGCGCCGGCATCGAGATCCACGCCAAGCCCGGCGACCGCGTCACCGAGGGCCAGCCCCTGCTGACCCTGCACACGGACACCCCGGAGAAGTTCGCCTACGCGACGGAGGCCCTGGCGGGCACGTACGACATCGGCGCACCGGGCACGGCGTTCACGGCGGCGCCGGTGGTGCGGGAACGTATCGCCTGACGCGGGTCTGGCGCGGGTCTGACGCGGGTCTGACGCGGGTCTGACCTGCGGGGATACCCATTCGGGTGAACGGGATCGGTGGACGGCCACCGGTCCCGTTCGGCATGCTGGGATCGGTGACGCAAACGAATGGAGACCGCCATGAGCGCACTCACTGTCGACCACGGCCCTGAGCAGGGCTGGGACGACCTCGTCCGTCTCTGGAAAGAGAAGGACGCACCCGAGGGCTGCAAGGTGGAGATCATCGAGGGGATCATCACCGTGTCACCGTCGCCGTCCTGGGACCACAATTCAACGGCATACCTGCTGCTGCTCCGTCTCGCAAGCGTCATTCCGGGGAACTGGAGAGTCTTTCAGACGCAGGAAGCAGCGGTACCGGGTCGCAAGGGCCTTTACATCCCCGACCTCATGGTGGCGTCGCAGGCGGACCGGTCCGCACCCGGGGAAATCTTCCCGGCTAGCCGGGCGAAGCTCGTCGTTGAGATCACCTCACGCGGCAACGCCCACCATGATCGGATCGCCAAGGCGCACGGCTACGCCCAGGCGGGAGTTCCGCTCTATCTGCTGCTGGACCCGTGGGCGTCGGATTCTCCGACAGCCACGCTCTACGGCGACCCCGAGGGCGGCACGTACCGCATGCTCGAAACGGTCGCGTACGGGGGCAAGCTCACCCTCCCCGCCCCCTTCGACCTGGCGATCGACACGGCGGAGTTCCCCGTCAGCTGACGGGGCGCACGGCCCGGCTCCGCCCCACCCCCAGCAGCCGCGGCAGCTCCCGCATGTCCTCGAAGACCACCGTGCCCGGCCCGGCCAGCCGGTGCGCGGCGGTCAGGCCGCCCGCGTAACCGAACGCCGCCATCCCCGCCGCCCGAGCCGCAGTCACCCCGTACGGGCTGTCCTCCACCACCACACAGCGCGCCGGAGCCACGCCCAGCGAGCGGGCCGCGTGCAGGAAGAGATCGGGCGCGGGCTTGCCCACGGCGACATCGGCGGCGCTGAAGATACGGTCCTCAGCGAAGTGGTGACGCAGGCCGGTGGTGGTCAGATTGCGCCGGATGTTGGCGTGCCCGCCGTTGGAGGCAAGGCAGAACGGCAGGTCGAGCGCTTCGAGCGCGTCCGCGACCCCGTCGATCGCCAACAGGTCGGTGGCGAGCGCCTCTTCGTAGAGATGGTCGTACGCCTTGTACCACTCCGGCGCGAGGGCCCGCCCGAGCCGCTCCTCGATGAGAGCGTTCCGGACGGCGAAGGACGAGCCGACGAAGGTGGAGACCACCTCCTCCTCGGTGAAGTCACAGCCCAGTTCGGCCATCACCCGCACGTCGATCTTCACGCAGATGCGCTCGCTGTCCACGAGGACACCGTCGCAGTCGAAAATCACCAGCTCGACAGGCTCGACAGGCTCGACAGGCTCGACAGGCTCGACAGGCTCGACAGGTTCATGCGTCATGGTCATGTTCAGCAGCGTACGGGCCGGTCCTTGAGCTGCTGCGATGAGTTTTGGCAGTGTGACCGGTCTCCCACCCGTGGATGTCACAGAACCGATCCTGCTCGTCATCGCCGGCCACGTCACGCCCGCCGACGTACCGAGGCTCTGCGCCGACCTGGGCGCGAAGCTGGCCGCCGCCGACCGGGGCGAGGTGATCTGCGACGTGGGCGGCCTCGTCCAACCGGGCCTGGCGGCCGTCGAGGTACTGGCCCGGCTCCGACTGGCGGCCCGCAGACAGGGGTGCGGGTTCCGACTGCGCGGGGAGGGGCGGGAGCTGCGGCTGCTGCTGGAGCTGGTAGGGCTGGTGGGGTTGGAGGAGCGGGAGAAGCTGAGTGGCCCGAGCGGCACGACGCAGGCCGATGACGGAGCGGACCCCTGAGCACGGCCGAGTGAGGGCGCCGGTGGGCTGGGCGGCTGACGGTCCGCTGCTTGCTGAGACTCATGCCCCGCTGGTCTCGGTGGGATTGTCGGGTGCGGGTCAGAGCGGTGTTGAGTGGTGTGGGTGGGTGGCGGGGGTTGTTGGGTGTGGGGCCGCCCCTCCTGGTGTGAGTTTCGCGCTTCCGGGCCGGGTGTCAAGGGCGCTCCTCCGTCGCGTCGGCTGCGCCGATTCCGCTGCGCTCCACCCTGGACACCCGGCCCTCCAGCGCAAGTGCGGGTGTGGGAGGGGCGGCCGGGGGGAGGGGGTTGCCCGGGGGACCGGCTGTTCTGCCGCTCGGTTCAGGGTCAGGCGGCCCGGTGGACCCTGCGGGGCCACGCGGCAGAGGAGAGGGGCGGTCCGACACCGGCTCAGCGGCCAACGGTCCGTTGCCGGTTGCGACACCTGCCCCGCTGGTCACCGTGGAGTGGGGGCAGGGTCTGCTGGGACGTGTGTGGCGACAAGTGGGCTCCCAAGGCGGTCTTCGCGCCGAGGAGTGCGTCTAACGCACCTCAGGACACATGTGCCGTCCAGAGAGGCCCTCAATCCTCCGTCAAACCGTCCCGTATGGGACATGTTGACGGGGGTGGGGGGCTTGATCCCGACGACTGTGACGTTGCAGTCGTCTGACGTGCCGGAAGTGGCTCTAACGTCGCACTCCCTGCTCCCGCCCCCGGGCACCGCCCGGAGACCCCCGGCCCCCGGACCGGCCCGAGGACCCGGCCGGACAGCAACTCCCGTCCAGCTCCCGGGCACCACAGCGCAACGGTGACCAGCGGGGCATGAGTGCCGACCAACAGGCGGCCGTCAGCCGCCGAGACGAGCCGGGCCGCCCCATTGAAAGTGTGCGCAGCCCCGCAGGGCCCACCGGGCCGCCGGACCCTGAGCCGAGTGGTAGGACAGCGGACCTCCTGGGCCCCCCTCACCCCCCGGCCGCCCCTCCCGCACCCGCACTTGCGACTCCGGGACAGGTGTCAAGGGTGTAGCGAAGCGAAATCGGCGCAGCCGACGCGACGCAGGAGCGCCCTTTACACCTGTCACGGAGTCGCGATACTCACAGCAGGAGGGGCGGCCCCCTTCCCCACGGCCCGCGCCACCGGCCCACCCCCGACATGCCACCCACGGGCGGCCTGCTCGGCTCCCCCTGCCGGGCCCGATCGCGGGCTGGCAGGCTGGGGGCTATGAGGATCGCCACCGCCCAGTTCGCCTGCGTCCCCGCCGACGTAACCGCCAATGTGCGGCGCATGGCCGCCCTCGCCGGTGAGCTGGTCACCACGTACCGGAAGCACAACCACGCCGGGCCAGCGGGTCCGTGGACCGGCTGTGGCCGCTCCGCCGTGTGGGCCCCGGGCGGTGGCCTCCTGGCGGAGGCGGATACGGATACGGTGGTCGTCGCCGAGATCGGACAGGGCCATGGTTCCACCCGATAGGACACCCGCCACGCGGCCCTTCACCCCGGACCAGGCCATCGACATCGTCTGCGCGCGGTACGGCACCCCCGCCGAACTGCACGTCCACGAGTTCGACATCGGCTACCTCGTGTACGCGGCGTCCCCGCGCCCCGCCGACGCCACCGGCCGGCTGCGGCCCGCCCCACCGGGCGGAGCCAAGATCGTGGTGTCGAAGACGACCGGCGAAACCGTCACCGTCCCCAACTACCCGACCGAGCAGGCCATCGCCCTATACCGGAAGAACCTCACCGGTCTCACCGGTGCCTCAGACCCGTCCCGGGGCGGTGCCGGGACGGGCTGAGCTGCGGAATTGCCGGGCTCTATGCCTTGAGGGTGGCGATGAACGTGGTCCAGGTGGCGGCCGGGATCATGAGGGTGGGGCCGGTGGGGTTCTTGCTGTCGCGTACGGGGACGACGCCGGGGAAGTCCTCGGTGATCTCGACGCATTCGCCCCCGTTGGTGTTGCTGTAGCTGCTCTTGCGCCAGCACGCGTTGCTCAGCTTGAGGGTGTGTCGCATGGCTCGTGGTCCTCCGCTCCGTTGCCTTCAGCCCGTCCCGGGGTGGTGACTGGGGACGGGCTGAGCTGTGGAATTGCCGGGCTCTACGCCTTGAGGGTGGCGATGAACGTGGTCCAGGTGGCGGCCGGGATCATGAGGGCGGGGCCGGTGGGGTTCTTGCTGTCGCGTACGGGGACGACGCCGGGGAAGTCCTCGGTGATCTCGACGCAGTTGCCCCCGTTGGTGTTGCTGTGGCTGCTCTTGCGCCATTGAGCCGCGCTCAGTTCGGGGGTGTGTTGCATGGTTTGTAGTCCTCCATTGCCTTCCGGATCAGCGTCGCCGACTCCGTAGGCGAGAGAGCCGTGGCGCGTAGTGCTTCGTACTGTCGCCGCCACTTTTTCACCGCGTCCCGGTCCTCGTAGAGGTGGCCGGCCTCGATGCCCTCTTCGTAGGCCACAGCGGAGCCGTCGGGGCTTGTTAGTAGGGTCAGTGCGCCGCTCATCAGGGAGTGTGGGCCTGCGCTGAATGGCATCACCTGAACCAGGCTGTCACGATTATCCACCTGCTCCAGCAGCCGGGCCAGTTGTTTGAAGGTGCACTCTCTGCTGCCGATCTGTCGTCGCAGTACAGACTCGTCGATGATGGCCCAGCGGCGCGGAGGGTTTTCCGATCGCTGTCGCTCCTGCCGGGACATCCGGGCGGCAACCCGCTCTTCGACTTGTTCCCTTGTCAGGTCTTTCTGGCAGCTGAGTAGCACGCGAGCGTACGACTCAGTCTGTAGCGGGCCAGGTACGACCTGCGGCTCGTAGTTCTCGATGATTTCGGCCTGCGACTCGAAGTCCATGAAGCGCCGGTACTGGTCCGGATGCGCCTCCCGCTTCGCCAGTTGGTACAGCCCATGGAACAGCCCGTCCGTCCCCAGCGCCGCATCCAGCCTGCTCGGCAGGTCCGGCGGCGGCATCAGCTCGGCCGTCTCAATGCGCGCGAGCGCGCTCTTGCTGGAGTTCACGACCTCCGCGAGCTGGATGAGCGACAGGTTCGCGCGCTCGCGGTGGCGGCGTTGTTCTGAGCCGAAGTAGTGGCGGGCGGAGACGTACGGGGTCAGTGACTGTGGCTGGAACTTCATGGGTCTCACCTGTTCGAGTTGCCGATTCATCCCGTTCTCAACGCTGGGACGGGCCGCCCCTGTTGATGCCATGCGTCGCAGTGTGACGATGGTGGCACACACCGTAACGGTCGATGTGTGTGCTTTCCAGCCCCCGAAATCGGGTCCCGAACACGACAGGAGCGGATAGAGCATGTGCCCCAGTACGACGAGTGAAGCGAGTCCCGGATCCCACCCCCAAGCCCCCCTGCGGTTGCTGCCGTGGACGAACGACGACGGGAAGCGGTGCTACCTCAGCCCGGACGGGCCCGACAGCCGGATGTCCCGGTTGGCCGACGATGTCGAGGAGGATCTGCTTCTCTCGGCCGAGTGGCTGCTTGAGGACGCCGGGCCGCTGGTCGGGTCGCTGGCCAAGAAGCCGCACGACGCCGACGCCGACGCCGACGCCGACGCCGGCACCAGCACTGGCACCGGCGTCGATGCCGATGCCGACGCCAACGTTGGCGCCAACGTCGGCGCCAACGTCGACATCGACGCCGCCCAGCTGTCCCGCATGCTCCTCAGCCTCGTCAACGCTCTTCGCGTGACCCTGCGGATCGCCGAAAGCCGGGGCGGGCGGCTGGAGTTCGCGCGGGTTGAGTGACCGGGTGGGGGGCGCCCGGCAGGCGCCGTTCAGGCGGCGGCGTCGTGTTATCGATCCGTGACCACTTGGGCCAGCGTTGATCACATTCCCGCACCACCCTTCGTCTCACCCCCCCCAGTGGGACTCCCGACGGGGACCCCAACAGGAAGGCTGGTGCAGCTTTGATGCGCAGACCCAGTGGTTACCGCGCGAGTGTCATCGCCGTCGCGGTGGCACTCGCGGCCGGCACGGTGACCGGAGCCGTCGCCGCGTCGCCCGACGGCGTTCGCGGCTTAGAGCCGGGAGCGAGCCAGGGGCCGGGCGGCCCGACCCCCGGCCTGACACCAGGCCCGACCCCCGGCCCGCGCAAGGCCACCGTCACACTGATCACCGGCGACCGCGTCGACGTGGACGCCAAGGGCCAGGTGACCTCCGTACGGCCCGGCGAGGGCCGCGAGCACATCCCGGTGTCGGTCCAGCGGGCGCAGGACCGGACGTACGTGATCCCCGCCGACGCCGTGCGGCTGGTCGGGGACGGCACGGTCGACCGGCGGCTGTTCGATGTGACCGGTCTGTTCGAGGACGGCTTCGACGACGACCGGCGCGAGAACCTCCCGCTGATCGTCGCCCACCCCAAGGACACCGAGGGTTCCAAGGGCTCCGCAGGCTCCGCGAAGGCCAGGCTGAAGGCCGAGGCGAAGACGGATGTCGCGGAGGCCGGTGCGACGGTGGAGCGCAACCTCCCCTCGCTGAACGGCGAAGCCGTCTCCGTCCCGAAGGACGACGCCTCGGACGTGTGGGACGCGCTGACCACGGAGAAGTCCGAACTCCGCGCCGCCGCCCCCGGCGTCAGCCGCGTATGGCTGGACGGCCGCCGGCAGGTGAACCTGGACAAGAGCGTGCCGCAGATCGGCGCGCCCACCGCCTGGGAGGCCGGTTACGACGGCGATGGTGTGAAGGTCGCCGTCATCGATACCGGCGTGGACCAGACCCACCCAGACCTCGCGGACGCCGAGATCGCGGAGATGGACTTCACCGACGACGGCGACTCGGTGGACTACATGGGGCACGGCACCCACGTGGCCTCCACCATCGCGGGCAGCGGCGCCAAGTCCGCGGGTGCCTACAAGGGCGTGGCACCCAAGTCGAGGATCCTCGACGCCAAGGTGTTCGACCGCTACGGGTACGCCTCCGACTCGGGCATCATCGGCGCCATGCAGTGGGCGTCCGACCAGGGCGCCAAGGTCGCGAACATGAGCCTGGGCGGCTACGACGACGTGGAGATCGACCCGCTGGAAGAGGCGGTCGATTCCCTCTCCGCGAGCAGCGGCATCCTGTTCGTCATCTCGGCGGGCAACGACGGTCCCGGCGCCGGGACCATCGGTTCGCCCGGCAGCGCGGCTTCCGCCCTCACGGTCGGCGCGGTGGACCGCAACGACGAGATCGCCGACTTCTCCAGTGTCGGCCCCACCGCCGACGGCTCGCTGAAGCCGGACATCACCGCTCCCGGCGTGGGAATCGTCGCGGCCAAGGCGGCCAAGGGGCGGATCGGTACTCCGGCGGGTGACGGCTACGTCGCCATGGACGGTACGTCGATGGCGGCGCCGCATGTCGCGGGCGCGGCGGCCATCGTCGCGCAGCGGCACCCGGACTGGACCGGCGAGCGGATCAAGCAGGCGCTCACCGCCTCGGCCTTCGGCAACCCCGGGCTGACGGTCTACCAGCAGGGCACCGGCCGGGTCGAGGTGGCCAAGGCCATCGAGCAGACGGTCGTCACCGAGCAGACCTCGGTCAACTTCGGTCTCCAGCGCTGGACACCGACCGGATCCGACCCGGTGACGAAGGAGATCACCTACCGCAACGACGGGACCGAGGCGGTCACCCTCGACCTCAGGACGGAGGCGCTCGGCCCGGACGGCAAGGCCGCGCCCGACGGACTGTTCACGGTCGACTCCGCACACATCACCGTGGCGCCCGGCGCCACGAAGCGGATCGCGCTGACCGCCGACACCCGCCTCAGCTCGCGGTACGGCGGCTTCTCCGGCTCCGTGGTGGCGACGGTCGCCTCAAGCGGGCAGCCTTCCTCAAGCGATCGGAGCGCCTCAAGCGATCAGACCGTACGGACCGCCTTCGGGGTCATCCGTGAGCCCGAGTCGTACGACGTCACGATGGACGTGATCGACGCGAACGGTGATCCGGCCGAGGCGATGCCCACGTTCATCAGCCACGACACCACCCGGGAGTCCTACCAGCAGTGGACCGGCAGCGGCCGGCTCGTCTTCCGCGTCCCCAAGGGTGAGTACCTGGTGGACGCTCCCGTCTTCACCCCGGACGGCGAGCGCGGGATCCGGGTCGCGATGCTGACCCAGCAGCGGCTCGCCGTCACCGACGACATGCGGATCGTCTTCGACGCGCGGGACGCCAAGCCGTTCGACATCACCGCGCCGGAGGCCACCAAGGAGGACGGCGGGACGGTCGCCTGGTACAACGAGAGGGAGGACGGCGGCGGCGAGTTCAGCCGTTTCATGACGGACTCGCTGGACGTGCTCTCGGCCGCCTCGGTCGGTGACACGGTGAACAAGGGGTTCCAGGCACAGGTCAGTGCCACGCGGAGAGCGGGCGCGGATCAGTACACGCTGCTCTACACCCGTGAAGGCCGTATGTTCGACGGCTTCACGCATCAGGCCGAGGAGAGCGAACTCGCCGTGATCACGGCGGACATGGGCGTCTCGGCGGAGAACAAGGTGGGCGCGATCCACCCGATGTGGTCCAACCACGTCATGGGCATCGGATCGCTCACCGTCGGCCTGTTCCCGCTTCCCCTCAGCTCGAAGCAGTACGTCACCACCCCGCCCGGCTACCGATGGTCCTTCGGCGCCGGACAGGTCCCCGCCGACGAGGAGTACGACGGTTCGAACGAGGTGCTCTTCGACGCCGCGGCGTCGAAGAGGTACGAGGCGGGGAAGGCGTACGGGCTCACGCTCAACGTGGGTGTCTTCAGCCCGACCATGCGGAACGGGTTCGCGGCGCGCGCGGCGGATATCGCGATGATCTGCGCTCCGGTCTACTCCGACCACGAGGGCCGTGCCGGATACACCCGAGGTGCCGAGAACAGCACCGTGATGACGGCGGACGACAAGACGGTGTACGAGGGGGACAACCCCGAGTGCACCTTCGCCACGGGTCTGCCCGACGCGTCCGCCGCGTACACGCTGCGCACCGAGTCCTCGCGCGGCACCGACATCGCCGGGGTCAGCACCCGGGTCCGGGCAGCCTGGACGTTCCGGTCCGCGTCGCCGGGGAACGAGCAGGTGAACCTGCCGCTCTCCACCCTGACCTTCGCGCCGAAGCTGAACCTGGCCAGCACGGCCGCGGCGGGCACGAAGCTGACGGTGCCGCTCTCCGTCGACGGCTACGCGGCGGGCAGCGGCGTGGGCGTCAAGTCCCTTGAGGTCGAGGCGTCCTACGACGGCGGCAAGACCTGGGTGAAGGCCCCCGTCACCACCGAGGGCGCCGAGCGCACGGTCACCCTGGACCACCCGGCGTCCGCCACGTCCGTCTCCCTCAAGGGCGCGCTGACGGACACCGAGGGCAACGGTTACGAGGTGACCATCACCGACGCGTACCTGCTGAAGTAGCAGACGAGTACGCCCCCGGAGCCGCAAACCACCGGCTCCGGGGGCGTACTGACGTACCCACGCGCCCCCGTACCCACGCGCCCGCTACGGCAGCGCCAGCATCCGCTCCAGCGCCAGCTGCGCGAAGTCCGCCGTCTCCTTGTCGACCTCGATGACGTTGATCTCGTTCCCCTCCGCCAGCGACTCCAGCGTCCACACCAGGTGCGGCAGGTCGATGCGGTTCATCGTGGAGCAGAAGCAGACCGTCCTGTCGAGGAAGACGATCTCCTTGCCCTCCGGGGCGAAACGATTTGCCAGGCGCTGTACGAGGTTCAGCTCCGTGCCGATCGCCCACTTCGAGCCGGCCGGGGCCGCCTCCAGGGCCTTGATGATGTACTCCGTCGAGCCGACGTAGTCCGCCGCCGCCACGACCTCGTTCTTGCACTCCGGGTGCACCAGTACGTTCACGCCGGGGATCCGCTCCCGTACCTCGCGCACCGACTCCACCGAGAAGCGGCCGTGCACCGAGCAGTGGCCGCGCCACAGGATCATCTTGGCGTCGCGCAGCTGCTGCGCGGTCAGTCCGCCGTTCGGCTTGTGCGGGTTGTAGAGGACGCAGTCGTCGAGCGACATCCCCAGGTCCCGGACCGCGGTGTTGCGCCCCAGGTGCTGGTCCGGCAGGAAGAGCACCTGCTCGCCCTGCTCGAAGGCCCAGGTCAGGGCGCGATCGGCGTTCGAGGAGGTACAGATCGTGCCGCCGTGCTTGCCGGTGAAGGCCTTGATGTCGGCGGACGAGTTCATGTACGAGACGGGTACCACCCGGTCGGCTATGCCGGCCTCGGTCAGCACGTCCCAGCACTCCGCGACCTGCTCGGCCGTGGCCATGTCGGCCATGGAGCAGCCGGCGGCCAGGTCGGGCAGGACGACCTTCTGGTCGTCGGTGGTGAGGATGTCCGCCGACTCGGCCATGAAGTGGACACCGCAGAAGACGATGTACTCGGCCGCCGGCCGGGCCGCCGCGTCCTTCGCCAGCTTGAAGGAGTCGCCCGTGACATCCGCGAACTGGATGACCTCGTCGCGCTGGTAGTGGTGGCCGAGGATGAAGACCTTGTCCCCGAGCTTCTCCTTCGCCGCGCGGGCGCGCGCCACCAGATCCGGGTCCGACGGGGAGGGCAGGTCGCCGGGGCACTCCACGCCGCGCTCGCTGCGCGGGTCGGCCCCGCGGCCGAGGAGCAGCAGGGCGAGAGGGGTCGGCTGGACATCGAGGTCCACGGACTGGGTGGTGGTCACGGCACGCACCTTTTCTTCTCTACGGACGAAGGACGCAGCCTTTTCGTCTAAATGACGCTATCTATCATAGCCGGTTCACGTCACTTTGACGATGCCGATAGCGTCGATGTGACGCATTCCGAAGGCAGGGCCGGTGTGCGAGCATGAACGGGGAAAGCAACGTCGGGAATGCAGGTGCCGGCGCCCCGGAATGAATCCGTGGCCGCCCCGGTTGCACTGTCGGCAAGGTGTCCGCAAGCAGTCCGTACAACCCGGGAGACAAGCAGATGTCCGTATCGGACGAGACCACCACCGTGAGCGACGGCATCCTCCTGTCCGACGCTGCCGCCGGCAAGGTCAAGGCCCTGCTCGACCAGGAAGGGCGGGACGACCTCGCGCTGCGTGTCGCGGTTCAGCCCGGCGGCTGCTCCGGCCTGCGCTACCAGCTCTTCTTCGACGAGCGCTCGCTCGACGGCGACGTCGTGAAGGACTTCGGCGGCGTCAAGGTCGTCACCGACCGGATGAGCGCCCCGTACCTGGGCGGCGCCTCCATCGACTTCGTCGACACGATCGAGAAGCAGGGCTTCACGATCGACAACCCGAACGCGTCGGGCTCCTGCGCCTGCGGCGACTCCTTCAGCTAAACCGGCACCAGCTGCATCGCACCAGCCTGCGTCGCACGCCGAGCACACGGAAGGCGGCGGCCCCACCCGGGACCGCCGCCTTCCGCGCGCTCGGCGTCCGCTCGGAGCCGGCTTCGCGTCCGCTCAGCCGCGCGCTCAGCCGCGCGCGATCTTCTCGCCCGTCTCCGCGTCCACCACCGGCCGCTTGTCCAGCGGCTTGTCCAGCGTCACCGTCACGGACTGCTCCTTGGCGAGCGCGATGCACACCCGGTCCGGGTCCGGGTACGACACCAGCAGCTTCACCTTCACCGCCGTACCGCTCTCGTCCGCCTGCGGCGTGTAGCGGGCGCACACCCCGCCCATGAAGTGGAGCGTCAGCTTCCGGCCGTCCCCGTCCGCGCTGTTCACGGTGTACGTCCGGATGGCGCCCGAGGAGGTGGCGGGCGCGGGCGCCGGCTTCGACAGGTACTCCGGCGCCACCGCCGGGTGCGTGACCGTGTACGACGGCGCGTCGCCGCCCGGGGCCACCTCGAACAGCCAGGACGGTACGAGCGTGCCCCGGCCCTCCACCGACCGCACCGCGAGCCCGAAGACCGCCTTGTCGATCTCCACCGCCCGCGCCGTCCGCGGCTTCGACGGCCCGCACAGGGCGGTGGGGCCGTCGTCGGCCTTGGCGCCCTCCAGCGGCACCGCTGTCGCACAGCCGCCGGTCCGGCCCGTACCGGCCCCCTCTGCGGCCTTGTTCAGCGCCTTGAGGGCCGCGTCCGCGCCGATCACCGGGTACGCGTCGCTCCGCACCGGCTCCGCCAACTGCCCGCTGCCGCCGATGACCTGGCCGTCCGTACCCACCTGGATCCCCGTCGACCAGCCGTACGTGGGCAGGCCGCCGATCACCGGGTCCGCGTTCACCACCCGCGTCGAGCCCATCAACTGCTTGGCGTCCAGGTCCGCGTCGGCCTGGCCGAGCGCCTTGAGCACCGGCGCCGCCGCCTTCTTGGCCGCCGCCTCACTGACCGCCGAACCCGCGCTCCCGCCCGCGCTGCCGCCCGAGCCGCCGACCTCGCTCGCGCGCGATCCGCTGTCCGGACACGCCTTGCCCTTCAGGCAGTTGTCGCTGCCCGACCGCGCGGTCTGTGCGTAGGTCCAGGTCCCCGGCGCCTGCTTCGCGACATTCAGCACCGGGCCCGAGCCGTCCTTGTCCGGACCGATCTTCCAGGCCGCCCCGTCCTGCTTCGGCGTCCCCGTCAGCCCCAGCGCCTTCGCCAGCCGCGCCACATCGGCCGCGGTGACCTCGCCGCTCGTACGGTAGACACGCGCCGAGTCCGGGCCGTCGGGCAGCTTGCCCTTGGCGCGGTACGTGACCCCGCCCGGGTCGGGCTCGCCCACCGCGATGCCCTGCGGCGCCGACGGGTCCGAGGAGCCGACCGACGAGGCCGGGGAGCCCGGAGCGCCCGGCGCGCCCTTCGGCGGGGCGACCGCGTCGTCGAGCGTCAGCAGGGGCGGCCCGCCGTCGCCGTCCTTGCCGCTGCCACCCGAACCGCCGGCCTCCGTACCCGTGCCCGTACCCGTACCCGTACCCATGCCCTTGGCGCCCTCCGTGCCGCTGCTGCCACCGAAGGCGTTCGTCGCGAAGTACGCGCCCCCGCCCCCGGCCATCAGAACCGCCGCCGCCACCGTGGCGACCGCGACCCGGGGCCGCCGGGGCCGCCAACGGCCGGCGGCGCTCCCGCTTTCGCCCGCGGTATCTGCTGGGCTCTCGTTCGGCCGCTCGGTGCTGGTCACCGCTGCTCCTTCGGCTGCGTGTCAATGCTCGGGTCACTGCTCAGTGCCATCGATGCCCCCATGGATAACGCGGAGCGTAACGGATGCGGCACCCTGCGTATCTCCATGGTTTCCCGTATCCCTCCCTATGGGGGAACAACCGTTTGACGGAAAGAGGAGGGACCCGGTTCCCGAACGGGTAGCGTGAACTGTCAACCGTTCTCCTCACCAGGAGCGTTCACGCCGTGCGAATCGCAGTCACCGGCTCCATCGCAACCGACCATCTGATGACCTTTCCCGGCCGTTTCGCCGACCAGCTGGTCGCCGATCAGCTGCACACGGTCTCCCTCTCCTTCCTGGTCGACAACCTAGAGGTGCGACGGGGCGGTGTCGGCGCGAACATCTGCTTCGGCATGGGCCAGCTGGGCACCCGGCCGCTGCTGGTCGGCGCGGCAGGCCAGGACTTCGACGAGTACCGCGCCTGGCTGGACCGGCACGGCGTCGACACCGAGTCCGTCCGGATCTCCGAGGTGCTCCACACGGCCCGCTTCGTCTGTACGACGGACGCCGACCACAACCAGATCGGCTCCTTCTACGCGGGCGCCATGAGCGAGGCCCGGCAGATCGAGCTGAAGAAGGTCGCGGACCGCGTCGGCGGGCTCGACCTGGTGCTGATCGGCGCGGACGACCCCGAGGGCATGCTCCGCCACACGGAGGAGTGCCGGGCCCGCGGCATCCCGTTCGCCGCCGACTTCTCGCAGCAGATCGCGCGCATGGACGGCCAGGAGATCCGCATCCTGCTCGACGGTGCGACGTATCTCTTCTCCAACGAGTACGAGAAGGGGCTCATCGAGTCCAAGACCGGCTGGACCGACGCCGAGATCCTGTCCCGGGTCGGCCACCGCGTCACCACCCTCGGCAAGAACGGCGTCCGGATCGACCGCGTCGGCGAGGAGCCGATCGTGGTCGGCTGCCCGGAGGAGAACGCCAAGGCCGACCCGACCGGCGTCGGCGACGCGTTCCGCGCGGGCTTCCTCTCCGGGCTCGCCTGGGGCGTCGGCCTGGAGCGCGCCGCGCAGGTCGGCTGCATGCTCGCGACGCTCGTCATCGAGACGGTCGGCACCCAGGAGTACACCCTGCACCGGACCCACTTCATGGAGCGCTTCACCAAGCAGTACGGGCACGACGCGGCGGCCGAGGTCCACGGCCACCTGCCCGAGACGGCCGTCTGACCCCCGCCCCACGGCAACCGCCCCACGCAACAGCCCTACGGCAGCAGCCCTACGACAACCGGCGGACCACGTACGCGACCGCGCCCCCGTCGCCGTGGTCCGCCGGCCGCTCGCCCACGTACTCCTGGCCGCGCATCTCGCACCACGCGGGGATGTCCAGCCGGGCGGCGGCGTCGTCCGAGAGCACCGTCACCGTGCCGCCCACCGGCACCTCGCCGAAGATCTTCGCCAGCTCGATCACCGGGATCGGACAGCGCCGCCCCAGCGCGTCCACCACCAGCTCCTCCGCCTCGGCCGCCCCATCCGCCGCCGCCCCATCCGCCGCCGCCACCGGCCCGGACACCGCCGCCCCGCCCGCCGCCGGCGCGCCCAGCCGCTCCCGTACCCCCGCCACCACGCCCGGCAGCACCTCCAGGAAGCGGTCCACGTCCGCCTCCGGCGTGCCCGGCGGCAGCGAGACCCTGACATTGCCCTCCGAGAGCACCCCCATCGCCCGCAGCACATGACTGGGCGTCAGGGTGCTGCTCGTGCAGGACGAGCCGGAGGAGACCGAGAAGTCCGCCCGGTCCAGCTCGTGCAGCAGCGCCTCCCCGTCCACGTAGAGGCACGAGAACGTGACGAGATGGGGGAGCCGGCGCACCGGATCGCCCACCACCTCGACCTCCGGCACCAGCTCGGGCACGCTGGCCCTGATCCGGTCGACCAGGGCCCGCAGCCGCAGTGCCTCGGCCGCCGCCTCCGCCCGTACCGCCCGCAGCGACGCGGCGGCGGCCACGATCGCCGGGATGTTCTCGAAGCCGGGGGTACGGCCCGACTCCCGCTCGTCGGCCGGTCCCTGCGGGGCGAACCGCACGCCCTTGCGTACGGCCAGCAGCCCGACGCCCGCCGGGCCGCCCCACTTGTGCGCGCTCGCGGCCAGCAGCGACCAGGCGCCCTCCACCGGGCCCCAGCCCAGCGACTGCGCCGCGTCCACCAGCAGCGGAACGCCCCGGCTGCGGCAGAGTTCGGCGACCTCGGCGACCGGCTGCTCCGTCCCCACCTCGTGGTTGGCGGACTGGAGACACGCCAGGGCGGTGTCCGCGCGCAGCGCCTCCGCGTACGCCGCCGGTGCCACCGCGCCGTACCGGTCCACCGGCACCTCGCTCACCGCGCCACCGGTCGCCCGCCCGTGGGCCGCCGCCGCGTGCAGCACCGACGAGTGCTCCACCGCCGATACGGCCACATGGAGCCCGACACGCCGACGCCCGGCGAGGGCGCCCGCGATTCCGGAGTGCACCGCCGACGTCCCCGAAGGAGTGAAAACCAGCTCGTCGGGGCGGCAGCCCACGGACTCGGCGGCGGCCTCCCTGGCCGCGTCCAGCAGCAGCCCGGCGCGCCTGCCCTCCCGGTAGAGCCGGGCGGGATCCGCCCACCCCTCGTCCAGGGACGCCTGGAGGGCCTGACGGGCGACGGGGTGCAGCGGGGCCGAGGACGCGGTGTCGAAGTAGGGCACGCCGTCACGCTAACGCGCGGACCCGGAGGGAGCGTCAGGAGTCTGCCCCGCGCGGTCGGTCGGCGGGGCCGGACCAGCGGCGGAATGGGCTCGTCCATCCCTTCGGGGGTCGGGCGGCGCGTTGGGCACCCTCCCCGCACGACCTGAAATCGCGTCCAGTAGGGTTTGGTCCGCATAAACATCCAAACCCCTGCCCGCGTCAGGGTCGGCGACCGACCAGGAGACGGCCGCAGCCGGCCGCGCGGGCGAGACTCTCGGGAAGGCGCTACGTGAGTCCCAACGGCTCCGACCGCTCGTCGCGGCGCCCGATGCGGCGGAAGCTGCCGCAGGTGCTGACTGCGGGCCTGATCCTCGCGACCGCCACCGGTTGCACATACAAGGACTTCCCCCGCCTCGGAATGCCCACCCCGGTGACGGAGGAGGCTCCACGGATCCTCTCCCTCTGGCAGGGCTCGTGGGCGGCAGCGCTCATCACGGGCGTACTGGTATGGGGTCTGATCCTGTGGAGTGTCTTCTTCCACCGGCGCAGCCGCACCAAGGTGGAGGTCCCCCCACAGACCCGGTACAACATGCCCATCGAGGCGCTGTACACCGTGGTCCCGCTCATCATCGTCTCGGTGCTCTTCTACTTCACCGCGCGTGACGAGTCGAAGCTCCTCGCGCTCACCGCGAAGCCGACCCACACGATCAACGTGGTCGGCTACCAGTGGAGCTGGGGCTTCAACTACATCGAGAACGTGGACGGGAAGAGCACCACCGGCAACGAGCTCCCCAAGGAACTCGACGCCATCCCGGACCGGTTCGTGAAGGCTTTCCCCCAGCACGCCGAGGGCGTCTACGACTACGGCGTGCCCGGCACCCGTAATCCGCAGAACGGCAACCCGGGTCCGACCCTGTGGCTCCCCAAGGGGGAGAAGGTCCGGTTCATCCTCACCTCGCGTGACGTCATCCACTCCTTCTGGGTGGTGCCGTTCCTGATGAAGCAGGACGTCATCCCGGGCCACACCAACGCCTTCGAGGTGACCCCCAACCAGGAGGGCACCTTCATGGGCAAGTGCGCCGAGCTGTGCGGCGCGGACCACTCGCGGATGCTCTTCAACGTCAAGGTGGTCTCCCCGGAGCGCTACCAGAAGCACCTTGAGGAGCTGGCCCAGAAGGGCCAGAGCGGCTACATTCCGGCGGGCATCGCCCAGACGGATCCGGCCAAGAACGCGGAGACGAACAAACTGTGAGCATCCTCAACGAACCTCAGGGTGTCGCCGCGGCAGCCGAGGACTCCTACGAGAACGAGCTGCCGGTACGGCGCAAGCAGCCGGGCAACGTCGTCATCAAGTGGCTGACCACCACGGACCACAAGACGATCGGCACGATGTACCTGGTCACGTCGTTCGCGTTCTTCTGCATCGGCGGGGTGATGGCGCTGCTGATGCGCGCCGAGCTGGCCCGCCCCGGCACGCAGATCATGTCGAACGAGCAGTTCAACCAGGCGTTCACGATGCATGGCACGGTCATGCTGCTGATGTTCGCCACTCCGCTGTTCGCCGGTTTCGCGAACTGGATCATGCCGCTCCAGATCGGCGCGCCCGACGTGGCGTTCCCGCGGCTGAACATGTTCGCCTACTGGCTGTACCTCTTCGGCTCGCTGATCGCGGTGAGCGGGTTCATCACCCCGCAGGGCGCGGCCGACTTCGGCTGGTTCGCGTACTCGCCGCTCTCCGACGCGGTCCGCTCGCCGGGCATCGGCGCGGACCTGTGGATCATGGGTCTGGCGTTCTCCGGCTTCGGTACGATCCTCGGCTCGGTCAACTTCATCACCACGATCATCTGCATGCGCGCGCCCGGCATGACGATGTTCCGGATGCCGATCTTCACGTGGAACGTCCTGCTGACCGGTGTGCTGGTCCTGCTGGCCTTCCCGGTGCTGGCAGCCGCGCTGTTCGCCCTGGAGGCGGACCGTAAGTTCGGTGCCCATATCTTCGACGCGGCCAACGGCGGCGCGTTGCTCTGGCAGCACCTCTTCTGGTTCTTCGGGCATCCAGAGGTGTACATCATCGCCTTGCCGTTCTTCGGGATCGTCTCCGAAGTGATCCCGGTCTTCAGCCGCAAGCCGATGTTCGGTTACATCGGTCTGGTCGCCGCGACGATCTCCATCGCCGGTCTCTCGGTGACGGTGTGGGCGCACCACATGTACGTGACCGGCGGTGTGCTGCTGCCGTTCTTCTCGTTCATGACGTTCCTGATCGCCGTACCGACCGGGGTGAAGTTCTTCAACTGGATCGGCACGATGTGGAAGGGCTCGCTCTCCTTCGAGACGCCGATGCTCTGGACCGTCGGCTTCCTGGTGACGTTCCTCTTCGGTGGTCTGACCGGGGTCATCCTGGCGTCGCCGCCGATGGACTTCCACGTCTCGGACTCGTACTTCGTGGTGGCGCACTTCCACTACGTGGTGTTCGGCACCGTGGTGTTCGCGATGTTCGCCGGATTCCACTTCTGGTGGCCGAAGTTCACCGGCAAGATGCTGGACGAGCGGCTCGGGAAGATTACGTTCTGGACGCTGTTCATCGGTTTCCACGGCACATTCCTGGTGCAGCACTGGCTGGGCGCCGAGGGTATGCCGCGCCGTTACGCGGACTATCTCGCCGCCGACGGATTCACCGCGCTGAACACCATCTCCACGATCAGCTCTTTCGTGCTCGGTCTGTCGATCCTGCCGTTCTTCTACAACGTCTGGAAGACCGCCAAGTACGGCAAGAAGGTCGAGGTCGACGACCCGTGGGGCTATGGCCGTTCCCTCGAATGGGCGACTTCGTGCCCGCCGCCGCGGCATAACTTCGTCACCCTGCCGCGTATTCGTTCCGAATCGCCGGCGTTCGATCTGCACCACCCGGAGATCGTCGCCCTGGAGCAGCTGGAGCACGCCGGTCACGGTGCCGGCTCCGGTGCCCTCACCGATGGCAAGGAGGCCGGTAAGTGAAGATCCAAGGCAGGATGTTCATCTGGCTGAGCTTCTTCATCCTGGCCGTCGCCATCGTGTACGGCGTCTGGTCGAAGGAGCCGGTCGGGACCACGGGGCTCTTCCTGGCCTTCGGCCTGAGCATCATGATCGGGTTCTATCTGGCCTTCACGGCCCGCCGGATGGACTCGCTCGCCCAGGACAACAAGGAAGCCGATGTCGCGGACGAGTCCGGTGAGGTCGGGTTCTTCTCCCCGCACAGCTGGCAGCCGCTCTCGCTCGCGATCGGCGGCGCGCTGCTCTTCCTGAGCGTGGCGGTCGGCTGGTGGCTGGCGTACTTCTCGGCGCCGATGCTGCTGATCGGCCTCTGGGGCTGGGTCTTCGAGTACTACCGCGGCGAGAGCCGCACCCAGTAGGACGCGCGTCACCGGGCCCGCCGATCCGTCGGCGCGCCCGTCCGGGGGGCCCGGACACTCCACCGCGGAGTGTCCGGGCCCCCCGTTTGCGTCACTCGTCGCGCCCACGCCGAGGAATCTTCATACGGTGTGATCCATGACCCACTCGCCACGTCTGCGTACCGTCCTGAGCTGCACCCTGCTGGTCGTGTCCCTCGGGGCGAGCGCGACCGCGTGCGGCAGCAGCAACGACCCCCACCCGCTCTCCACCAAGCCGTACAACGCCACCGGGCAGATCGCCTTCAGCGCGCCCGAGGGCAGCGTCAAGGCCAACCCGGACAAGCCCCTGGAGATCACCGCCAAGAACCGCGACAGCCGGATCACGGACGTCACCGCGGTCGACGTCGGCGGTCACTACCTGGCGGGCGAGCTCACCGCCGACGGCATGCGCTGGCACTCCACGGCCCCGCTGGCGGCCGGCGCCCGCTACACGGTCAAGGTCGCCACCGAGAACAAGGAGGGGGCGCCCGGCAACCGCGTCCTCACCTTCGACACCGCCGCCGCCAAGAAGAAGCTGACGGTCGAGTTCGGCCCGGAGGAGGGCTCGTACGGGGTGGGGCAGCCCCTCACCGCCACCCTCAGCGAGCCCATCAAGTCCAAGGCGGCCCGGGACGTCGTCGAGCGCTCCCTCAAGGTCCGCGCGCCGGGCGCCGAGGAGGGCACCTGGCACTGGGTGGACGACACGGAGCTGCACTACCGGCCCAAGGAGTTCTGGCCCGCGAACTCCACCGTCACCGTCTCCAGCAGCCTCGAAGGGGTGAAAGTCAGCGACAAGCTGTACGGCGGCGCCGTGCAGCCGCTCACCCTGAAGATCGGCAACAAGCTGGAGGCCATCGTCGACGCCTCGGCGCACACGATGACGGTGTACCGCAACGACGAATGGCTCAACACCATCCCGGTGACCACCGGAAAGCCCGGCTTCTCCACCCGCAACGGCATCAAGGTCGTGCTCGGCAAGGAGAGTTTCGTACGGATGCGCGGCACGAGCGTCGGCATCGGCGGCAGCGAGGGGTACGACCTGCCGGTCTACTGGGCCACCCGGGTGACCTGGAGCGGGGAGTACGTACACGCCGCGCCGTGGTCCGTGGGGCAGCAGGGGTCGGCGAACGTCAGCCACGGCTGCACCGGGATGTCCACCGCCAACGCGGCGTGGTTCTTCGAGATCGTCGAGGAGGGCGACATCGTCCAGGTCATCAACAGCATCGGTGATGACATGGAGGAGTTCGGCAACGGCTTCGGCGACTGGAACCTGGACTGGTCGGACTGGCGCAAGGGCAGCGTCGTCCAGGCCGGTGTCAGGGACGGCAGCAGCCCGTCCGACGCGGCCCGGCTGCGTCCCCAGGTCTGACGGGCGGCGCGGGCTCGGGTACGGCGGCGCCGGGCCGCTACGGGCGGCCCGGCGGCGGCCCGGCCTCAGGCGCCGACGGCGAGCCGGGTACGGAGCAGGGAGGCCAGCGCGTCCGCGAAGCCGACCGGCTCGACCGGCAGGGTCACCGCGGTGTCCGCGCGGCTCCAGGTGGCCAGCCAGGCGTCCTGCGGGCGGCCCATCAGCAGCAGCACGGGCGGGCAGTCGAAGATCTCGTCCTTGATCTGCCGGCAGACGCCCATGCCGCCCGCGGGGGCCGTCTCGCCGTCCAGTACGCAGACGTCGACGCCACCCCGGTCCAGCCGCTCCAGCACGGCGGGCAGGGTGGCGCATTCGAGGAACTCGACCGGCGGTACATCGGCGGCCGGGCGACGGCCCGCCGCCAGCCGGACCTGCTCGCGGGTGTTCGCGTTGTCGCTGTAGACCAGCACCGTGGCGGTCGGCTGCATTGGTTCCTCCGTGACATCAGTGTCTGCGAGGGCTCCAGGGCTCCACAGGCCCTGAACCGATGCGCGGATCGTACTCCGTCGGACACCGTGTCAGCACGGGTAAGAACAGCCCTTCGCTGGGCCGTTCGAGCTGCACACGCCCCATGGACACACCGAACGGCACCCCGGGAGTCAGCGCGGGATAAGGGACCGACATAATGTCGGTCGTGGCGACAGCAACGACAGTAGAAACCGGGCACGCGCACCCGTCGGTCAATCGACCGAACCTCACCAGCGTCGGAACCATCATTTGGCTGAGTTCCGAGCTGATGTTCTTCGCGGCCCTCTTCGCGATGTACTTCACCCTGCGGTCGGTGATGGGCGCAGAGCACTGGAAGGAAATGGCTCATGCCCTGAACGTCCCGTTCTCGTTGACGAACACCACCATCCTGGTGCTCTCCTCGCTGACCTGCCAGCTGGGTGTCTTCGCCGCCGAGCGGGGAGACGTGAAGAAGCTGCGAACCTGGTTCGTGGTCACGTTCGTGATGGGCGCGATCTTCATCGGCGGGCAGGTCTACGAGTACACCGAACTCGTCAAGGTGGACGGCATCTCGCTCTCCTCCGACCCGTACGGCTCGGTGTTCTACCTGACCACCGGCTTCCACGGCATGCACGTGACGGGGGGTCTGATCGCGTTCCTGTTCGTGCTGGGCAGGACCTACGCGGCCAAGAGGTTCACCCACGAGCAGGCGACCGCGGCCATCGTCGTGTCCTATTACTGGCACTTCGTCGATGTTGTCTGGATCGGCCTTTTCGCCACGATCTACTTGATCAAGTAGCCCGGGCACGCGCCCGGCGCGCACACAGTCCAGAAGCACCGACGCTGAAGATCCTGACACCGGGGTAATCCGTGAAAAAGCTCTCCGCACGACGACGCCATCCGCTGGCGGCGTTCGTCGTCCTACTCCTCGCGCTGGCGGCCACCGGGGGGCTGTACACCGCGTTCGCGCCCGCGGGCAAGGCGCAGGCTGACGAAACCTCCCAGTCCCTCGCCATCGAGGAGGGCAAGAAGCTCTACTCGGTCGGCTGCGCCAGCTGCCACGGCACCGGCGGTCAGGGTTCCTCTGACGGTCCGAGCCTGGTCGGCGTCGGCTCGGCCGCCGTGGACTTCCAGGTCGGTACCGGCCGCATGCCGGCCCAGCAGCCCGGCGCGCAGGTACCGAAGAAGAAGGTCATCTACTCCCAGGCGCAGATCGACCAGCTGGCCGCGTACGTCGCGTCCCTCGGCGCCGGTCCGATCACGCCGACCAAGGAGCAGTACAACAGCACCGACGCCAACGCCGCCGCCGGTGGTGAGCTGTTCCGTACGAACTGTGCCCAGTGCCACAACTTCACGGGTGAGGGCGGCGCGCTGACACACGGCAAGTCCGCCCCCAGCCTTGAGGGCGTGGACCCGAAGCACATCTACGAGGCCATGCAGACCGGCCCGCAGAACATGCCTTCCTTCCCCGACACCACGATGCCGGAGCAGCAGAAGAAGGACATCATCGCCTACATCAAGGCGGTGAACGGGGACGAAACCCCCAGCCCCGGCGGTCTGTCGCTGGGCGGCCTCGGCCCGGTCAGCGAAGGGCTGTTCGCCTGGATCTTCGGTCTGGGCGCATTGATCGCAGTTGCCGTCTGGGTCGCGGCCCACACCGCTAAGGCCAAGAAGTCATGAGTAGCCAAGAAGAGATCTCAGAGAAAAACCTGCCGAGAGAGCAGGACACCGCGCACGGCGCGGTGGTGGTCAAGGACGATCCGTTCGCGGATCCCGGGCTGCCGGCGCACCAGCCGCGCATCCAGGACATCGACGAGCGGGCGGCCAAGCGGTCCGAGCGCGCGGTCGCCTTCCTGTTCCTGCTGTCGATGGCCGCGACGGTGGCGTTCATCGCCTCGTTCGTGGCGTTCCCGGTCGACAAGAACGTCTTCATCTTCCCGTTCGGCCACGTCAGCATCCTGCACTTCTCGCTGGGGCTGACGCTGGGCGTGGCGCTGTTCTGCATCGGCGCGGGCGCGGTCCACTGGGCCCGTACGCTGATGTCGGACGTCGAGGTGGCCGACGAGCGCCACCCGATCGAGGCGTCGCCCGAGGTCAAGCAGAAGGTTATGGAGGACTTCGCGGCGGGCGCGGCCGAGTCCGGCTTCGGCCGGCGCAAGCTGATCCGCAACACGATGTTCGGCGCGCTGGCCCTGGTGCCGCTCTCCGGCGTGGTGCTCCTGCGCGACCTGGGGCCGCTGCCGGAGAAGAAGCTCAGGTCGACGCTGTGGGCCAAGGGCAAGCAGCTCATCAACATGAACACCAACGAGCCGCTGCGTCCCGAGGACGTCGTCATCGGCTCGCTGACGTTCGCGATGCCCGAGGGTCTGAGCGAGCACGACGAGCACTTCCAGACCGAGATCGCCAAGGCCGCGCTGATGATCGTCCGGATTCAGCCGGACGAGATCAAGGACAAGCGCGAGCTGGAGTGGTCCCACCAGGGGATCGTGGCCTTCTCGAAGATCTGCACCCATGTCGGCTGCCCGATCAGCCTGTACGAGCAGCAGACGCACCACGTTCTCTGCCCGTGCCACCAGTCCACCTTCGATCTCACCGACGGCGCCCGCGTCATCTTCGGACCGGCCGGCCACGCCCTCCCGCAGCTGCGGATCGGTGTGAACGCGGACGGAAACCTCGAGGCGCTCGGCGACTTCGACGAGCCCGTCGGTCCTGCCTTCTGGGAGCGCGGATGAGTACCACGACGGCCACAGACGAGAAAAGCCGCAAGGCGCCCGCCGGTGAGCGGGTCGCCGACTGGGCGGACGGCCGGCTGGGGATCTACTCCCTCGCCAAGGCCAACATGCGGAAGATCTTCCCGGACCACTGGTCCTTCATGCTCGGGGAGATCTGCCTCTACAGCTTCATCATCATCATCCTCACGGGTGTGTATCTGACGCTGTTCTTCCACCCGTCGATGAACGAGGTGGAGTACCACGGCAGTTACATCCCCATGCAGGGTGTGCTGATGTCGGAGGCGTACGCCTCCACGCTGAACATCAGCTTCGACATCCGCGGTGGTCTGCTGATCCGGCAGATCCACCACTGGGCGGCGCTGATCTTCCTCGCCGCCATGATGGTCCACATGATGCGCGTCTTCTTCACGGGCGCGTTCCGCAAGCCGCGCGAGGTCAACTGGCTGTTCGGCTTCCTGCTGTTCGTCCTGGGCATGTTCACCGGGTTCACCGGTTACTCGCTCCCCGACGACCTGCTGTCCGGCACCGGTGTGCGGTTCACCCAGGGCGCGATCCTGTCCGTACCGATCGTCGGTACGTACATCTCGATGTTCCTGTTCGGCGGGGAGTTCCCCGGCGGCGACTTCGTGGCCCGGTTCTACTCGGTGCACATCCTGCTGCTGCCCGGCATCATGCTCGGTCTTGTGGTGGCCCACCTGATCCTGGTCTTCTACCACAAGCACACGCAGTTCGCGGGCCCCGGCCGTACGAACAACAACGTCGTGGGCATGCCGCTGCTGCCGGTCTACATGGCGAAGGCCGGAGGCTTCTTCTTCCTGGTCTTCGGTGTGATCTCGGTCGTCGCCGCGATCGCCACGATCAACCCGATCTGGGCGCTCGGCCCGTACCGTCCCGACCAGGTCTCCACCGGCGCCCAGCCCGACTGGTACATGGGAGCGCCCGAAGGTCTCATCCGGGCGATGCCCGGCTGGGAGATCAACTTCGCCGGACACACGCTCGTCCTCGGGGTCTTCATCCCGCTGATGCTGCTCGGTGTGGTCCTCGGCGCGATCGCGGTCTATCCGTTCATCGAGTCCTGGGTCACCGGCGACAAGCGCGAGCACCACATCCTGGACCGCCCGCGCAACGCGCCGACCCGTACGGCGTTCGGTGTGGCCTGGCTGGTCTGGTACTTCATCCTGCTGGCGGGCGGTGGGAACGACCTCTGGGCGACCCACTTCCATCTGTCGATCAACACGATCACCTGGTTCGTCCGGATCGCGTTCTTCGTCGCGCCGGTCGTCACCTTCATCATCACCAAGCGGATCTGCATCGGCCTCCAGCGGCGCGACGCGGACAAGGTGCTGCACGGCCGCGAGTCCGGGATCATCAAGCGACTGCCGCACGGTGAGTTCATCGAGGTGCACACCCCGCTGGACCAGGGCGCGCTGCACACGCTCACCGCGCACGAGCAGTACAAGCCGGCCGAGCTGGGCCCGACGGTCGACGAGAACGGTGTCGAGCGCAAGGTCTCGCCCGTCGAGAAGGTCCGGGTCAAGCTCAGCAAGGGCTTCTACGGCGAGGGGAACCAGCTGCCCAAGCCCACCGCCGAGGAGTTCCAGGAGATCCAGAGCGGCCACGGCCACCACTGATCCCACCCGGCCTCACCGAGGTCGCCACCACCGAGGGCCCCGGCCCGGTCTCCCGCGAGGGAACCGGCCGGGGCCCTCGGCGTTTCCGGTACGCGTCCGCTTGATCTCCGTCCGGAGTGCGGGCAGGCGTCTTACGTGCCGGGCGTACGCCGATAGGCTGGCCCCGGGTCCTCGCGGGCCCGCGTACCCGTCCCGGAGACCAGGAGCGAGCGATGAGCGCTGTTACCCCCGTCGGAGGCGACCCCGTGGCGGACCGCACCTGGCCGGGTGTGCTGAACGCCCTGCTGGACGGTGCCGATCTGAGCGCCGGCGCGACCGCCTGGGCGATGGACCGGATGATGAGCGGCGAGGCCACCGACGCGCAGATCGCCGGGTTCGCGGTGGCGCTGCGGGCCAAGGGCGAGACCGTCGAGGAGATCAGCGGTCTGGTCCGGGCGATGTACGGGCACGCCCGGCTGATAGAGGTTCCCGGCCGGACCGTCGATGTCGTCGGCACCGGCGGCGACGGCGCCAAGACCGTCAATATCTCCACCATGTCCTCGATCGTCGTCGCGGGCACCGGCGCGAAGGTCGTCAAGCACGGCAGCCGCGCCGCGTCCTCGGCGAGCGGGGCCTCCGACGTACTGGCGAAGCTCGGCGTCAATCTGGAGCTGACCCCGGAGCGGGTGGCCGAGGTCGCCGAGGAGGCGGGCATCACCTTCTGCTTCGCGGTGAAGTTCCACCCCGCCCTGCGCCATGTGGGGGCCGCGCGCGGCGAGCTGGGCATCCGTACGGTCTTCAACTTCCTTGGCCCGCTGACCAATCCCGCCCGGGTACGGTCCCAGGCGACCGGTGTCGCCGATGCCCGGATGGCGCCGATCGTCGCCGGGGTGCTGGCCGAGCGGGGCTCGTCCGCGCTGGTCTTCCGGGGCGACGACGGACTCGACGAGCTGACCACCACGGCCACCTCCCGGGTCTGGGTCGTCCGGGACGGCAAGGTCACCGAGCAGGCCTTCGACCCGCGCGACGTCGGGCTGTCCCTCGTCCCGGTCGAGGCGCTGCGCGGCGCGGACGCGTCGTACAACGCGGATGTCGCCCGCCGGCTGCTGGCCGGCGAGACCGGGCCCGTACGGGACGCCGTCCTGCTCAACGCGGCGGCGGCGCTGGTGGCCCTGGACCCGACCGACGACGCGCTGGAACTCCAGCTGGCGGCGGGCATCGCCCGCGCGGCGGAGTCCATCGACTCGGGCGCGGCGGCGCGCTCGCTGGCCCGCTGGGTGAGCGCGAGCAACGCCTGACGGCAGGGTGAGGTGAGGCGTTACGGGACGGGGGTGGCTTTTCCGTCCCGTATCGCGGACAGCTGTTGGGCGGTCCGGCACGCTGTGCCATACTTTCGCCCAAGGTCATGAGTGACAGCGATTTAGGCCCCGGCTCGCTGTCCGGCAACCCTCCGTCCGTGGCGGGGTGCCCCGGGTGAAGACCAGGCCGTAGGCAGCGAGGTCTACGGCAAGCGCGGACCCCTTGTGCCTTTGGGGTCCTGGTCCTCAAGGGAGCAGTCTCGTGAGCAAGCGAATGCGTTAGGGCTGTTACGCCCCCTCTTCACCACACCTCCGCACGGTGATCTCCGTGTGTCGAGGCATTCCCCGCGCCAACGTCATGGCTCCGCCATGCCCGCCCGCGGGTTCCTGAAGCCGCCATTCCGCCTTGTCCTGCCGGGAGATACCGCCATGTCCGCATACCCGAACGCCACCGCCACTGCCACCGCCGGCTCCGCGCCCCCCTCCGACGACCCCGCCTGTGGCGCGCCGCTCCCGGTGCTGGGGCGGGACGTGACCGTGCCGCTCGTCACCGGTGGCGAGGTCGGCTACGCGGCCCTGGACTACGCGGCCAGCGCCCCGGCGCTCCAGCGCGTGTGGGACGACGTCGCCGCGTACGCCCCGTACTACGGCAGCGTCCACCGGGGCGCCGGCTATCTCTCGCAGCTGTCCACGGACCTCTTCGAGAACAGCCGCCGCACGGTCGCGGAGTTCCTCGGCTGCCGCCCGGACGACCAGGTCGTCTTCACCCGCTCGACCACCGACTCGCTGAATCTGCTGGCCGCCGTGGTCCCCGACGGCTGCCAGGTGTTCGTCTTCGAGACGGAGCACCACGCCTCGCTGCTGCCGTGGCGGGACGCCCTGGTGACCTACCTGAACGCTCCCCGTACCCCGGCCGAGGCCGTCGCCACCCTGGAGCGCGCGCTCGCCTCGCGCGACCCGAAGGGGCCGGCGCTGGTCTGTGTCACGGGCGCGTCCAATGTGACGGGCGAGCTGTGGCCCGTGCGGGAGCTGGCCGCCGCCGCCCACGCGCACGGCGCCCGGATCGTGCTGGACGCCGCTCAGCTCGTACCGCACCACGCGGTGGACATCGCCGAGCTGGATGTCGACTGGATCGCCTTCTCCGGGCACAAGCTGTACGCGCCGTTCGGCTCCGGGGTCCTCGCGGGCCGCGCCGACTGGCTGCGGGACGCCGAGCCGTATCTCGCGGGCGGCGGCGCCAGCCGCAAGGTCGCGCGCCGGGCCGACGGCGGCGTGGACGTCGACTGGCACACCACGGCGGCGCGCCACGAGGCCGGTTCGCCGAACGTCATCGGGGTGTACGCGATCGCCTCGGCCTGCAAGGCGCTGACGGAGGCCGGCTTCGACGCGCTGTCGGCGCGCGAGCAGGCGCTGGTGGCGCGGGTGCGGGCGGGGCTCGCCGAGGTGCCCGAGGTGAAGGTGCTCTCCCTCTTCGGGGACGACGCGCCGCGGGTCGGGGTGCTGTCGTTCGTCGTCGAGGGGTGGAACAGCTCGCACTTCGCCGCCGCGCTCTCGGCGGAGTACGGCATCGGGGTACGGGACGGGCTGTTCTGCGCGCACCCGCTGGTGCGGACGCTGCTGGGCAGCGACCCGCAGGACCCGGGGGAGTGCGGCGCGCCGGAGGCGGAGCCGGGCGAGCGCTCGCTCAACGCGATCCGGGTGAGCTTCGGCGCGGGGACGCCGGACGAGCACGTGGAGCGGTTCGTCCGGGCGGTGCGCGAGCTGGTCAGCGACGGCGCCCGGTGGAACTACCGCACGGAGGACGGCCGGTGCGTCCCGGACCGTAACGGCGCCGCGACGGCCGCCGCGTAACGCGTACGTACGTACGTACCCGCCGGAGGCGGTCCTACGCGTCGAGTCCGATCGCGAAGGCCGCCTCCAGGTCGTGCTGCGAGTACGTACGGAACGCGACGTGGGTGTCGGTGGCCTCGACGCCGGGGATCTTGCTGATCCGGCCGGGGATGACATCGGCGAGATCGTCGTGCTTGGGTACGCGCACCATGGCGATCAGGTCGTACGTACCGGTCACCGAGAAGACCTCGCTGACGCTGTCGAGCGAGGCGATGGACTCGGCGATCTCGGGGATCCGGTCGACGCTGGTCTTGATGAGCACGATCGCGGTGATCACGGTTGGCGTTCTCCCTCGGTGGCCCCGGTCTGTCCGTGCACTCTATCGGTACGCCAGTAACGCACCCAGGCGTAGCAGAAGCCGGCGCCGAACCCCACCAGATGCGCGAGGTAGGCGACCCCGGGGCCCTCGCCCGCGCCGCGCAGGGCCAGCCACTGGAGCGCGAACCAGAAGATCAGCACGGACCAGGCGGGGAAGCGCAGCGGCAGGAAGAGCAGGAACGGGAAGAGACTGGTGACCCGGGCCCGCGGGAAGAGGTAGAGGAAGGCGCCGAGCACCCCCGAGATCGCGCCGGAGGCGCCCACCAGGGTCTGCGCGGAGCCGGCGTTGGCCGCCGCGTACGCGAAGAGGGCGAGATAGCCGACGCCGAGGGAGAAGAGCAGGAAGTGCGCCCGGCCCATGCGCTCCTCGGTCATCGCCCCGAACACATGCAGGAAGAGCATGTTGCCGAGCAGGTGCAGCCAGCCGCCGTGGACGAAGAGCGCGGTGAGCGGGGTGAGGAGGGTACGGGCGGAGGCGCCGCGCATCAGCTGGTCGGGGATGACGCCCCACCGTTCGAAGTAGGCGCTCTGGGCGGCGCGGAGCGCGTCGCCGTCGCCGTACCCCGGACGCAGCCCGGAGACCGGGCTGAGCAGGAAGGCCAGCACGCAGACGCCGATCAGCCCGTAGGTCACCACGGGTCCGCGTGCGAGCCTCCGCCATGAGATCACGGACAGAGCATGGCGTACCGGGACCCTTCGGTACAGAGCGCCTCGCCGCCCCGCGGGGTGCCCCTGAGGCCTTAGGGTTGCCGGATGCCATCCGCGGTTCGACGTCGCGCCGCGGGGCACCCGCACCAAGGACGATGGAAAAGGACGGCACGATCACGATGACGACGGTTCCGCAGCCCACGGCCACCACCCGATGGCGCTGCACCTTGTGCGGCAATCTGACCCGGTTCGATGTGACCCGGTCCTCGAAGTCCGTCGAGTACGTCCATCTGGACCTGGCCGGGGAGCCTAAGGTCGAGGAGCGCGAGGTGGTCAGTGAGACCATCGAGTCCGTGCGCTGCCGCTGGTGCAACGCGGTGGATCAGATCGAACTGGTGGACAGGCCGGGCGCCGGTTCCTGAGGGAGCCGCCCGAAAGGGGTAGTGGGGTGACGGATCGTGGAGCAGCCCACGGGCGGTGCTGAGCCGGCCGGCGCGGCCGGCGGTGACGCCGTGGAGGCGCTCGACCGCCCCCTGCCTGACGGGGTACGGCGCCGGGTCGTGGCGCTGGTCTCTGAGGCCTTCGGCGGTCTGACCGTCACGGAGCTGCCGGCGCAGCTGCGCCAGTACGCCCGCTTCACCCCGAACCGGCGGACCAAGTTCGCGGGCAACGCGATGGCCGCCGCCCTGGAGAGCGACGCGGTGTTCCGGGGCCGGATCGGGGAGCGCATCGCCCAGTCCCAGCCGGAGCTGGCCGCGGCCCTGGAGTCGGGATCGCCGCCGGCCGCCGCGGATCCGGTCGACGTGGCCGCCGCCGCGTATGTCCTGAGACCACCCGGATGGGTGAAGCTGGTGGCCGCGGCGGGCGAGGAGGCACAGCGGGCGGACGCCGAGCGCGCCGACGAGGAGACCCGGCGGGAGCTGGAGCGGCTCCGCGAGGAGCTGGCCGTCGCCAGGGCGCTGACGAAGAGCGACACCGAGCGGCTGCGTACGGAGCTGGAGGCGGCCCGCAAGGAGGCCGAGTCGCTCCACCGCAAGCTGCGCAGCGCGCAGAGCGATGTGAAGCGGGGCGAGGCCGCGCTGCGCCGTACGGCGGCGGAGGCCGAGGCGCTGCGGGCCGAGAGCGCCGCCCAGGTGTCGGCGGCCGAGAGCGAGACGCGCCGGGTCAGGGCGCGGCTGGCGGAGGCGGAGGCGTCGGTGGAGGCGAGCCGCCGGGCCGTGCGCGAGGGCCGGTCGGTGGAGGACATGCGGCTGCGGCTGCTGCTGGACACGGTGCTCGAGTCGGCGCAGGGGCTGCGGCGCGAACTGGCGCTGCCGCCGGCCGCCAGCCGCCCGGCCGATACGGTCGACGCGGTGGAGCCGGGCCGGATGTCCCCGAAGGACGTGGCGGCCCGCGCGCTCTCCGAGACGGATCCGGCGCTGCTCGACCAGTTGCTCGCGCTGCCGCAGGCGCATCTGATCGTGGACGGCTACAACGTCACCAAGACCGGTTATCCCACGATGCCGTTGGAGAAGCAGCGGCTGCGGCTGCTCGGCGGGCTGGCGATGCTGGCGGCGCAGACGGGCGCGGAGATGACCTGTGTGTTCGACGGTGCGGAGCTGGCGGCGCCGGTGCTGCTCGCGCCGCCGCGCGGGGTGCGGGTGCTGTTCTCCAAGCCGGGGGTGACGGCGGACGAGCTGATCCGCCAGCTCGTCAGGGCGGAGCCGCCCGGCCGGCCCGTGGTGGTCGTCTCCACCGACCGGGAGGTCGCGGACGGTGTGGCGAAGGCCGGTGCCAGGCCCGTCGCGTCCGCGCTGCTGCTGAAGCGGCTTTCGCGCGTATAGCGGGGTATTGGAGCGGTCCTGCGGGCTTTGGTCAACTCCTGCGGCCAATGACCGAATTGGTCGCACATTGACAGAGCGCAGCGTCAAATGTCCATTACTGCCTGTGTGGTGGCTGTAAATAATATGCGTCGTGACCGACTTTTTTCTGGTGAGGATTTGAACTGATCACAAGAAGGTCACTAGGGTCATGCCTCGAACCTTCGCGCGGTTGATCACCCATTCGGGGTGGCGGCGAAGTAACCGTCGACCGTGGCCCGGTGGACGGCTGAGGAGAAGGAGCTCGCCTCCGTGGGGTCCCACCGTCGTCCCAAGCAGCCGAGCCGCGCACGGGTGACCGTGCTCACCACGGTCGCCGCCGCCGCTGTCGCTCTTACGTCCCAGGCCGCCCAGGCCGACCCGAAGCCGAGCAAGGCAGACGTCAAGGAGAAGGTCGACAAGCTCTACGACGAGGCGGAGGTCGCCACCGAGAAGTACAAGGCCGCCGAGGACTCGCAGGACAAGCTCCAGAAGGAAGTCAAGGCCGTCCAGGACAAGGTCGCCCGCGGCCAGGACGAACTGAACGAACTGCGCGACGGCCTCGGTGCGATCGCCAGCTCCCAGTACCGCACCGGCGGCATCGACCCCGCCCTCCAGCTCTTCCTCTCCTCGGACCCGGACTCGTACCTGGAGAACGCCTCCGCGCTCGACCAGGTCAGCGCCAAGCAGGCCGAGGCCCTCCAGCAGGTCCAGTCGAAGCAGCGGACCCTCGCGCAGCAGCGCAAGGAGGCCCAGTCCAAGGTCAACGACCTCGCGGAGACCCGCAAGGAACTGGGCAAGAAGAAGGACGAGGTCAAGGCCAAGCTCGCCGAGGCGCAGCGGCTGCTCAACTCCCTCACCGCCGCCGAGCGCGCCGCGATCGCCAAGGCCGACGAGGAGCGCGCCGCCGCCGACCGCGCCAGCCGCGACAGCACCCGCACCACCTCCTCGACCGGCTCCACCACCCCCGACCTCGGCAGCTCCGTGCCCGCCTCGCAGCGCGCCTCCGCCGCGTTCGCCGCCGCGCAGAGCAAGATCGGCTCGCCGTACGTCTACGGCGCGAGCGGCCCCAGCACCTTCGACTGCTCCGGGCTCACCTCGTGGGCGTACGCGCAGGCCGGCGTCTCCATACCCCGTACCTCCCAGGCCCAGGGCGCCTCCGGTGCCCACCTGTCGATGAGCCAGCTCCAGGTCGGCGACCTCGTCATCTTCTACGGGGACCAGCACCACGTCGGTTTCTACGCGGGCAACGGCCAGGTGCTGCACGCCCCGCGCACCGGCACCGTCGTGCGCTACGAGTCGATCAACAACATGCCGTTCCAGTTCGGCGTCCGGATCGGCTGACCCGCCGACGACACCGCCCATTCGAGGGAAATCCCGCGTCTTCCGCTGACGCCGCGCCCCGTCGATGACCTTGTGGTCTTCGACGGGGCGTCACTTTGTGTACGCGAGGCGGTCGTTGGCCGCTCCGTGGTCGCCCGGCTACTGTCTGCTGCGCGCGGCCCCGGTGAGCGGTCCGCCCGTCGGGCGGCACGGGCCGCGTCAGTGCGTACAGCGGAAGGGAGTTCGGCTTCCTGTGGTGTCCCATCGCCGTCCCACCCAGTCAGGACCCACTCTCGGGGCCCGGGTCAGCGCCATCTCCGCCGTCTCCGCCGCGGCGGCCACGGCGGCGGCGCTCGGCGCGGCCCCGGCCAGCGCCGACCCGGGGCAGAGGCCCGAGGTCACCAGCGCCACGGTCGACCGGCTCCTCGCCGACGCGGAGCGGGCCACCGAGCAGTACAACGCGGCGGACGAGCGGACCCGGCGGCTGCGTACGCTCGTGGACGAGGCACAGGACAGGGCGGCGCGCGGCCAGGAACAGGTCAACACCATGCGCGGCGCGCTCGGTTCGCTGGCCGTCGCCCAGTACCGTTCGGGCGGCATCGACCCGTCGCTGGCCCTGCTGCTCTCCTCGGACCCCGACAGCTATCTCGACAAGGCAGCCGTACTCGAACGGGTCGGCCAGCGCCAGTCGGGAGCCCTGCGGGAACTCCAGCAGGCCCAGCGGCAACTGGGGCAGGTACGGAAGGAGGCCGCCCGCGACCTCACCGAACTGGAGCGCAGCCGGACCGCGGTCGCCCGCCACAAGCGCACCGTCGAGGGAAAGCTCGCCGAGGCGCGCCGCGTGCTGGCGGCCCTGCCCACCGCCGACCGCGGCGCCTACGACCGGTCCTCCCGCTCGGACCGCGGCGACCTGGACGGCGGCGCGTTCGGCGGCGGCCTCTCCGCCACGGGCTCCTCGGCCCGCGCCACGTCCGCCGTGCGCGCGGCGGCGGGCGCGGTCGGCCGGCCCTATGTGTGGGGCGCCAACGGCCCCTCGGGATTCGACTGTTCCGGGCTCACCCAGTGGGCGTACGGACAGGCGGGCATCGGCCTGCCGCGCACCTCCCAGGCCCAGCGGTACGCGGGCCGCCAGGTGCCGCTCTCGCAGGCGCTCCCCGGCGACCTCGTCGCGTACCGCGCGGACGCGAGCCACATCGCGATGTACGTGGGCAACGGCCAGGTCATCCACGCGCCCTACCCGGGCGCGCCGGTGCGCTACGACCCGGTCGGCATGATGCCCGTCTCGTCGGTCACCCGGATCTGACGCGGTCCGCGGCGTCGGTACGATCGGCCGGATGGCGGGCGAGCGGGCGGACGAAGGACCGGAGCGGCACGGGCTCCGCCGGCGGGCTGTCCTGCCGGCGCTCGCCGCGCTCCTGCTGCCGGCCGCCGCCTGCACGGCCCCGGCACCGGCCCCGGCGGCCGGCACCGCCACGGACGCGATCCGCCGGCTCCTCGACCGCCGGGCCGCCGCCGTACTCGACCGCGACGAAGCGGCCTGTCTCGCCGTCCTCGACCCGCGCGCGGACGCCCTGCGCGCCACCGTACGCGCCGAGTTCGCGAACCTCGCCGAACTGCCGCTCCGCTCCTGGAGCTACCACCTCACCGACGTACGGCGCACCGGCGCCCGCGCCACCGTCCGCGCCGAACTGCGCTACCGGATCACCGGCTACGACACCGCTCCCGTCGCCACCCCCCGCGCGCTGACCCTCGCCGAACGCGACGGCCGCTGGTACGTGACCGGCGACAAGGCCGGCGCGGGCGGCGCCGAACAGCTCTGGCAGCAGGGCAGGGTACGGGCCGTGACCGGCGCCCGGAGCCTGGTCCTCGGCGTCGGGCAGGACGAGCGGCTGCTGCGCCGGATCGCCGCCACCGCCGACCGGGCGGTCCCCGCCGTCGACGGCGCCTGGCCGGACTCCTGGGCCCGCCGGGTGGTCCTGCTCGTACCGGCCTCGCGGAGGGCCATGGCGGCGCTGCTGGGGGCCGCCGAGGACGGCTACCGGTCCATCGCCGCCGTCACCACCGGCGAAACGGGCGGTACGGGCGCCACGCCCGCCGACCGGATCATCGTCAACCCCGACGCGTACGGCGAACTCAGCGACCTCGGACAGGGCGTCGTCCTCACCCACGAGACCACCCATGTGGCCACCCGCGCCGCCACCACGCCCGCCACCCCCACCTGGCTCTCCGAAGGCTTCGCCGACCATGTCGCCTACCGCTCCACCGGCCTCACCGCCGCGCGGATCGCGCCCGAACTCCGGCGCGCCGTCCGCCGCGACGAAGCCCCCGCCGCCCTGCCGCCCGACACCGACTTCGCCTTCAGCGGCGACGCCGACCGGCTCGCCAGGGCGTACGAGAGCGGCTGGCTGGCCTGCGAGCTGATCGCCGACCGGTGGGACGAGCGGACGCTGACCGCCTTCTACCGGACCGTCGGCGCGCACCCCGGCCGCGCGGGCGCGGTGGCGCGGGCGGCCCGCGACGTCCTCGGCACCACCGAGGCGGAGTTCACGGCGCGCTGGCGCGACTACGTACGGAAGCGGCTGGCCTGACCCCGTCCGGAGAACACTCCGGCTCCCGCTCCCGCACCGTCGCGCGCCACAGCACACGGCAGGCGGTCACCGTTGCCGCCACCAGCAGGCCGTTGCGGACGAACAGCAGCGTCACACCCAGCGGACGGCCCGCCACCACCTGATCGAAAAAGAGCGGGAACTCCAGCTGCGTCACCGCCGTCGCGGCCAGCACCAGAGCGGCGGGCAGCGCCATCCGGCCCGGCCGCAGCGTCAGACACACCGCCGCCAGCCCCACCAGCCACAGCATGTACTGCGGGCTGATCACCCGGCTCACCGTCGTGAACAGCAGCACCGCCGCGAACGCCGCTTCCGGCACCACCGCGGCGGTCAGCCCGCGCGCCCGCAGCCGCCACACCAGCAGCCAGCCGAACGACAGCACGGCGAGCGCCAGCGCCAGCCGGCTCACCAGCGGCACGTACGGCCCCGCGAACTCCACCGAGCCGTAGCTGAACAGCACACTCCCCTCCCAGCCGAAGTGCCGCGCCACCTGGAAGACCAGCGCCCCCAGCGACTCGACCTCCGTACCCCGGTCACGCTGGTACGTGAGGAACGTCAGCGCGCCCGGCATCGCCACGCAGCACCCCGCCACCACCGCGCCCGCCGTGACCGCCGCCGCCGTCCACGCCCGCCGCGTCACCCGGCCGCGCGCGGTCCCCACCAGCAGCAGCGCGGGCCATACCTTCAGCACCGCCCCGAACCCGGCGAGCGCCCCCAGCAGCCGGGGCCGCGCCGCCCCCGCGAGCAGCGCGCCGACCGCGACGGCGGTCACCATCAGGTCGTAACGCGCGTACGCCGTCGCGCCGAGCAGCGGCACCCCCGCGATCCACACCCACACACCACGCATCGACCGGCCGGCCGCCCCACCGGCCCGGACCAGCAGGCCGAGCACCACCGCGTCGCACAGACACACCAGCACGAAGAACGCCGACGCGTAGCCCAGGAACGGCAGCGCCGCCGGAGACACCACCGCCAGCGCGGCGGCCGGCGGATACTGCCAGGTCACATCCCCCAGCGGATACGTGCCGGTGCGCAGCACGTCGTACCAGCCCCGGTAGATCACCGACACATCGCTCGTCACATCGGGCCCCGGCACCGTGACGACCTTGAAGACACACAGCAGCAGCGCCGCCCTGGTCAGCGACCACACCGCGACCGCGATCCACGTACCGCGCGCACCCGCCATGCTCATCCCGTCATGATGCCGGGCGCCGTGCGACGCCGGGCGGGCGCCGCGCGGGGCGCGCCCGGTACTGTCGGCCGGGATGCGCAAGACACTGATCGTGACCAACGACTTCCCGCCGCGGCCGGGGGGCATCCAGGCCTTCCTGCACAACATGGCGCTGCGCCTGGACCCCGAACGCGTCGTCGTCTACGCCTCCACCTGGAAGCGCGGACGGGAAGGCGCGGAGGCGACGGCTGCGTTCGACGCCGAACAGCCCTTCGCCGTCGTCCGCGACCGTACGACCATGCTGCTGCCCACCCCAAGAGTTACCCGGCGGGCCGCCGGGCTGCTGCGGGAGCACGGCTGCCGGTCCGTCTGGTTCGGCGCGGCGGCCCCGCTCGGTCTGATGGGGCCCGCGCTGCGGCGCGCGGGCGCGGAGCGGCTCGTCGCCACCACCCACGGCCACGAGGCCGCGTGGGCGCAACTGCCGGGCTCCCGCGCCCTGCTGCGGCGTATCGGCGAGTCCACCGACACGATCACGTACCTCGGCGAGTACACGCGCTCCCGGATCGCCGCGGCGGTGACGCCCGCGGCGGCGGCGCGCATGGTCCAACTCCCGCCCGGCGTCGACGAGAAGACCTTCCACCCCGACTCGGGAGGCGCGGCCGTACGCGCGGCGCTCGGCCTCACGGACCGGCCCGTAGTCGTCTGCGTCTCCCGCCTCGTCCCGCGCAAGGGCCAGGACACCCTGATCCGCGCCCTGCCCGCGATCCTCGCCCGCGTCCCCGGCACGGTCCTGCTCGTCGTCGGCGGCGGCCCGTACGAACGCGACCTGCGCCGCCTGGCCGCCGAGACTGGCGTCGCCGCGTCCGTCCACTTCACCGGCGCGGTCCCCTGGGCCGACCTCCCGGCCCACTACGGCGCCGGCGACGTCTTCGCGATGCCCTGCCGCACCCGGCGCGGCGGCCTCGACGTCGAGGGCCTCGGCATCGTCTACCTGGAGGCATCCGCGACGGGCCTCCCGGTCGTCGCGGGCGACTCGGGCGGCGCGCCCGACGCGGTCCTCGACGGCGAGACGGGCTGGGTCGTCCGCGGCGGCCCGCCGGAGACAGCCGCGACGGAGTCGGCGGAACGGATCGTCACCCTGCTCCAGGACGCGGAGCTGCGACGGCGGATGGGGGAGCGGGGGCGGGCCTGGGTCGAGGAGAAGTGGCGCTGGGACACGCTGGCGGAGCGCCTGCGGCGGCTTCTGTAGCCTCCCGCCGGGCCGCCTCCCGGCGAGGGGCCGTGGTCTGTTTTGGGCTCGGCCCGGTGCGGGCCTGCGGGTGCTGGTCGGGGGCCGGGGTCCGTCTTGGGCTCGGCCCGATGCACACCTGCGGGTGACGGCCGGGGGTACGGGTCTGTTCGGGCTCGGCCCGGTGGGTACGTGCGGGTTGTCGCCGGGTGCCCCTCCGGGGGCACGTGCCCGGACTGCACGATTTACGCCGCGTGCGGGCCGGTACGCAGGGCGCGGGTTTCGTTCAGCGGCACAAATCGCGCTTTACGTCCGGACACATACCCCCTGCGGTGCCCCCTTCCCCGCCCGCACAGACCCACCGGGCTCGGCCCGGGATGTTCGTGCGCCGGCCGTCCACCGACCGGAGGGGGCCGGGGTCGCAGGAGGTGACGTCCCCGGATGTAGAGCGTGATTTGTGCCGCTGCACGCACCCGCAGTCGAAGAACGCCGCCGCACGCGGCGTAAATCATGCATCCGGGGATGCGCCTCCGGAGTGCCCCGGCCCCCGGCACAGACACCACCGGCCGCACCCCGCAACCGCACCACCAAGCCCACGGCCCCTCGCCGGGAGGCGTCACCGTTGGTACAAGACCTCGATCTCCTCCGCGAACTCCCGCGTCACCACGTTCCGCTTCAGCTTCAGCGACGGCGTGATGTGCCCCGCCTCCTCCGTGAACTGGGTCGTCAGGACGCGGAACTTGCGTACCGACTCCGCCTTCGACACCGCCGCGTTGCCCTCGTCCACCGCCCGCTGGATCTCCGCCAGCAGCTCCGGGTCGTCGTGGAGCGTCGCCGCCGTGGCGTCGGCGGGTTTGCCGTGGTCGGTGGCCCAGCGGGTGAGGAACTCCTCGTCGAGGGTGATCAGCGCGCCGACGAACGGGCGGCCGTCGCCGACGACCATGCATTCGGCGACGAGGGCGTGCGCGCGGATGCGGTCCTCGATGACGGCGGGGGCGACGTTCTTGCCGCCGGCGGTGACGAGGATCTCCTTCTTGCGGCCGGTGATGGAGAGGTAGCCGTCCTCGTCGAGGGTGCCGATGTCGCCGGTGTGGAACCAGCCGTCGGTGAGGGCTTCGGCGGTCGCCGCCTCGTTGTTCCAGTAGCCGGCGAAGAGGTGGTCGCCGTGGAGGAGGATCTCGCCGTCGTCGGCGATCCGCACGACGCTGCCCGGCAGCGGCTGGCCGACGGTGCCGATCTTCTGCCGGTCCCAGGGGTTGAACGCGGTCGAGGCGCAGGACTCGGTGAGGCCGTACCCCTCCAGGACGGTGAAGCCGATGCCGCGGAAGAAGTGGCCGAGGCGCTCGCCGAGGGGCGCGCCGCCGGAGATGGCGTACTCGCCGCGCCCGCCGAGGACGGTGCGGAGCTTGACGTAGACGAGACGGTCGAAGACCGCGTGGCGGATCCGCAGGCCGAGGGAGGGGCCGCGCGGGGTGGACAGCGCGCGGCTGTACTCGATGGCGGTGCGTGCCGCGCGGTCGAAGATCGCGCCTTTGCCGTCGGCCTGGGCCTTGGCGCGCGCCGCGTTGTAGACCTTCTCGAAGACGCGGGGGACGCCGAGGATCAGGGTCGGCCGGAACGTGGCCAGTTCCTCGGTGAGGTTCTTGATGTCGGGTACGCAGCCGAGCTTGATGGGGGCCATCACGGCGGCCACCTCGACCAGCCGCCCGAAGACGTGCGCGGCGGGCAGGAAGAGCAGGATGGAGCACTCGCCGGTGCGGAAGAGGGGCTTGAGGCGCTCGACGGCGTTGCCGCACTCCGCGAAGAAGCTGCGGTGGGTCAGCACACAGCCCTTGGGGCGGCCGGTGGTGCCCGAGGTATAGACGATGGTCGCCGGGTCGTCCGCCTTGGCGCTGGTGGCGCGGGCGTCGGCGGTCTCGTCGGGGATCTCCGCGCCCGCCTCGACGAGCCGGTCCACGCCGTCCTTGTCGATCTGCCAGACGTCGCGGAGGCCGGGCAGGTCCTTCCGTACGGATTCCAGTGTCGCCGCGTGGCCGTCGCTCTCGACGATCGCGGCGACCGCGCCGGAGTCACCGAGGATCCACTGGATCTGCTCGGCGGAGCTGGTCTCGTACACCGGTACGGTGACCGCGCCCGCGCTCCAGATCGCGAAGTCGAGCTGTACCCACTCGAAGCGGGTACGGGACATCAGCGCGACCCGGTCGCCGGGCTGGATGCCCGCCGCGATCAGACCCTTGGCCGCCGCGCGCACCTCGGCGAGGAACTGGGTGGCGGTGACGTCGGTCCAGACGCCGTCCACCTTGCGGCCCATGACCGCCACATCGGGATGCTGCACGGCGTTGCGCCGGATGAGATCGGTCAGATTGCCGTCCGAGGGGACCTCGTACAGTGCCGGAAGGCTGAACTCGCGCAAATCTGCTGCTCCTCATCGGGCGCCGGCGACACGGCTCTGTGCGCACGGGCTGCGGGCCACTGGACTGCCCGGACGTTACCCATCGGTACGCGCCCACCGATAGGGGGTCCTGACCGATGTTCCCCGCGTCACACGGTTACGACGGTACCTCGCGCACCGTGATCCGTGCGGTGCGGGCCGCTACGGAAGCGCAGGTCCGGCCCCCTCTACCGGGCGGGCCGGTGGGGTCCTAGGGTGATCGGCATGCGAGGTATGCGAGTCAATGTGGTCAGTGACGTGCACGGCAACGCGCGGGATCTCGCTCGTGCGGGGGACGGTGCGGACGCCCTGATCTGCCTCGGGGACCTCGTGCTCTTCCTGGACTACGCGGACCACTCGCGGGGCATCTTCCCGGACCTCTTCGGCACCGCGAACGCCGACCGGATCGTCGAACTGCGCACCGCCCGCCGCTTCGAGGAGGCCAGGGAGTTCGGCCGGGAGCTGTGGGCCGGGCTCGGGATCGACCAGGCGACCGCCATCGAGAAGGCCGTACGGCGCCAGTACGCGGAACTCTTCGCCGCCTTCCCCACACCGACGTACGCCACCTACGGCAATGTCGATATGCCGGCGCTCTGGCCCGAGTACGCGCGGCCCGGCACCACCGTGCTCGACGGCGAGCGCGTCGAACTGGGGGGCAGGGTCTTCGGCTTCGTCGGCGGCGGCCTGCGGACGCCCATGCGTACCCCGTACGAGATCTCCGACGAGGAGTACGCGGCCAAGATCGAGGCGCTCGGCGAGGTGGACGTGCTCTGCTCGCACATCCCGCCGGACGTGCCGGAGCTGACGTACGACACCGTCGCCCGCCGCTTCGAGCGCGGCAGCCGCGCCCTGTTGGACGCGATCCGCCGGACGAGGCCGCGCTACGCGCTGTTCGGCCATGTCCACCAGCCGCTGGCCCGCCGGATGCGGATCGGCGCCACCGAGTGCGTCAACGTCGGGCACTTCGCGTCGACCGGACGGCCCTGGACCATGGAGTGGTGAGCCCGCGGTGACCCCGCGGTGACCCCGTGGTGAGCGATACCGGGCAGAGCGGGCCCGTGCGGTCGCGATAGCCTGCACACCGCGCACCCAGGCACCGGAAAGGCACGGCGATGGCGGAACACACCAGTTCGAGCATCACGATCGAGGCGGCCCCGGCCGACATCATGGGCGTGATCGCCGACTTCGCCCGCTACCCGGACTGGACCGGCGAGGTGAAGGAGGCCGAGGTGCTCTCCACCGACGAGAACGGCCGCGCCGAGAAGGTCAGACTGGTGCTGGACGCCGGCGCCATCAAGGACGACCACACCCTCGCCTACACCTGGACCGGCGACGACCAGGTCAGCTGGACCCTGGTCAAGTCCCAGATGCTGCGCCAGCTGGACGGTACGTACGCGCTCACGCCCGTCGCGGGCGGCACCGAGGTCACCTACCGGCTGACCGTCGACGTCAAGATCCCGATGCTCGGCATGATCAAACGCAAGGCCGAGAAGGTCATCATCGACCGCGCCCTCGCCGGCCTCAAGAAGCACGTCGAATCCGGGCCGGAGGCCTGACCCCGATGCGTACGGTCCTGGTCACCGGCCCCGGCGGCGCGGGCCGTACCACCGTCGCCGCCGCGACCGCGCTGGCCGCAGCCCGGGGCGGCGCGCGCGCCCTGCTGCTCTCCGCCGACCCGCTCGACGCCCTGCTGGGCCGCCCGGCAGGGCCGGAGCCCACCGCGGTCACCGACGGGCTCTGGGCCGTCGGCATCGACTCCGGGGAGCACTTCCGTACGGAGCTGCTCGGCCTCCAGGAGCGCCTGGGCACCGGACTCGATCTGCTCGGCGCCCGCCCGCTGGCCGGTGAGGAGATCACCGAACTGCCCGGCAGCGAGGAGTTCGCCCTGCTGCACGCCCTGCGCCGGGCGGCCGAGGGCGACTGGGACGTCGTCGTCGTCGACCTGCCGCCGCTGCGCGAGGCGCTCGCCGTACTCGCCCTGCCCGAACAGCTGCGCCGCTATCTGCGCCGTCTGGTCCCCAAGGAACGCCAGGCCGCCCGCGCGCTGCGCCCGCTGATGGCCCAGCTCGCGGGGATACCGATGCCCGCGCAGTGGCTGTACGAGGCCACCGCCCGCTGGGACGAGGGGCTCGCCGCCGTACAGACCCTGATCGAGGACCCCGCGACGACCGTACGGCTGGTCGCCGAGCCCGGACCCGCGGCGGCAGACGCGCTGCGCGCCGCCCGTACCGCGCTCGGCCTCTACGGACTGCGCGCGGACACCCTCGTCCCCAACCGGGTGCTGCCCGGCGACGACGCGGGCCCCTGGCTCGCGACGCTCGTCGCGCAGCAGCGCAAGTGCCTGGAGGAGTGGCACGAGGAGTACGGGGCCGTCCACGAGGCCGCCCACCTGGGCCGGGACCCGCGCGGGCTGGACGATCTCGCCCTGCTCGGCGTCGCACCTCCCGCGGAGCCGGCGCCCGGGGCGGCGCCGTGGACCGTCGAGGACCGGCTCACCGAGGAGAAGCTGCTCGTCTGGCACGTGCCGCTGCCCGGCGCGGTCAAGAGCGAGCTCGGCCTGGTGCGCCGCGACGACGAACTCCTGCTCACCGTGGGCGCGTTCCGCCGTATCGTGCCGCTGCCCTCCGCGCTGCGCCGCTGCACGGTCACCGGCGCGGCCCTCACGGACGGTGTGCTGCGGGTGCGCTTCGCGCCCGATCCCTCGCTGTGGCCGCGTACGAACTGAACCGCTTACCCCCTGAACGGCGCCCGGCCGTTCGGGTACCGTCGAAGGTGAGCGGCAATGGTGAGCAGCACCGGCCGATACCGCGGGAGCACCCCATGAGCGATCCCACCGAGCGCGACGCCGCCGACCCGGACGCCTGGGCCTCGGCCTGCGCCGAGGATCTGGAGGCGGAGAAGGCACGCCGCCGCGCTACCTACGGGCCGCCGCCCGGCTCGGCCGCCGAGGAGCTGCGCAAGCTGGTCGACGCGGTGGCGGACAAGGTCTCCGCCTTGCAGAACCCGCTGTTCGGGATGGCCGCGCAGGGCGCCGTGCAGCAGTTCATCCAGCAGGCGAAGGCCGCCGTCGAGCCGGTCATCGAGCGGAACCCGGACGTCTTCGACCATCTCGCCGCCGCCGGTGGCGAGCTTCTCGCCGCGTACCGTTCGGCCGTCGAGTCCCAGGAGACCCGGTGGACCCGCGGGGACACCCCGGACGCCGCCCCGGGGCCCGCACCCGACACGAAGACCTCGGGTGACCCCACCGACCCCAGGGACCAAGGGCCCGCTTCCGGCGGTCCCATCGACCTGGACTGACCGGTCGGGCGCCCGCCCTCGGGTACGGTTGACGCCAGCGGGGCTCGACCGAAAACTGAGGGACACATGGGACTCACCATCGGCGTCGACATCGGCGGCACGAAGATCGCGGCCGGCGTGGTCGACGAAGAGGGCGCCATCCTGGAGACGCACAAGGTGCCCACCCCGCCGACCGCCGAAGGCATCGTGGACGCGATCTGCGCCGCGGTCTCCGGCGCCGGCGAGGGGCACCAGATCGAGGCGGTCGGCATCGGCGCGGCCGGTTACGTCGACGACAAGCGCGCCACGGTCCTCTTCGCACCGAACATCAACTGGCGGCACGAACCGCTCAAGGACAAGGTCGAGCAGCGGGTCGGACTGCCGGTCGTCGTGGAGAACGACGCGAACGCGGCGGCCTGGGGCGAGTACAAGTTCGGTGCCGGGCAGGGCCACGAGGACGTCATCTGCATCACCCTCGGCACCGGCCTCGGCGGCGGCATCATCATCGGCAACAAGCTGCGCCGCGGACGCTTCGGCGTGGCCGCCGAGTTCGGCCACATCCGGGTCGTACCGGACGGGCTGCTCTGCGGCTGCGGCAGCCAGGGCTGCTGGGAGCAGTACGCGTCGGGGCGTGCGCTCGTGCGGTACGCCAAACAGCGCGCCAACGCGACCCCGGAGAACGCGGCGATACTGCTCGGGCTCGGCGACGGCACCCCGGACGCCATCGAGGGCCGGCACATCAGCGCGGCGGCCCGCGCGGGCGACCCGGTGGCCGTCGACTCGTTCCGTGAGCTGGCGCGTTGGGCGGGCGCGGGCCTGGCCGACCTGGCCTCGCTCTTCGACCCGTCCGCGTTCATCGTCGGCGGCGGGGTCTCGGACGAGGGCGAACTGGTCCTCGACCCGATCCGCAAGTCGTTCCGGCGCTGGCTGATCGGCGGCGAGTGGCGTCCGCACGCCCAGGTGCTCGCGGCCCAACTGGGCGGCGAGGCAGGGCTGGTGGGCGCCGCCGACCTGGCCAGGCAGGGCTGACGCAGAAGCTCACGCAGTATCCGAGCGCCGCGCCCGCCGTATCCGTCAGGGGTACGGCGGGCGCGGCCGTGCCGGGCGGCTGCCGTCGCGGCCGTACGCGGATACGTTGTCCCCATGGCGATGGACACGCTGCCAGGATCCGGCACCGCACCGGACGGTTCTGCTCAGATCCGGGTGCTCAGCTACAACATCCGCTCGATGCGCGACGACCGGGCGGCGCTGGCCCGGGTGATCAGCGCCTGCGCGCCCGATCTCGTCCTCGTCCAGGAGGCGCCCCGGTTCTTCCGCTGGCGCAAACACGCCGCCTGGCTGGCCGCGCACACCGGTCTCGTGGTGCTCGGCGGCGGCGCCCCCGCGACCGGCCCGCTGCTGCTCTGCTCGCTGCGCGCCACCGTCGAGCGCACCGAGGACATCCTGCTGCCCCACACCCCTGGCCTGCACCGGCGCGGCTTCGCGACGGCGGTGGTACGGATCGGCGGCGCCCGGCTGGGGCTGCTCAGCTGCCATCTGAGCCTGCGGGCCGACGAGCGGTACGCGCAGGCGCGGGCGCTGACGGCCCGGCTGGCGGCCCTGGACGTGCCGTACGCCATCGCCGCCGGCGACATCAACGAGGGCCCCACCGGCCGGAGTTTCCGGCTGCTCGCCGGGGAGCTGCGGGACTGCCGGGCGGTCAGCCCCTGGGGCGACGAGTACACGTCCACGCCCGCCGAGCCGCGTCAGCGCATCGACGCAGTCTTCGTCACGGAGGGGATCGAGGTCCTCGGCTGCGGGGTGCCGCGCGGGCTGCCCGGCGTCACCGAGGACGATCTGAGGGCGGCGACGGACCATCTGCCGGTCCTCGCCGCCCTGCGTGTGCCCGTGTCCTGAAAGTGCCGCTCTCAGACGACCGCGCCGCGGCCCGGGTCGTCGTTCTCCTCGTCGTCATCGTTCATCCTGGCCACCAGGGTGGCGAAGCCGCCCAGGAAGCCGCCGACGGAGATCGTGGTCAGCCACCACGTCATGTCCCACTGGAGCAGGACGGACACCAGCATCAGTACGGGCCCGCCGATGACGGCGAGCCAGGCGAACCGGCTGGTCACATCGGACTCGGGCAGGGGCGGCGGCTCCGGCGGGACGAAGTGGCCCTCGTCGCCCGCGTCGAGGTCCTCGTCGCGGGGCTCGGCCAGCCGGTAGTCGCGCGGACCGCCGACGCCGGGCGCGAAGACGACGGAGCCGCCCAGCGCGGGCTTTCCGGCGTCGGCGGCGTCGGCGGCGGGGGCGTCCGCCGCCTTCTCGCCGGGGATGTCGTCGTCCACCGGCCCGGCGGATGCTGCGGGTTCCGGGGCCTCGACCGGTTCGGCGGCTTTCTCGGCGGGCTTCTCGGCCGCCTTGTCCGGACCGGTCTCCACCACCTTCTCTACGGCCGGGACCTTCCCCGTACCCGTACGGTTCCGGTCGCCTTCCAGCAGCGCCAGATCCTCCACGGACTTGAACGGCTTGGCGCCCGGCGGATCCGCCGGCTCCTCGCCGTACCCCGCGACGATCGCCGCCCAGGCGGCGTCCTCGTCGATCGGCTGCGGCTCACGGTCCGCGTCATGTTCAGCCACCGGTGGTGCTCCCCTTCTTGCCGACAGTCGGAGCGAGCCGGCCGATGAACGCGAGACTCTCGTCGAAAATCCGCTCCGCGTCATGGTCCAACGTCGCGACGTGGTAGCTCTGTTCCAGCACCACCTCCCGGACATCCACCGAGGAGACCCGGCCGAGGATCCGGGCCGAGTCCGCCGGCGGCACCACATGGTCGACGGCGCTGTGCAGCAGCAGCAGGGGCTGGGTGACCTGGGGCAGCCCCGTGTCCACCAGCCGGAAGAAATTCCGCAGCGAATGGGCCGCGTGCAGCGGCACCCGGTCGTAACCGACCTCCGCGACACCGCTCTTGGCGATGTCGCTCGCGATCCCCTTCGTCGACGGGACCAGATGGCGGGCGACCGGCAGCGCGTGCGCCGCGAGGCCGTGCACCTTGATCCCGGGGTTGACCACCACGACCCCGCTGACCGCCCGCCCGTGCTTCGACGCGAGCCGCAGCGCCAGCGCGCCGCCCATCGAGAGTCCGGCCACGAAGACCTGGGAGCACCGCTCCAGCAGCTCCCGCAGCGCCCGGTCCACCTCCGCGTACCAGTCCTGCCAGCCGGTGAGCGCCATGTCCCGCCAGCTGGTGCCGTGGCCGGGAAGCAGCGGCAGAGAGACCGTCAGACCCCGCGCTGCCAGATACTCGGCCCAGGGACGCAGCGACTGCGGGGAGCCGGTGAATCCGTGACAGAGAAGGACGCCGACCTCGCCGCCCTCATGACGGTACGGCTCGGCTCCGGGGAGGACCGGCACGGGGTCTCCTGTTCGTGAGTCTCGGAAGATGTACTTCACCGTACGCGACCGGACCGACACCGACCAGGTCCGTCGGACACCCATGAAGGGGAGCCCGGGGCGGCCACGGGTTAAGGTCTCTCCGACAGCACACAGGAGGCACCCGAGTTGATCTACGGCGCAATGAAGTTCTCCATCGGCGGGTCCCTGAAACTCGCCTTCCGGCCCTGGGTGGAGGGACTGGAGAACATTCCCGCGGAGGGGCCGGCGATCCTCGCGAGCAACCATCTCTCCTTCTCCGACTCGTTCTTCCTGCCGGCCGTGCTCGACCGCAAGGTCACCTTCATCGCCAAGTCCGAGTACTTCACCTCGCCAGGGGTGAAGGGCAAGCTCACCGCCGCCTTCTTCAAGGGCGTCGGGCAGCTGCCGGTGGACCGCTCGGGCGCGCGCGGCGCGGGTGACGCCGCGATCCAGAGCGGCATCAAGGTGCTGGCCAACGGCGAACTCTTCGGCATCTACCCGGAGGGCACCCGCTCGCCCGACGGCCGCCTCTACCGCGGCAAGCCCGGCGGCCTCGCGCGCGTGGCGCTCGGTTCCGGGGCGCCGGTCATCCCCATCGCCATGATCAACACGGAGAAGATCCAGCCGCCCGGCAAGGTGCTCCCCAAGCTGATGCGCCCGGGGATCCGGATCGGCAAGCCGCTGGACTTCAGCCGCTACCAGGGCATGGAGAGTGACCGCTTCATCCTGCGGTCGATCACCGACGAGGTCATGTACGAGATCATGAAGCTCGGTGGCCAGGAGTACGTCGACATCTACGCGACCGCGGCGAAGCGCCAGCTCGCCGAGGACGCGAAGGCGGCGACCGCGGCCAAGGGCGCGACCCCGAGGGCGGCGGACCCGAAGGGCCAGTGAACCGCCGCCGGCGGCGGGAACAACAGGGGGGCACATGGCGAAGAGCAAGCCTGCCGCACGGATGTCGGTGGAGCTGCCGCTGTGGCGGGCGCTGACCGGCTACCGGCTGCTGACGATGGGCTACGCGATCCTGCTCTTCGTCCTGGGGCGAGATCGCTTCGAACGCCCCTGGATCGCCATCGTGTTCCTCGCGTTCCTGGCGGTCTGGACGATCGCCACCCTGCCCAAGGTGGCGAACGCGGCCCGCTGCACCACCCGCTTCCTGGCCGCCGACCTCACCATCGCGCTCACCGGCATTCTGCTGACCCCGCTGGCCGATCTCGATGCCCGGAACATCGACGGCACCACCCTGCCGTCGATATGGACCGCCGGCTCGGTCCTCGCGTTCGCCCTCAAGGGCGGCTGGCGCTGGGCCGCTTTCGCCTCGACCTTCGTGGCGGTCGCCAATCTCATCGAGCGCGGCCACCCCAGCCGGGACACCGCCCACAACGTGCTGCTGGTGTGGTTCGTCTCCATCGCCATCGGGTACGTCGTCGAGGTCGCCCGCGCCATCGAGGCCACCCTCGCCCGCGCCCTGGAGATCGACGCGGCCACGCGGGAGCGCGAACGGCTGGCCCGCGACATCCACGACAGCGTGCTCCAGGTGCTGGCGATGGTGCAGCGGCGCGGTACGGCCCTGGGCGGCGAGGCCGCCGAGCTGGGCCGGATGGCGGGGGAGCAGGAGATCGCCCTGCGCAGCCTGGTCACCGGCGGCCCGGTGCCCGCCCCCCGCGTGCCGCGGGGCACCGAACGGCCGGGCACGCAGCGGCCGGACGCCGGGCCGCCGGACGCCGCACCCGACGAAGGCCCGTGCGATCTGCGCGCCCTGCTCACGCCGTACGCCGGCCCCCGCGTCAGCTTCGCGGAACCCGGCGCTCCGGTGCTGCTCGACCGGGCCGCCGCGGACGAACTGGCCGCCGCTGTCGGTGCCGCGCTGGACAATGTCGGCAGACACGCGGGTGCCGACGCCCGCGCCTGGATCCTGGTCGAGGACTGGACGGACGAGGTGATCGTGACCGTACGGGACGACGGCCCCGGCATCCCCGAGGGCCGGCTCGCGCAGGCCGAGGGCGAGGGCCGGCTCGGGGTGGCCCTCTCGATCCGGGGCCGGCTGCGGGATCTCGGCGGGACGGCCGAGCTGATCTCGGTGCCGGGCCAGGGCACCGAGGTCGAACTGAGAGTTCCACGGGGACGGGGAAAGAGAGACCGATGAGCGAGCGCGACATGACGACGACGGACACGCACGGCCCGATCCGGGTGATGGTGGTCGACGACCACCCGATGTGGCGGGACGCCGTCGCCCGCGACCTGGACGCGGCGGGCTTCGAGGTCGTCGCCACGGCCGGGGACGGCCCGCAGGCGGTGCGCCGCGCACGGGCGGTCGCCCCGGCCGTCCTGGTCCTCGACCTCAACCTGCCCGGCATGCCGGGCGTCCAGGTCTGCAAGGAGCTGGTCGGCTCGCTCCCGGGGCTGCGCGTCCTGGTGCTCTCCGCCAGCGGGGAGCACGCCGACGTCCTCGAAGCGGTCAAGTCCGGTGCCACCGGCTATCTGCTCAAGTCGGCCAGTACGGAGGAGCTGACCGACGCCGTACGCCGCACGGCGGCCGGTGACGCGGTCTTCACCCCAGGACTGGCCGGGCTGGTCCTCGGCGAGTACCGCAGGCTGGCCTCCGACCCGGCGCCGGCCGCGCCCGACGAGCCCAAGGCGCCGCAGCTGACCGACCGGGAGACCGAGGTGCTGCGGCTGGTCGCCAAGGGGCTGTCGTACAAGCAGATCGCCGAACGGCTGGTCATCTCGCACCGCACCGTGCAGAACCATGTGCAGAACACCCTGGGCAAGCTCCAGCTGCACAACCGCGTCGAGCTGGTGCGGTACGCGATCGAGCGCGGCCTGGACGACGTCTGAGAGCGGACGGGGCGGGCCGGAGGCCGGGACCCCTCAGCCCGACGCGGCGACCCGCCCCGTACCGGCGCCGGCTCCCGCGCCCACTCCCGTCAGCAGCTCCGTGACGATCGCCGGGCCGTTGAGCGTCAGCACGGACTCCGGGTGGAACTGCACCGAGGCGAATCCGGCGCCGCGCAGCGCGTGCACCTCGCCGCTCGACGCGTCCCGGCTCACCGTCACCCCGCGCTCCGCCAGCTCCGCCGCCGACGCGTCGTCGCAGCGCGCGGTGAAGCTGTTGTAGAAGCCGACGGTCTCCGTCCGGCCGAAGAGACCGATCCGGGCCTGGAGGCCCTGGTACGGCAGCCGCTTGCGTACGGTGGCGAGGCCCAGCTCCGCCGCGATCAGCTCGTGGCCGAGGCAGACGCCCAGCAGACCGCCCCGGCGCGGGGCCGCGCCGCCGGTCAGCTCGGCCGTGAGCCCGCGCAGCAGCCGCATCTTCGGGTCGGCGGTGTCCGCCGGGTCACCGGGTCCCGGGCCGAGCACCACGGGCCCCTCGTGACCGAGCGCGGCCTCCCGCAGCCCCGGCTCGTCGTAGCGCCGTACCGTCACCTCCAGCCCCGAGGAGCGCAGCAGATGGGCGAGCATCGCGGTGAAGGTGTCCTCCCCGTCCACCACCAGGGCGTGCCCCGCCAGGGTCGGCCGCTCGTCCCGCATCCGCAGCCAGAACGGCGCGAGGTCCGCCCGCCGCGCGTCCAGCGCCGCCCGTACCCGGGGGTCGTTGGCGAGCCGCCGCCGCGCCGGTTCCGTACGGGACCGGTCCGGGGCGACCCCGAGCGCCGCCAGCACGCCCGCCGCCTTGGCGTGTGTCTCGGCCACCTCGCTCTCCGGGCGCGAGTGGCGTACGAGCGTCGCGCCGACCGGCACCCGCAGCCCGCCGTCGGCGTCGATGTCGGCCGTACGGATCAGGATGGGCGAGTCGAGCGTCTGCGCCCCGCCGGCGTCCCGCCCGATGAGCGCGAGCGCGCCGCCGTAGTAGCCGCGCCCGCCCGACTCGTGGCGCTCGATGACCCGGCAGGCGTTCTGCACCGGCGATCCCGTGACCGTAGCCGCGAACATCGTCTCCCTGAGCACCTCGCGCACATCGAGCGAGGACCGGCCGCGCAACTCGTACTCGGTGTGGGCGAGATGGGCCATCTCCTTGAGCCGGGGGCCGATCACCACCCCGCCCCGGTCACCGACCGTGCACATCATCTTCAGCTCCTCGTCCACCACCATGGACAGCTCGTCGGTCTCCTTGCGGTCGCCGAGGAACTCCAGCAGCCCGGCCGTGTCGGGCCCCTGCGGCGGATAGCGGAAGGTGCCGCTGATCGGGTTCATCACGACGGTCCCGCCGCTCATCCGCACATGCACCTCGGGGCTGGCGCCGACCAGCGTGCGCGCGCCGGTGTGCACCAGGAACGTCCAGTAGGCGCCGCGCTCGCCCGTGAGCAGCCGCCGGAAGAGCGCGAGCGCGTCCGCCCGTCCGAAGCCGGGGATCCGGCCCCCGAAGGTCCGCCGGATCACGAAGTTCGCGCCCTCGCCCCGGCCGATCTCGTCGTCGACGACCCGCCGTACGACATCCGCGTACCGGTCGTCGTCGAGGTCGAAGGCGCCGTCCTCGACCCGTACGTCATGCGCGGGCAGCAGCCCGGACAGCTCGTCGAGGGGCAGCTCGTACGTCTCGTCCGCGACCAGCACGGCCAGCGGCGTGCCGTCGTCCCGTACGTCGAAGCCCCGCTCCCTGATCTGCCGGAACGGCACCAGCGCGAGCGCGGTCCGCTCCCCGTCAGGGAGGTCGGCGAGCCGGTCGGCCTCGTGCACGGAGCCGATCAGCAGCTCCACGATCCCGTGGTCGCGGCCTGGGGTGCGGCGGCGCAGCAGGGCGAAGGGCGGGCAGTCGTCGGCGAGCAGCCGGGCGACGAGTACGGCGAGCGGCGGGGGAGGGCCGAGCGGTGTGACCGGTGTGACCGGGGTGACCGGTGTGATCGGGATGAGAGCCATGGGCGGGTGTTCCTTCCGGGAGAGGAGAGGAACGGCCCGCCTTCCCCGGCCGGTGTCCCGGCCCCGGAAAACACTGAAGGCCGCCCCTCGGGCGGCCTTCGCGATACGTTCGCGCGCGATTTCAGTGGGCCGCCGGACGAGCGGGCCACCACCAGGTCTGGTTCGAAAGCGCGAACATGAGCGGGACTGTAGCGCATCGGAACCGGCCGCGCGTTCCACACTGTGGTCCGTGCGGATGAACGCCGCGCCGACCACGTAATCTGGGGCGCGTGACAGTGAACGCTGAGAAGCTCACCACCGACGTGCCGTCCTGGCAGGAACTGCCCGCTGCCCAGCAGCCGGAGTATCCGGACCCGGCGGCCCTGCGCGAGGTCGTGGCCGAACTGGCGGCCTATCCTCCGCTCGTCTTCGCGGGCGAGTGCGACCAGCTGCGGTCCCGGATGGCGGCCGTGGCGAAGGGCGAGGCGTTCCTGCTCCAGGGCGGCGACTGCGCCGAGGCCTTCGACGCCGTCTCCGCGGACCAGATCCGGAACAAGCTGAAGACGCTGCTCCAGATGGGCGCCGTCCTCACCTACGCGGCGTCCGTGCCCGTGGTGAAGGTCGGCCGGATCGCCGGCCAGTACTCGAAGCCCCGCTCCAAGGGCACCGAGACCCGGGACGGCGTCACCCTGCCGACGTACCGCGGTGACTCCGTCAACGGCTTCGCCTTCAACGAGAAGGACCGCGTCCCGGACCCCGAGCGGCTCAAGCGGATGTACCACGCGTCCGCCGCGACGCTCAACCTCGTCCGCGCCTTCACCACCGGCGGCTACGCCGACCTGCGCCAGGTGCACGCCTGGAACCAGGACTTCGTGAAGTCGTCCCCGTCGGGCCAGCGGTACGAGCAGCTCGCCCGCGAGATCGACAACGCCCTGAACTTCATGAAGGCCGCGGGCACCGACCCGGCCGAGTTCCGCACCGTCGAGTTCTACTCGTCGCACGAGGCTCTGCTGCTGGACTACGAGACGGCGCTGACCCGCGTCGACTCCCGGACCGGCAAGCTGTACGACGTCTCGGGCCACATGCTCTGGATCGGTGAGCGCACCCGGCAGCTGGACGGCGCGCACATCGAGTTCGCCTCGAAGGTCCGCAACCCGATCGGGATCAAGCTCGGCCCGACGACGACGGTGGACGAGGCGCTCACCTACATCGACCGGCTCGACCCCGACCGCGAGCCCGGCCGGCTGACCTTCATCGTCCGGATGGGCGCCGACAAGGTACGGGACAAGCTCCCCGAGCTGGTCGAGAAGGTCACGGCCGCCGGCGCCACGGTGGCGTGGGTGACCGACCCGATGCACGGCAACACCTTCGAGGCGGCCTCCGGCCACAAGACCCGCCGCTTCGACGACGTGCTCGACGAGGTCAAGGGCTTCTTCGAGGTCCACAAGGGCCTCGGCACCCACCCGGGCGGCATCCACGTCGAGCTGACCGGCGACGATGTCACCGAGTGCGTGGGCGGCGGCGACGAGATCTTCGTCGACGATCTCCACCAGCGCTACGAGACGGCCTGCGACCCCCGCCTCAACCGCAGCCAGTCGCTGGACCTGGCCTTCCTCGTCGCGGAGATGTACCGCGACCAGTAGACGCCCGGAGTGCACCGGTGGGGTACGGATCGATGTGATCCGTACCCCACTGCCGTTTCCGGGACTTTTCCGCCGGGCTCGTCACGGGTAAGGTTAGGTTAGCCTCACCGGAAGGGTCCGGAGCGGCCCTCGGAGACTCCGACCTCGACCCCCGCCCGGGAGGTGAACCGCGCGTGTACGTCTGCTCCTGCTTCGGCATCACCGAAACACAGGTCAGGGAACACGCGGCTGCGGGTGCGTGCACCCCCCGGCAGATCGCCTCCGCCAGCAAGGCCGGCACCGACTGCGGTTCGTGCGTACGCCGGATCCAGTCGCTCCTTGGCCGCGGCGGCTGCCCGCGCCGCGAGCTGCTCTCCGAGACGCTCGCGGCAGCCTCGGAGACGGCCGTACAGGACCTCCCCGAAGCGGCCAGGGCGGCCTGACGCCCGACGGGTCACCGGCAGGTCAGCTGTCGGGCTGCTCGATGACCTGTGCGATGTAGAGCGGCTCCCCGAGCTTCTCGATCAGCTCCAGCTGCGTGTCGAGATAGTCGATGTGGTGCTCCTCGTCCTCCAGGATCGCTTCGAAGATCCCCTTGGACGTGTGGTCGCCCTTGACGCGCATAACGTCGATGCCGCGCTTCAGCCGGTCGATCGCCTCCACCTCGACCTGCCGGTCGGCCTGGAACATCTCGGTGACGGTCTGGCCGACGCGCACATGGAAAAGCCGCTGATAGTTGGGCAGCCCGTCCAGGAACAGAATCCGGTCGGTGAGCAGCTCGGCGTGCTTCATCTCGTCGAAGGATTCGGCGCGCGTGTACTTGGCGAGCTTCGTCCAGCCGAAGTTCTCCTGCATCTTCGCGTGGAGAAAGTACTGGTTGATCGCGGTGAGTTCGGCAGTCAGCTGCTCATTGAGAAATTCAATGACCTCGGGGTCGCCCTGCATCGCAGAGACTCCTTTCGGGCAAGGTGTCGGGGCAGAATGCGCGCATCTTTGCACCGACGCCGAGGGGACGTCCAGTAAGTACATGCTTAGTAGGAGTTGCCCGAATCGGCCCGTGGCTGGTCATGACCACCCCCGCCGGTCTGTCACCATGGAAGACATGGGTCAGCCGGAGAGCCGGGAACATCGGGAGCCGGAACAGCCCGAGCTGCCACCGGGGCAGCGACTGCAGCGCGGCTGGCCGGTCACCCATTACGGTCCGGTGCCGAAGTTCCGGCCGGAACGCTGGGAGTTCCGCGTCTTCGGAGCCACCGCCGACGGCGACAAACACTGCTGGAATCACGGAGAATTCTCGGCCCTGCCGTTCTCCACCGTCGTCGCCGATCTGCACTGCGTGACGAAGTTCAGCATGGTCGGAGCCGAATGGGGTGGTGTCCCCGCCCGTACGGTCCTGGAACTCGCGCCGCCCGCGCCCGACGTGACCCATGTGATGGTCTGGGCCGAATACGGCTTCAGCGCGAATCTCCGGCTCGACGATTTCGCCGGCGACCGTACGATCTTCGCCACCCACAAGGACGGTGAACTGCTCACCGCCGAACACGGATTCCCGGTCCGGCTCGTCGTCCCGCACCTGTACGCCTGGAAGGGACCCAAATGGGTCCGGGGCGTGGAGTACATGACCGCCGACCGGCGCGGCTTCTGGGAGGAGCGCGGCTACCACAACGTCGGCGACCCGTGGGCCGAGCAGCGCTACTCGTACCAGGAAGCCCCCGGCGAGGGCCCGGAACTCTAGGGCCTGTGTGGGAGGGGCACTGGCCCCTGCTAGCCGCGCAGCTTCTTCAGCCGCTCCACGTCCGACGCGTGCCCGTCCCCGTGGCCGGGCGTCTCGATCACCAGCGGTACGCCGGCCGTCGCCGGATGGCGGAACAGCTCCCGGAACGGCTCCTCGCCGATATGGCCCGCGCCGATGTTCTCGTGCCGGTCCTTGTGCGCGCCCACCACGTCCTTCGAGTCATTGGCGTGGATCAGCTTCAGCCGCCCCTCACCGACCGTCTCCACCAGCAGATCCAGCGTCTGCCGCATACCGTGCGGACCGGTCAGGTCGTGCCCGGCGGCGAAGATGTGGCAGGTGTCCAGACAGACGCCCAGCTTGGGATGCGCGTCCAGTGCCTCGAAGTACGGGCCGAAGTCCCACGTCCGGGAGCAGAGCGAGGAGCCCTGGCCCGCCGTCGACTCCAGCAGCAGGAACGGATCGTCCGCGTGGTCCAGCTCGTCCAGCAGCGGCAGCACCAGCTCCCGTACCTGCGCCAGCGCCACCTCCCGCGACCGGCCGCCGGTCGCCGACCCGGTGTGCACCACCACGCCCGGCGCGCCGATCTCGCGGGCCCTGCGCAGACTGTGCCGCAGGGACTCCACCGACTTCTCGGCCGTCGCCTCCGTGTGCGAACCGAAGTTGATCAGATACGGGGCGTGGACGTACGCCGCGATCCCCTCCGCCGCGCACTCCGCGCGGAACCGTTCGTCCTGCGCCGGATTCCCGGCCGGTGTGGCCCAGCCCCGCGGATTGGCGACGAACACCTGGACGACCTCGGCCCCCAGCTCACGGGCGTACGCCAGTCCGGTCGTCGCCAGCCCGCCGGCCACGGGCACATGGCCGCCGACAGGGTTGCGCATCGCCTCAGAGTCCCTTGGTCGTGATGGTGATCGTGCTGCCCTCGGGCGCGGTGTCGCCGCCCGCCACGGACTGCTTGCCGATGGTGTCGCCCAGGAACGGGAAGCTGCGCTCCTCCTTGACCTCGAAGCCCGCGGCCTCCAGTGTCTTCCTGGCGTCCGCCGTCTTCTGCCCGGTCACATCCGGTACGGAGACCATCCGCGGCCCCTTCGACACCGTCAGCGTGACCGTGTCGCCCTTGGCCAGCCGGGTCCCCCGCGCGGCCGACTGCTCCGCCACGGAACCCTCCGCCACCGTCGAGTTCACCCGGTCCGCGGCGACCTTGACCGTCAGCCCCGCCTCCTCCAGCCGCGCCGTGGCATCCGCCAGCGGCTCCCCGGTGACCTCCGGGACCTCGATCGCGGCCCCCTTGCTGACCACCAGCGCCACACCCGTATCGGGCCGTACGTCGGACCCGCCCGCCGGCTTCGAGGAGACCACCGAGCCCTGCGCGACCTCGTCGCTGAACTCCTCGGTGACCACCCCGGCCGCCAGCCCCTCCGTCTTCAGCAGGCTCCGCGCCTCCGCCAGCGGCCTGCCCGCCAGCTCCGGCACCCGCACGGTCTTCGGCCCCCGCGAGACGACCAGCGTCACCGGCCCGCTGCCCCGCACCCGCGCGCGCGGCTCCGGCTCCGTGGCCATCACCGTGCCCCGCTCGAACGCGTCGCTGAAGCCGTCCGTGACCTTCGCGTCGAGACCCTCGTCCGCGAGCCGCCGGCGCGCGTCGGCCTCGCTCTTCCCGAGCACCGACGGCACACGCGTGAACTGGCCCGAGTTGATGTACCAGACCCCCGTACCGAGCCCGAGCGCCAGCAGCACACCGAGCACCACCGCGACGATCCCGCGCCGCGGCATCCACGGCATCCGCGGCCCGGCGCCGCCCCGCCGGCCAGGACCGTCCTGCGACGGCGGCCCGGTCTCCAGCCTGCTCGTCCGGTTCACCGGCCGGTCCTCGACGGGCAGGACCCGCGGTATCACCGTCGTACGGCTCTCGGTCCCCGCGCCCCTGCCCTCGCCGGGCCCGGGCTCCGGCTTCGCCTTCGGCGGTACGGCGTCCAGCTGAGCGTCCGTCAGCGCGGCCCGCGCGGCCCGCGCCCGCGCCAGCAGCGCCACCGCGTCCTCCGGCCGCCCTTCCGGGTTCCGCGCCGTCGCCACCGCGACCAGCGCGTCCAGCTCCGCGGCGAGCCCCGGCACGGCCTTCGACGGCGCCGGAACGTCCTCGTTCAGATGCAGATACAGCACCTGCGCCGGGGTGTCCCCGGTGTGCGGCTTGGCCCCCGTCAGCATCTCGTGCAGCACGACCCCGCACGCGTACACGTCGACCCGGGTGTCCGACGTCCCCTGCTCGATCTGCTCCGGCGCGAGGTACGACACCGTCCCCAGCACCGACCCGGTGGTGTTCGTCACATCGCCCACCGCCCGCACCAGCCCGAAGTCGGCGACCTTGACCCGGCCGTCGTCTCCGATCAGCACGTTCTCCGGCTTCATGTCCCGGTGCACGAACCCCGCCCGGTGCGCGGCGCCCAGCGCGGCCAGCACCGGCTCCAGAATGTCCAGCGCCGCACGCGGCTGAAGTGCGCCCCGCTCCCGCAGTACGTCGCGCAGCGTGCACCCCGCGACGTACTCCATCGCCAGATACACGTACGCGCCCTCGGCGCCCTGGTCGAACACCCCGACGATATTCGGATGATCCAGCCGGGCAACGGCCTTGGCCTCCCGGATGAACCGCTCGACGAACGTCGCGTCCGTCGCGAGCGCGGGGTGCATCACCTTGAGCGCGAGGACCCGGTCGAGCCGGGTGTCGACGGCCCGGTAGACCGTGGCCATGCCACCGACGGCGATGCGCGCGTCGACGCGATAGCGGCCGTCGAGCATGTGCCCGACGATGGGGTCCTGAAGGGTCGTATCCACGTCCGTGAGTCTACGGTTCCGCCTCCCGGCGGGGGGCCGTGGACTGTAGCGGTACGGGTACGGTCGTTGCGTCTGTGCCGGGGGCCGGCCCAAGACGTACCCGTACCGCTACAGTCCACGGCCCCTAGCCGGGAGGCGAAAACGCGAGGCCGGTCGTTGGCGAGGACGCCGTCGCGAAGTGGCGGCGGGGGATTCGGCCCGCGCGGTGGGCGAGGCGGCCCGCCTCGACCGCGTGGCGCATCGCCGAGGCCATCAGGACCGGTTCGCGCGCCCGCGTGACCGCCGAGGCCAGCATGACCGCCGCGCAGCCGAGTTCCATCGCGAGCGCCGCGTCCGACGCGGTGCCCGCGCCCGCGTCGAGGATGACCGGCACGCGCGCGTGGGCGGCGATCAGCTCGAAGTTGTGCGGGTTGCGGATGCCGAGGCCGGAGCCGATCGGGGAGCCGAGCGGCATGATCGCGGCGCAGCCGGCGTCCTCCAGTTTGCGGGCGAGGACCGGGTCGTCGTTGGTGTACGGGAGGACGGTGAAGCCGTCGTCGACGAGGGTCTCGGCGGCGTCGAGGAGTTCGATCGGGTCGGGCAGCAGCGTGCGCTCGTCGGCGATGATCTCCAGCTTCACCCAGTTGGTGCCGAGGGCCTCGCGGGCCAGCCGGGCGGTGAGGACGGCTTCGCCGGCGGTGAAGCAGCCGGCGGTGTTGGGGAGTACGCGGATGCCCAGGGTGCGCAGGAGCGACAGGACGGAGTCCCCGGCGGCCGGGTCCAGGCGGCGCATGGCGACGGTGGTGAGTTCGGTGCCCGAGGCGATGAGGGAACGTTCCAGCACGTCGAGACCGGTCGCGCCGCCGGTGCCCATGATCAGCCGGGATCCGAAGGTGGTGTCGGCGAGGGTGAACGGGTCGTCGGCCACAGCGGTCAGCCTCCTTGGACGGCGGTGAGGATCTCGACCCGGTCGCCGTCGGCGAGCGGGGTGTCGGACCAGCGGGTGCGGGGGACGACCGTCTCGTTGACGGCGGCGGCGACGCCCGAGCGGGCCGGGGTGAGGGTGGCGACGACCGCGTCGAGGGTCGTGGCGGCGGCGAACGCGTGGGGCTCGCCGTTCACGGAGACGGTCATGGGGACGGGCATGGGGACGTTCACGTGAGCTGCTCCTGACGTACGGGCGCGGTGAACGCGCGCGTGGCGAACCGCAGGGGGGCGAACGGCCGGGCGACGGCCGGCAGCGCACCCGTCGCCAGCAGCTCGCCCATCGCGTCGCCGGTGACGGGCGTGAGCAGGACGCCGTTGCGGTAGTGCCCGGTGGCCAGGTGCAGGCCGGGCAGGGCGGTGGGGCCGAGGAGGGGCGCGTTGTCGGGGGTGCCGGGGCGCAGGCCCGCGCGGGTTTCGGTGAGGGGGAGTTCGGTGAGGCCGGGGACGAGTTCGTGGGCGTCGCGCAGGAGTCCGTAGACGCCGCCCGCCGTGACGGTCGTGTCCCAGCCGAGCTCCTCGCTGGTCGCGCCGACGACCAGTTCGCCGTTCTCGCGCGGTACGAGATAGACGTGGCTGCCGCGTACGACGGCCCGCACGGTCCGGGACAGGAACGGCGCGTACGGGCGTGGCACGGTCAGCCGCAGGACCTGGCCCTTGACGGGCCGCACCGGCGGGCGGGCGTTGTCCGGGACGCCCGGGAGCCGGCCGCTGAGGCTGCCGGCCGCCAGGACGACCTGGCCGGCGGCGAGCGCGCGGCCGTCGGCCAGGACGGCGCCGGTGGCCCGCTCCCGGGCGACGGAGAGGCGTTCGGCGCGGGCGCGGTGGAACACCACCCCGGCGCGCTCGCAGGCCGTCAGCAGGGCGGTGGCGAGCCGGCGGGGGTCGATCTGGTGGTCGCCGTCGACCCGCAGGCCGCCGCGGACGCCGGGCGCGAGCATCGGTTCGAGGCGGCGGCACTCGCGCCCGGTGAGCCACTCGGCGGTGAGCCCGGAGCGGAGCTGGAGGGCGTGGAGTTCGCGGAGTTCGGCGCGGTCGTCGGTGTCGAGGGCGACCGCGAGGGTGCCGCAGGCGCGGTAGCCGGTGTCCTGGCCGCTCGCGTCCTCCAGTTCGGCGACGAAGGCGGGATAGCGCTCGGCGGAGGCGAGGTTGAGGCCGAGCAGGGTCTGCTCGCCGTGGTGGAGTTCGGTGACGGCGGCGAGCATGCCGGCCGCGACGCGCGCGGCCCCGCCGCCCGGGTCCGGGTCGGCGACGGCGGTGCGCAGCCCGCGCTGCGCGGCCCGCCAGGCGGTGACGAGGCCGATGATCCCGCCCCCGATGACGAGGACATCGGAACGGGTAGCACCTTGGGGAAACGACTGCATGGGCGTCCAGCCCCTCCCTTCGCCGGCATGACCCGGATCAGGTTCGTACGGTCGGAGGCCGCGTCAGCCTCCCTCTCAGCCCGGTGCGTCCGGACTCCCGCGAGGTAGTGTCGACGGCCAGACTAACGTCCCGCGCGGCGGGCGGTAAGGGAGCATTCACGGTGGCACGCTCGCTCGACGGACTCGTCCTCTCCCCGGTCGCCGACCAGGCTCCGGGCCAGGTCGGGACCCGTACACGCTTCCGGTACCACGAGGAGAACGGCCGGATCTGGGCCGATTACGCGGGCGGCGACGTGGTGTGCGGCCATCTCGTGGGGACACGCGAGGGCGACCGGCTGGACTTCCGTTACGTACAGCTGAAGCGGGACGGCGGGACGTCGTCGGGGCACTGCCTCTCGACCGTCGGCGAGCTGCCCGACGGGCGGGTCAGGCTGGACGAGACCTGGGAGTGGGAGTCGCGGGAGGGCAGCGGCACGAGCGTGGTGGAGGAGCTGCCCGCGGGCGCCCTCCTGGAGGGCTCGGATGTCTGAGCCGGCTCGGCGGGTTGTCGTCGTGGGCGCGGGAATGGCGGGCGTGCAGACGGCCGTCGCGCTGCGGGAGCAGGGGTACGGCGGCGCGGTCACGCTGATCGGGGCCGAACCGCATCCGCCGTACGACCGGCCGCCGCTCTCCAAGGCGCTGCTGCTCGGCAAGGCGGACAGCTCGGCGTTCGACCTCGATTTCGCGGCGCTCGACGTCGAGTTGCGGCTCGGGCTGGACGTGACGGGGCTGCGTGCGGGGGACCGGGAGCTGGACACGGCGGCGGGACCGGTCCCGTACGACGTGCTGGTCGTCGCCACCGGCGCGGAGCCGGTCCTGCTGCCCGGCACCGAGGGGATGCCCGGTGTCCACGCGCTGCGGACGCTGGACGACGCCGAGCGGCTGCGGCCGGTGCTCGCGCGGCGGCAGGCGATCGTGGTGGTGGGCGCGGGCTGGATCGGCGCGGAGTTCACCACGGCGGCCCGCGAGGCCGGCTGCGCGGTGACGGTCGTGGAGGCGGCGGACAGGCCTCTGGCGGGCGCGCTGCCCGCCGAGGTCACAGGACCGATGGCCGGCTGGTACGGGGAGAGCGGCGCCGAACTGCTCACCCACGCGCGCGTGGCCGCCGTCGAGCCGGGCGCGGTGGTGCTGGCGGACGGCCGGTCGCTGCCCGCCGAGGCGGTGGTCGTGGGCGTCGGCGCGCGGCCCGCGACGGCCTGGCTGGCCGGCTCGGGCATCGCGCTCGGCCCGGACGGTTCCGTCACGGCCGACGAGCGGCTGCGCGCCTCGCTGCCGGACGTGTACGCGGTCGGGGACTGCGCCTCCTTCCCGTCCGCGCGCTACGGCGAGCGGCTGCTGGTGCACCACTGGGACAACGCGCTCCAGGGGCCGCGTACGGTCGCCGCGCAGGTGCTGGGCGAGACCGAGCGGGTCTACGACCCGGTGCCGTACTTCTGGTCCGAGCAGTTCGGCCGGTTCGTGCAGTACGCGGGCCATCACGCGGCGGCCGACGCGCTGGTACGGCGCGGTGACCCGGCGGGCGCGGCCTGGTCGGCGGTGTGGCTGCGGGACGGGGTGCTGGTGGCGCTGCTGGCCGTCGGCAGGCCCCGGGACCTCGCGCAGGGCCGCAAGCTGATCGACGCGGGCGCGCGCGTGGATCCCGCTCGGGTGGCGGATCCGTCCGTACCGCTGCGCGGAGCGGTGGTGTGACGGCGGTGACCCCGTGGTGCGCGCTCGTTCAGGGGGCCTTGGCTACCGACTGTCAGTCCGGGATGGCACGCTTGTCCCGTGACCGAGATTGACGCAAAGATCGATGCTCTCGTCCCCGCGTGGCTCCACCTGCCCGATATCGCCGAAATGTTCGATATCGAGGTGACGCGCGTGCGGCAGCTGGTGAAGGAAGGCCAGCTGATCGCCGTGCGCCGGGGGGAGAACCGGGCGCTTCAGGTGCCCGCCGCCTTCATCGACGGCAACAAGGTGGTCAAGGGCCTCACCGGCACCCTGACGCTCCTGAGGGACGACGGCTTCACCGACGAAGAGATGATCGAGTGGCTCTTCACTCCCGACCCCAGCCTGCCCGGCACCCCCGCGCAGGCGCTCAGTGAGAACCGCGGCACGGAGGTGAAGCGCCGGGCCCAGGCGCTCGCCGTCTAGCGTTTTCGTGGTGCGCGGCGGCGCTGTCCCCCGTAGGGGATGACGCCGTCGCGCACCGAGCCGAACCGAACGGGGGGACTTCCCATGCCCACGGCCGATCCGTCGACGCTGGCCGATGCCCGGCTCTACCTCTGCACGGACGCCCGTACGCGCCAGGGGGACCTGCCCGCGTTCCTCGACGCCGTCCTCGCGGCCGGGGTGGACATCGTGCAGCTGCGCCAGAAGGGCCTGGAGGCCGCCGAGGAGCTGGACCACCTCCGGGTCTTCGCCGACGCCTGCCGCCGCCACGGCCGGCTGCTCGCCGTGAACGACCGGGCCGATGTCGCGCACGCCATCGGCTCCGACGTACTGCACCTGGGCCAGGGCGACCTGCCCGTGCCGGCGGCCCGCGCGATCCTGCGCCCGCGGACGCTGGTCGGCCGCTCCACCCACGCCGAGGCCGAGGTGGACGCCGCCGTCGCCGAGCCCGGCGTGGACTACTTCTGTACGGGCCCCTGCTGGCCCACCCCGACCAAGCCGGGCCGCCACGCGCCCGGGCTCGGGCTCGTCCGGTACGCGGCGGCGCTGGCCCCCGCGCGCCCGTGGTTCGCGATCGGCGGGATCGACGCGGGCAACCTCGACGAGGTGCTCGACGCGGGCGCCCGCCGGATCGTCGTCGTACGGGCGATCACCGAGGCGGACGACCCGGGCGCGGCGACCGCCGCCCTGGCGAAGCGGGTGCGCGAACGCGCGGAGTGACGCCCTCGTATCGGAATGTGGACGGCGAAGCCGGCCAGTTAACCGGCAATACCGGCGAATGTTCCCTGACCGGTTGGGTTGAGCCGCGCCCCTCGCTAACCTGCCCGTATGGCCCACGGCACCGCTTCGACCAGATCCGATCACGCACCTACCGTGCGTGACCTGCTCGCATCCGGACAAACGTCCTTCTCGTTCGAGTTCTGGGCTCCCAAAACCGAGAAGGGGGAGCGCAATCTCTGGAACGCGCTGCGCCGGGTCGAAGCCGTGGCCCCGAGCTTTGTCTCGGTGACCTACGGCGCGGGCGGCTCCACCCGCGAGGGCACGGTCAGGGCCACCGAGCGCATCGCCGCCGACACCACCCTCACCCCGGTCGCCCATCTGACGGCGGTCGGCCAGTCCGTCGCCGAGCTGCGCAACATGGTCGGCCAGTATGCCGACGCCGGGATCCGCAACATCCTGGCCGTGCGCGGCGATCCGCCCGGCGACCCCATGGGTGAGTGGACCAAGCACCCGCAGGGTGTGCGCTACGCCGCCGAACTGGTCAGGCTCATCAAGGAGTCCGGCGACTTCTGCGTCGGTGTGGCCGCCTTCCCGGAGATGCATCCGCGCTCGCCGGACTGGGACACGGACATCCGGCACTTCGTCGACAAGTGCCGGGCCGGCGCCGACTACGCCATCACCCAGATGTTCTTCGACCCCGAGGGTTATCTGAGGCTTCGCGACCGCGTCGCCGCCGCCGGTTGCGCGACACCGATCATTCCCGAGATCATGCCCGTCACGAGCGTCAAAATGCTGGAACGGCTGCCGCAGCTCTCCACCGCTGTCTTCCCGGCCCGGCTGAAGGAGCGGATCCTCGCGGTCAGGGAGGATCCGGCCGCTGTACGCTCCATTGGCATCGAGTTCGCAACGGAGTTCTGCGCCGAGCTGCTCTCCGAGGGTGTCCCCGGCTTGCACTTCATCACGCTCAACAACTCCACTGCGACGCTCGAAATCTACGAGAATCTCGGACTGCACGTGCAGTCGTGACCGGCCGTACCCGCCCCCGCTCCGGGGCGGCGGCCGCAGGAGAGGGGCGGGCATGGGCTGGACGGTCCTCTACATCGCATTCGGCATCGTGGCCCTGTGGCTGCTGGGCGAGGTACTGCTTCAGTACAAGGCGCGGCTGCGCTGGCGGTTGCTCGCCTTCGCCGGGTTCATGGTGGTGGTGCTCGGCGTCCTGATTCCGAACGTCTTCGTCATCGGGCTCGGCGCGACCGGCTTCGCGGTCGGTCAGACGTATGTGACGCTCTCCTTCCGCAGCGGCTTCGCCACCGGCTGGGCGATCAGCGGCAGGCCGAGCGTCAGCCGCCGCCGCAAGGCCGCCGACCGTGAACCGGCCCTCGAAGTCTCGGACTTGGAGTACGCGGCGCCGGTCGCACCGGCGGCCGATCCCGCGTTCGTGTACGAGACGGAGCCGCTGCCCGACGAGACCGCGCAGTACGGCGGGTACGGCGACGGGTCCCGGTCGGCGCAGGACGCGAACGGCCAGGACGCGGACGGGCAGCGGGTGAACGACTGGGCGGCCGACTTCGACGCCTACCGGACCGGCCTGCCCGACCAGCCGGGACAGCAGCCGGACCAGGCCGACCAGGACGTCTTCGCGGTCCGCGCGCAGGACGCGTCCCCGCCCTCGGACGCGTACAACAGCGGCTACGGCTACCAGGGCCAGGACGTCTACGCGCAGCAGTACGACTATGGGACGGGCAACGGGACGGGGACCGGGACCGGCGGCGATATCGGGGCGAGCGGGCAGCAGTACGCGGCGTACTCCGACCCGTACGTAGGCCCGTCCCCCGCCGCCCCGGCCGGCGGCGCCGGGGCGTACGGCTCGTACGACGGCTTCGGCGGCGACCAGCAGCAGTACGCCGACCCCTACGGCGGCCAGCAGTACGCCGGCGACACACCCCCCGGCGGCGTCTGGATGCCGCAGCAGCGCGAGCGCGACGGGGAGGAGCCGTTCCCGCCGATGCCGGGGGAGCCGCCGTACCAGCAGGGGTACGACCAGGGCTCGGGCTCCCAGCCGCACTACAACGACCAGCAGTACCGCTACTGACGGACCGTCGGCTCACTGCTCACTGCTCACTGCTCACTGTGAGCCGCGGAAGCCGGCCCCCTCCACGATCAGCCCGGCCACCAGCGCGCCCGACATCCCGGCATGGGCGAGCCCGCCGCCGGGATGCGCCCAGCCGCCCGCCCGGTACAGCCCGGCCAGCCGGGTGGCGTTCGCCGGATACAGCAGCCGGCCGCCCGCGCCGGCCAGTGCGGGCGGCGGCACCGCACCGCCGGGCGCGCCGGTCTCGGCCGCCGTGTCGGCGGGGGTACGGATCTCGCGCCAGAGCAGCCGTTCCGCCAGCCCGGGCACGACAGCGCCGGCCGCCGCCACCAGCACATCGGCGTACCGCTCGCGCAGCTCGCCGGCCGACCAGTCGACCGACCGGCCCTGCGGGCCGTGCGGCGCGACCGTCGCGGTGAGCGTGACCGCCTCGTGGCCGTCGTCGGGGCGGGTCGCCGGATCGTCGGGGCGCACCACCGTGACCGTGGGCCGCGCGGCCGTCCGCCCGGCGAAGAGGTCGGCGGCCTCGGCGCCGCCGTCGGGGGAGTGCAGCACCGTACGGTGCGCCGCGTCCGCGTCGCGGGCGCCGCGCAGCGCCAGCAGCACCGTGAACCGGCCGGGCACCGCGCTCCCGTCCGCCGCCCGCGGCAGGACGTCGCCCTCCGCGTCCAGCTCCGCCGAGACCAGCCCGCCGGGCGCGACGCCCGCCACGACCCGGTCGGCGGGCACGACCGTGCCGTCCGCCAGCTCGATCCCGGCGGCGGCGCCGTCCTTCTCCACGATCCGGACCACCTCGGCGCCGAAGTGGAACTCCACGCGCCGCGCCAGGCACCGTTCGTACACCGCGCGCGCCAACTCCCGCATCCCGCCGCGCACATACCAGCTGCCGAAGGTCTGCTCCAGATACGGGAGCAGCGCGGCGCTCGCGGGGGCGGTACGCGGGTCGAGGCCGTACGACAGGGCGCAGCCGTCCAGCAGGGCGGCCAGCCGGGGATCGGCCAGCTCCCAGGCGCCGATCTCCGCGAGCGTGGTGGCCTGCCGGGCGCCGCGCAGCAGCCGGCGCTGCCGGAGCGCCGGGTACGGATCGCGGCCGAGCACCTGCCAGTCGGGCCACAGCGGCTCTTCGAGCAGCGGCCTGCGGGACCGGTCCCAGGCATCGCGTCCCCGGCCGAGGAACTCGCCCCAGCGGACGCCCGCGCCCGCGCCGAGCGCCGCGTCCAGGGCGGCGACGACGCCCGCGCGGGAGCTGTTCGGCAGCCGTACGTCCGTACCGTCGGCGAAGACATGCCGGCTCGCCGGGTCCACCTGGTCGAGCCGCACGCTCTGCTCCAGCGACTCCTTGCCGGTCTTGACGAAGAGATCGCGCTGGACGGCGGGCAGCCGCAGCAGCCCGGGGCCGGTGTCGAAGACGAAACCGTCGCGTTCGAAGCGCCCCACCGCCCCGCCGTAGGTCGCCGCGCGCTCGTACACCGCCACCCGGTGCCCCGCCACCGCCAGCCGGGCAGCCGCCGCCATGGCGCCCATGCCGGCGCCGATCACCACAATCCGTGCCATGCCAGGGACTCTAAACGGGCGGGCTGAGTACGTGTACCCAGACCCCGGATGAGTAGCGGAGCGGATGGGCCGTCATCCGCGGAGACGAGAGAGTGGAGTCCGCGGAGGGGGCGCGGCGCCGCACCGCCGACACGGGGCGGCGGAACGGCGCGGCACCCCCGACGCGAGGGGACAGGGGGACCACGGGGGAACGTGGGACACGGGGGACACGGGGGAACGAACGGGGGAACGGGGGGAAGGCGCCGGTCCGGCGCGGCTTCGGGGGGACGGAGCCGCACCGGACCGGCGCTTCCGCGCGTGGTGGGCGGCGGGTGGCGGGCAGGCCACCGAACGGGGAAAACCGCAGGTCGGAGCCGATTGTCAGTGGTGCCCCTCAGGATGGGCACATACGGCCACAGCGCCGTCACACGACGACAGGAGGCTCGTCATGGCCCGCTCTTCCACGGATGCCGCGCACCGGCGCCGTACGGACGGTCCCGCCCCCTCGCCCTCACCGACCGGACCGCCCGCCGACATCCACCCCGTCGCCCGCCTGACCTCGGCCCCGCCCGCCGCCCGGGACCTGCTGGCGCAGGCGCGTTCTGGCCTGGACGAGGCCGCCGCGCTGGACTCTCCGAACGAGCGCTACGCCACCGCCCATCTTGCCGCGCTGCGCACCGCCGCCGCGGTGCTCGCGGTCCGGGGACGCCCGGAGGCCACGCCCCAGCGCCGGCGCCGGATCAGGAGCGCCTGGGAGGTGCTCCCCGAGATCGCGCCCGAGCTGACCGAGTGGAGCGGCCTGTTCGCGGCGGGCGCCACCCGCAGGGCCCGTGCCGAGGCCGGAATACGGGACGCGGCCAGCAGCCGGGACGCGGACGACCTGCTGCGGGACGCGGCGATGTTCCTGCGTCTGGTGGAGCGGCTGCTCGTACCGGCCGCGCCCCGGCCCCGGCCGCCCGGGTGACCGGGAGGAGAGGCCGCAGGCAATAGGGTGGGGGCGAATCCGCACTGTTCCACGCCCCGCCGTCCGGGGCGGCGCCGCCCTAGGAGTCAACTGCCGTGTCGGAGCCTTCCGCTGTCTTCGGCGGGGAGACGCCATCCCGCCCCCGTGGTTCCCTCCGTACCGCCGTGGTCTGGGAGGTCCTCAAGGACGCACTCGACCAGCGGGCCAAGGCGGCGGGGACGGATGTCCTCGATGTGCTCGACACCGGAGGGGGCACCGGCAACTTCGCGGTGCCCGTCGCCCGGCTGGGGCACCGGGTGACGGTGGTCGACCCCAGCCCGAACGCGCTCTTCGCGCTGGAGCGCCGGGCGGCGGAGGCCGGGGTGGCCGAGCGCGTCCGCGGGGTGCAGGGCGACATCCACGGCCTCTTCGACGTGGTCGAGCGCGGCGGCTTCGACGCCGTGCTCTGCCACGGCGTGCTGGAGTACGTGGACGACCCGGCCGACGGCATCCGGAACGCGGTGGCGGCGCTGCGTCCCGCCGGGACGCTCAGCCTGCTCGCCGCGGGCCTGGGCGGCGCCGTGCTGGCCCGCGCGCTCGCCGGGCACTTCAACGAGGCCAGGCAGGCGCTGACCGACCCGGCGGGACGCTGGGGCGAGGGCGACCCCGTGCCCCGGCGCTTCACCGCCGAGCAGCTCACGGAGCTGGTCGGCGAGGCAGGCCTGGCCGTCCGCGCCGTACACGGCGTACGGGTCTTCGCCGACCTGGTCCCCGGCGGTCTGGTCGACACCCAGCCCGGCGCCCTGGACGCGCTGCTGAAACTGGAGGCGGCGGCGGCCGAGCTGCCCGCCTTCCAGTCCGTGGCCGGCCAGCTCCACGTCCTGGGCGAGAAGCGGAACTGAGAGGCGGAACCGGGACGCGGCCGGGGCCCGAGACCGTCCGCGAGGCCCCCCGGAGCGCGTCCGGAGGGCACCGGCGGGGGCCGGGAGGACCGATCGCGTTGCTGATCAGCGACGCAGCCGCGCATGGAGTGCGCCACAGGCCCCCCGGCGGGGCGTCGGGCGCCGTATGATCGGGGTACACCATCCGGCATGACGGGTCGATGGTTGGGGAATCAACGCCTCAACAAGCGAGCCGACATGGCGGCCCGGAATGGCGAATTGGCGTTGAGGGCGGGTTTCACGGGGGCGATTCCCTGCCTATCCTTGAAGGAGCCGCATACCGGTCGCCCCCCGCGACCGACGACTAGGAGGACTCCGTGCCGCTCTCGGAGCACGAGCAGCGAATGCTCGAGCAAATGGAGCGAGCGCTGTACGCCGAAGATCCCAAGTTCGCGACAGCGCTTGAGGGAAGCGGGCTGCGTACGTACACCCGGCGACGGGTCTACCAGGCAGTCGCAGGCTTCCTGGTGGGTATCGCGCTCCTCATGGCCGGAATGGTCGCCCAGCAGATCTGGATCAGTGTGGTGGGGTTCCTCGTCATGCTGGGCTGTGCGGTCCTGGCGGTCACTGGCTGGCGCAAAGCGCCCAAACCAGGTGAACAACAGGCGGCGGGCGGCGCTTCGGGCGGCGCCACGGCCGACCGGCGACAATCCAGACAGCGTCGCTCGATGATGAACCGGATCGAGCAGCGGTGGCAGCGCCGCCGCGACGAACAGGGTCAGTAAGCGAGCGAGGTCACCACAGCAGGACCTATGACCGAGGGGCGAACGCATTGAGCGTTCGCCCCTCAGTCATGACCACCGGCCCGCTCTGCCCGGTCAGCCCCGCTGCCGGGAGGGCCGCAGCCGGGCCGTGGCGACCGACCAGCGGGTGGCCAGGGCCGCACGCCCTGCTTCCCAGCGGTCGGCCAGCGCCGTCCAGCGCTCCGAGACGGCCCAGACCACCCGAACGGATGAGCGCGGCGCGAGCAGTGCGCGCAGCCGGGTCCAGCGGCCCGCCGAGGCGCTCAGCCCCGCCCCGGCCAGCCGGGCGTCCTCGGCCAGGCCCGTCCCCGGCAGGGGATCCGGCGCGTACAGCACCCGCTCGACCGAACCGGCCACCCGGTGCACGGCCTCGGCCGGCGGCCCCTCCAGACCACCGAGCCGTACGATCCGGGCGGCGGCCTTCCGCGGAGTCCGCGAATCGTCCGGCGGGATGCCGTGGTCCCACGCCGTGTCGGTGATCTCCCGCCACGCGGCCAGTGTCCGCGCCGAGGCGTCCTGCGGGGTGCGCCCACCGGAGCCGAGCCGCCGGGCCCGGACCCTGGTCCGCCACAGCAGCGGCAGCAGAAGCAGCAGCAGGACGGCCAGGGAGCCCAGGACGACGGAGACCACCGTGCCCACCGGGGTGCCCGTGTCGGTCGGCGGGGTGATCGTGTCGGCCGCCGCCGCGTCGCACTCGTTCAGCCGGCGTGCCTCGGCAGGGCAGCCGCTCTCCGAGGCGGTCGGCGCCACCGTCGGCTCGGCCGAGGTGCTCGCGTCGGGGCTGCTCGGATCGGTCGGTCCGTCGGCCGGGGTCTCCGGACGGGTGTAGTCCGGTGTGCTGCCCCGGCTCGGGGTCGGCTCGAAGCGGGTCCAGCCGACGCCCTCGAAGTACAGCTCGGGCCAGGCGTGCGCGTCGCGCAGCCCGACCGACATGCTGCCGTCCGACTGCGGAGTGCCCGGGGTGAAGCCCACCGCGACCCGCGCCGGAATGCCCAGCGTGCGGGCCATCGCGGCCATCGCGAACGAGAAGTGGACGCAGAAGCCTTCCTTGTTCTGAAGGAAGCGGGTGATCGCCGTGACCCCGGTGCCCGAGTCGACCTCGGTGTTGTACGTGAACCCGCCGTCCAGCGCGAACCAGTCCTGGAGTTTGACGGCCTTCTCGTAGTCGTTCTTGGCGCCCTTGGTGACGTCGAGCGCGGTCTGCTTCACCTCGTCCGGCAGGATGGCCGGCACCTGGGTGTACTCGCGGCGCAGCGCGGCGCTCGCCTCGGGCGCCGAGGCGAGCTGCTCGCTGGTGGGATTCACCAGCAGACTGTCGACCTCGTACCGGGCGCCGCGCGTGGACTGGCCGCGGTCGCCGACCAGCGTGCGGCCCGTGGGCTCGAAGCGCCAGCGGCCCGAGATCTTCACCTTGGTCGCCGGGTAGGGCATCGGCAGATAGTTCTGCCGGTACCAGCCCGCGGCCGAGACATTGGTCGTCACCTCGGTGGTGCCGATGTCGGAGCGCAGACCGGGCGCGCCGGGCAGCCGGTCGGGCACGTCCTCGACGGCGCGCTGCGAGAAGCGCCAGGACGTGCCGTCGAACCGGTCCAGGGCCATGATCCGCAGATACATGTCCTGGGTGTTCTTCGCGTTCGTCTTGTAGCGCAGTGCCTCGCGGTCCTCGGGCTGGTTCAGATTGTCCTGGAGCGAGACCAGCGGGTTCACCGCGGAGATGGTCCCGCCACCGCCCGACCCCGCGCCGGTGCCGCGGCCCGCGTCGGCGAGCAGCCCGCCGTCCAGCGCGGGCAGGACGGCCGGGACCGCCAGGGCGACGCCCAGCGCCACCACACCGATCCGGCGGCCGGTGCGCACCGGGGCGCGGCCGGACGCGTTCGGCCCGGCCGGGAAGCGGGCGGCGGCGGGCGCTCCGCTGAACACCCGGCCCCACTGGGACAGCCGGTCCCGGCCCTCGGCCAGCAGAAGCAGCAGATAGCCGACGGCCGCGAGCAGGAACCACATCCAGCCGCCCGCCCCGCCCGAGAGCCCCGCGGCCACCGAGTACAGCGCGAGCAGCGGCAGTCCGGCCGCGGCGGCGCTGCGGAAGGTCACCGCGATCGCGTCCACCGCGAGCCCGATGAGCAGCACCCCGCCGATCAGCATCAGCCGGATGCCGTCCGTTGCCGGGGCCGGTATCGCGTACCGGCCGACGTCGTCGGCGCCCGAGGAGAACAGATCGGCGAACGCGGTGAAGACCTCCGGGGTCGGTACGAAGCCGAACAGCGCCTCGTCCTTGGTGAACGCCACCGTGAGCATCATCAGCGCGGCGACCGTCTGGAGCACGACCGTCAGCGCGCGCGCCAGCGGCACCCGTCTGGCCAGCGCGCCCACCGCGCTCATGACCGCGACCATCAGCCCGGCCTGCAGGAGCCAGAGCGCCGGCTCCACCAGCGGCAGCAGGGCGCCCGCCGACATCAGCGTGGCGGCGAGCGCGCACAGCGCCAGCCTTCCGCGACCGCTCATGACCATCCTCCGGAGAAGCCTGTGGAGCCGCCCGTGACGGCCGATTCCGAGTGCTGCCGCGCGGCCTGCCGCCACAGCTCGGGCAGCTCCGCGCCCGAGGCCACGGCCAGCGCCGTCCAGCCCGCCTCGCGCAGCTGCCGCAGCCGTTCCTCGGCCCGGCCCGCGGGCCCGCCGCCCACCGTCCAGCCGCCGCTGTCGAGCACGAAGGCGACGGCGGCGCCGCTGCGCTGCCGCATCCGGGCGGCCACCGCGGTCTGTTCGGCGTCGAGATCACCGAAGAAGGCCACCAGCAGCCCGCCGGAGCTGCCGCGCAGCACGTCGTACGCGCGGGAGAGGTCCGTGTCGTCGGAGTGGTCGACGACGGCGAGGGTGTCCAGCATCAGCCCGGCCGCCTCGGCGGTCTCCTGCGTCGCGCCGGCGAAGCCGTCGGCGCCCTCGCCGGGGACCGTGCCGCCGGTGTCCGTCAGCAGCCGTACCGCGAAGCCGCGTTCCAGCATGTGCACCAGGGCGGAGGCCGCGCCGGACACCGCCCATTCGAAGGCCGAGTCAGGGCCGGAGCCCTGGTACCCGGCGCGCCGGGTGTCCAGCAGCACCGTGCACCCCGCGCGCTGCGGCTGCTCCTCGCGGCGCACCATCAGCTCGCCGTACCGCGCGGTGGAGCGCCAGTGGACCCGGCGCAGGTCGTCGCCGTGCCGGTAGCCGCGCGGGATCACATCGTCCTCGCCGGCCAGCGCCAGCGAGCGCTGGCGCCCGTCGCCGAACCCCGAGGAGTCGCCGGCGAGCTGCACCGGCGGCAGCGGTTCGGTGCGCGGGATGACGGTCAGGGTGTCGTACGCGCTGAACGAGCGGGTCAGCTCGCACATCCCGAACGGGTCGCTCAGCCGCAGCTGGAGCGGCCCCAGCGGATAGCGCCCGCGCAAATCCGACCGGACCCGGTAGGACACCTCGCGGCGCCCGCCCGGCTCCACCCGGTCCAGCACGAACCGGGGGCGCGGCCCGAGGACGTACGGCACATGGTCCTGGAGCATCAGCAGCCCGGTGGGCAGCCGGGTCACGTTGTCCATCCGCAGATGGACCCGCGCCTCGGCGCCCGCCGGCACCCGCGAGGGCGTCAGCCGCCGGCTGCCCGCGACCCGGTAGCGGGTGCGGTACAGGACGGCCACACAGATCAGCGGCAGGACCGCGAGCAGCAGCCCCACCCGCAGGAGATCCGACTGGCCCAGCACATAGGCGCAGACGGCCGCGGCGACCCCGGCGGCGAGGAACGACCGGCCGCGCGTGGTCAGTCCGGACAGCGCGGCCCGCAGCCCGCCGTGCTCCCCGGCGTCCCGGCCGTCCCCGCCGTCCGCGCCGGCCGGCACCCCGGAGGCCATCACAGCCGCCGAGCGCCGGACTGCTGGCCGAAGAGCGCGCCGCCTGGCGCGGTCGCGCGGCCCGGGGCACGGCCGCCGTCGGCCGTGGGAACCGCGGTCCGCTGGAGGATGTCCTGTACGACCTGCTCGGCGGTACGCCGGTTCAGCTGGGCCTGCGCCGTGGGCAGCAGCCGGTGCGCGAGCACGGCGACCGCCAGCGACTGCACGTCGTCCGGCAGCGCGTACTCCCGGCCGGCCAGCGCCGCCGCCGCCTTCGCGGCCCGCACCAGATGGAGCGTGGCGCGCGGGGAGGCACCGAGTCTGAGGTCCGGGTGGGTACGGGTCGCCGAGACCAGCTCCACCGCGTACCGCCGGACGGACTCGGCGACATGGACCGTGCGCACCGCGTCGATCAGCTTCACGATGTCGTGCGCGTGGGCCACCGGCTGGAGATCGTCCAGCGGGGAGACGCCACCGTGCACGTCGAGCATCTGCAACTCGGCCTCGGCGCTGGGATATCCCATCGACACCCGGGCCATGAAGCGGTCGCGCTGCGCCTCCGGCAGCGGGTAGGTGCCCTCCATCTCCACCGGGTTCTGGGTGGCGACCACCATGAACGGGTCGGGCAGTTCATAGGTGTGCCCGTCGATGGAGACCTGGCGCTCCTCCATGGACTCCAGCAGCGCCGACTGGGTCTTGGGCGAGGCGCGGTTGATCTCGTCGCCGATCACGATCTGCGCGAAGATCGCGCCCGGTTTGAACTCGAACTCCCGCTGCTGCTGGTCGTAGATCGACACGCCGGTGATGTCCGACGGCAGCAGGTCGGGGGTGAACTGGATACGCCGCACCGAACAGTCGATGGAGCGTGCGAGCGCTTTGGCCAGCATGGTCTTGCCCACGCCGGGAACATCCTCGATCAGAAGATGTCCCTCGGCGAGCAGCACGGTCAGCGAAAGCCGTACGACCTCTGGCTTGCCCTCGATCACACCCTCCACCGACGCGCGGACACGCTCCGCTGTGGTGGTCAGATCCGTGAGGCTCGCTCGATCGTCATAGGTCGTCACCCGGCCCTCCTCGGCCCTTTCCTCGGGCCGATGGTCATCAGACGGCCCGGCCCTCCCCGAAACACTGGCACCGTCCGCGGAAGGATCCGGGACGCCGCCACCACACGCATTCTTGTTGCCGTTACCGTCTCGTGTCATCCGCCTGTGGATAAGTCGGTGGGAATTGTCGGCTTTGCTGTTTCTCTGGTCCGGAAACCCTCCGGGAGGTGTCATGGCGGGCACCTCCCGGAGTACGTGCGGCGACCCGCCGGTGCTCAGACCGACCGGTCTCAGACTGACGGGTCTCAGACTGACGGGTCGATCTCCCGCAGCAGTCCCGTCTTCACGTCGAAGACGAAGCCGCGGATGTCGTCCCGGTGCGGGAGGAAGGGTGAGGTGCGTATTCGCTGCATGGACTGCCGCACGTCCTGGTCGACGTCGCGGAACGCCTCCACGGCCCAGGCGGGCCGCTGGCCGACCTCCATCTCCAGCTCGTGCCGGAAGTCCTCCGTCAGACTCTCCAGGCCGCAGTTGGTGTGGTGGATCAGCGCGACGCTGCGGGTGCCGAGCGCCCGCTGGCTGATGGTGAGGGAGCGGATGACGTCGTCGGTGACCACACCGCCCGCGTTGCGGATGGTGTGGCAGTCGCCCAGGGCGAGCCCGAGCGCGTCGTGCAGGTCGAGACGGGCGTCCATACAGGCCACCACGGCGACCTGGAGAACCGGGCGGGCGTCCATTCCCGGGTCCTCGAACCCGGCCGCGTACTGATGATTGGCGTCCACGAGCCGGTCGGTGACCGTCCCGCCGGTGCGGGCCGCACCGGCGGAGGCCCCGGCGGCCCCTGCGGGGAGATGCGCGGAAGTCGACATACCCAAGACGTTAGTCGGCACCAGCAGGTGAAGCCCTCTGCGGGAGGGGACAAAGAACCTCATCGGGGCGTTGTGTGAGCTAACCCACAAGGCCGAGCCGGGGGCGGCCGAATGGGTGAATTAAGGCTTTTGTGGGCTTGTGGCGAGCGACCCGCGCGGCGCGCTGGCCGGTTGATTGACCCGAAGGACCAGTGGACTAAAGTGGCGCGAAGTCCACGGACACCCCCCGAATCACATCCCGAATTTCCCCGCGTGCGCGGCGAAACGTGCGGCTCGGCCCCCTCCCGCTCGGCGGTCGGCCGACGCCCTTCCCGGCGCCGGCGGACCACCTCCCCTTCTTGAGCGGGCGGGGACCCGGCAGTACGTACGGCCGCGCCGGACCTGAGAGGGCGTATGAGCGAGAGCGGCGAGCCGGCCACGGAGACACTCGGCAACCAGGCCCGGCACGTCCCCGTGCTGCTCCGGCGGTGCCTCGACCTGCTGGCCCCCGCGCTCACCGAACCCGGGGCCGTCGTCGTCGACTGCACCCTCGGCCTCGGCGGACACAGCGAGGCACTGCTCACCGCCTTCCCCGCCGCACGGCTGGTGGCGCTCGACCGCGACCGCGAGGCGCTGCGCCTCTCCGGCGAGCGGCTCGCCCCGTACGGCGACCGCGCCACCCTGGTGCACGCCGTCTACGACGAACTGCCCGATGTCCTCGACCGTCTCGGCATCCCCCGCGTCCAGGGCATCCTGTTCGACCTCGGCGTCTCCTCCATGCAGCTCGACGAGGCCGACCGCGGCTTCGCGTACGCCCAGGACGCGCCGCTCGACATGCGGATGGACCAGACGACGGGCGTCAGCGCCGCCGAGGTGCTCAACACCTACCCGCCCGGCGAACTCGTACGGATCCTGCGCGCGTACGGCGAGGAGAAGCAGGCCAAGCGGATCGTGTCCGCGGTCGTCAGGGAGCGCGAGCGCGAGCCCTTCACCCGCAGCGCCCGGCTCGTCGAGCTGATCCGTGACGCGCTTCCGCAGGCCGCCAAGCGCACCGGCGGCAACCCCGCCAAGCGCACCTTCCAGGCCCTGCGCATCGAGGTCAACGGCGAACTGACCGTGCTGGAGCGGACCATCCCGGCCGCCGTGGAGCGCCTCGCCGTCGGGGGCCGGATCGCCGTCCTCTCGTACCAGTCGCTGGAGGACCGGATGGTCAAGCAGGTCTTCGCGGCCGGCGCCGCCAACACCGCGCCGCCCGGCCTGCCCGTGGTCCCCGAGCGCTACCAGCCCCGGCTGAAACTCCTCACCCGCGGCGCCGAACTGCCCACCGAGGAGGAGATCGCCGAGAACCGGCGCGCGGCTCCGGCCCGGCTCCGGGGGGCGCAGCGGATCCGGGAGGACGTGCGGTGAAGGGGCCGGCCAAGCAGCTGAGGGGACGGGCCGCACGGCTCTCCCGGCTGATGCCGGCCGGGAACAGCTCGGCGGCCCGCACCCCCTTCGTCCTGCTGGTCGTCCTGCTCCTCGGCAGCGGTCTGATCACGCTGCTGCTGCTGAACTCCGCGCTCAACGAGGGCTCGTTCCAGCTGAGCGCCCTCAAGAAGCGCACCACCGACCTCACCGACGAAGAACAGGCACTCCAGCGTGACGTGGACGAGTACTCCGCGCCGTACGCCCTGGAGCGGCGCGCCCGGGAGCTGGGCATGGTGCCAGGCGGCAGCCCCGCCTTCCTGAACGCCGACGGCACGGTCAAGGGCGTACCGGAGCCGGCCGATCCGGCGGCCACGGGTACGGCGGCCACGGGTACGGGGGCCGCCGGGCAGCCCTCCACCATGGAGGAATCGCCGCCGGTGCCCGCGCCCGACCCGGCGCCCTCACCCTCGCCTTCCCCCTCCGTCTCTCCGTCCTCCCCGTCCGTTCCCGTCCCCTCGCCCTCGGCCGGCGCGTCCGAACCACCGGCCCCGACCACCTCCGGCAGGTGACACAGTGCCCCCCGAGGAACCACCGCGCCGCCGGGTACCCGGCCCCGCCCGCCCCGCGAACGCCGGCCGGCCACGCCCCGGCGCCCGCCCGGCGCCCGGCCGGCCGCGTACCGGACCCGCCGCCCCGCACCGCATCCAGCTGGGCAGCCCCCGGCCCCGGCTGCGGCTGGTCGGCCTCGGACTGACCCTCGTCCTGCTGGTGTTCGTCGTCCGGCTGCTCCAGGTGCAGGCCGTCGACGCCAGCGCGTACGCCGCCAGGGCCGAGAAGAGCCGCTACCTCAGCCATACGATCGCGGCCGAGCGCGGCGAGATCACCGACCGCTCCGGGGTCGCCCTCGCCACCAGCGTCGACGCGTACGACATCACGGCCGACCCGTCGATGTTCGCCCCCCGCTTCAGCAAGATCCCCGACGCCCCCGAACAGGCCGCCGAGCTGCTCGCGCCGATCCTCGGGGTGGAGAGCGCCGAGGTCGTCAAGCAGCTCAAGCTCAAGTCCCGGTACGCGGTGCTGGCCCGGCGGCAGACCCCGCAGGTCTGGAACCAGATCAAGGACCTCAAGCGCGTGCTCGCCGAGCAGGCCGCCAAGGAGAAGTCCGGCGGCGGATCCGGCGTCAGCGTGCTCTCGGGCGTCTTCCAGGAGCCCAGCAGCAAGCGGGTGTACCCCAACGGCGACCTCGCCGCCGGGATACTGGGTTACGTCAACGCCGCGGGCCACGGCGGCGGCGGCATCGAGTCCATGCTCGACAAGGAGCTCGCGGGCGAGGACGGCAAGGCCACCTACGTCCAGTCCGGCGGCCGGCGCGTGCCCACCGCCACCTCCCACGAGAAGCCCGCCGTCCCCGGCTCGGGCATCGAGCTGACCATCGACCGCGACATCCAGTGGGCGGCCCAGAAGGCCATCACCGACCAGGTCAAGGAGTCCAAGGCCGACCGCGGGTACGTGATAGTGCAGAACACGAGGACCGGCGAGGTGCTCGCCATGGCCAACGCCCCCGGCTTCGACCCCAACGACCTCTCCCGGGCCAACGCCGCCACCCTGGGCAACGCCGCGCTCCAGGACGCCTACGAACCGGGCTCCACCAGCAAGGTCATGTCCATCGCCGCAGTCCTGGAGGAGAAGGCCGCCGACCCCGGCACCCATGTCGTCGTCCCCAACACCCTGCACCGCGGCGACCGGCTCTTCCACGACGACATCGACCACCCCACCTGGTACCTGACGCTCAACGGCGTCCTCGCCAAGTCCAGCAACATCGGCACCATCCTGGCCACCGGACAGCTCGGCAAGACCCAGCCCGAGGCCAACAAGGTCCTCCACTCGTATCTGACCAGGTTCGGCATCGGCCGGCCCACCGGCCTCGACTACCCGGGGGAGACCCAGGGCCTGCTGGCCAAGCCGCAGGACTGGTCCACCTCGCAGCAGTACACGATCCCCTTCGGCCAGGGCCTCTCCCTCAACGCCATGCAGGCCGCCTCCGTCTACTCCACCATCGCCAACGGCGGGGTACGGATCGAGCCCACCCTCATCCGCGGCACCCACGACCCCGACGGCCGCTTCACCCCCGCCGCCGCGCCCAAGAAGACCCGTGTCGTCAGCGAGGGGACGGCCAAGACCGTCGCCTCCATGCTGGAGTCCGTCGTGGACGACGAGGAGGGGACCGGCACCAGGGCCCGCATCCCCGGCTACCGCGTCGCCGGCAAGACCGGTACGGCCAACCGGGTCGACCCCAAGCTCGGCATCTACAAGGGATACACCGCCTCCTTCGCGGGCTTCGCGCCCGCCGACGACCCGCAGGTCACCGTCTACTGCGCCATCCAGAACCCCACCAAGGGCAGTTACTTCGGCGGCCAGACCTGCGGACCCATCTACAAGAAGGTCATGGAGTTCGCTCTCAAGACACTGCGGGTCGCACCGACCGGCAGTACACCCGCCCGGCTGCCGGTCACCTTCAAACCCGGCGAGTGACCCCCAGGGAAAGCGCCAGTGACAACGATCACCCCCGATTCCGGGAACCACCAGGAACCCCCCGCGCACCCGGCCACCTCGCGTGGCCCGGCCGCCTTCGAGCCCGGTACGCTCACCGCCGTGCCACAAGCTGATCAGTCCCGAACCACCCCCGCCACCCCTGACGAAGCCCCGCCGAGGCCGCCGGGGACGCCCCGTCCGGAACGGGTCCGCCCGATCCCCCTCGCGGAGCTGGCCGCTCTGCTGGGAGCCGAGTTCCCCCGCCCGGAGGAGGTGAGGGGCCCGGGGGAGGCGACCGGCATCACCCACGACTCGCGGGCCGTACGACCCGGTGATGTGTACGCGGCGCTGCCCGGTGCCCGGGTCCACGGCGCCGGCTTCGCCGGACAGGCCGCCGCGCTCGGCGCCGTCGCGATCCTCACGGACCCGGCGGGCGCGGAGCGCTCCGCCGCCACCGGACTGCCGCTCCTGGTCGTCGCCGACCCGCGCGCCGGCATGGGGGAACTCGCCGCCGAGATCTACGGACGCCCCGGCGCCGGGCTCCTCCAGATCGGCATCACCGGCACCTCGGGCAAGACCACCACCGCGTATCTGATCGAGGGCGGACTGCGCGAGGCGGGCCACCGCACCGGCCTCATCGGCACCGTGGAGATGCGCGTCGGCGACGAACGCATCAAGTCGGAGCGCACCACCCCCGAGGCCACCGACCTCCAGGCGCTCTTCGCCGTCATGCGCGAACGCGGCGTCGACTCGGTCGCCATGGAGGTCTCCAGCCACGCCCTGGTGCTCGGCCGGGTCGACGGCTGCGTCTTCGACGTCGCCGTCTTCAACAACCTCAGCCCGGAGCACATGGAGTTCCACTCCGGCATGGAGGACTACTACCGGGCGAAGGCCGGGCTGTTCACCCCGGAGCGCAGCAGGACCGGCGTGGTGAACCTCGACGACGCGTACGGCCGCCGGCTCGCCGGCGAGTCCGGCGTGCCCGTCACCACCTTCTCCGCCGAGGGCAGCCCCGACGCCGACTGGCACGCCGAGGACGTCGAGACCGGCACCCACGGCTCGGCCTTCACCGCGGTCGGCCCCAAGGGCGAGCGCGTGGCCGCCAGGGCGCCGCTGCCAGGGCCTTTCAACGTCGCGAACACCCTGGCGGCGATCGTCACGCTGGCCGCCGCCGGGATCGACCCGCAGACCGCCGCCGACGGCATCGCCGCCGTACCGGGCGTGCCGGGCCGGCTGGAGCGCGTCGAGGCGGGCCAGCCGTATCTGGCCGTCGTGGACTACGCCCACAAGACCGACGCCGTCGAGTCCGTCCTGCGCTCCCTGCGCAAGGTCACCCCCGGCAAGGTGCACATCGTCCTCGGCTGCGGCGGCGACCGCGACGAGACCAAACGCGGCCCGATGGGCGCCGCCGCCGCCCGGCTCGCCGACACGGCCGTACTGACCTCGGACAACCCCCGCGGCGAGGACCCGCTCGCGATCCTCGCCACGATGCTCACCGGCGCCGCCGGGGTGCCGTCCCACGAGCGCGGCGACGTCCTCGTCGACGCGGACCGCGCCTCGGCCATCGCCGCCGCGGTCGCCCGCGCCAGGCCGGACGACACCGTACTGATCGCGGGCAAGGGCCATGAGCAGGGCCAGGACATCGCCGGGGTGGTGCGCCCCTTCGACGACCGGCTGGTGCTGCGCGAGGCCATCGAGCGCTCCCGCCGCGCGGCGGGAGCACCGTCACGAGAACAACAGTCAGGGATGACCCAGTGATCGCCCTCTCCCTCGCCGAGATCGCCGCCATCGTCGGCGGGCAGCCGCACGACATACCGGATCCGGCCGTTCTCGTCACCGGATCCGTCGTCTACGACTCGCGCGCGGTCGAGCCCGGCGGTCTCTTCGCCGCGTTCGCCGGTGAGCGCGTGGACGGCCACGACTACGCGCGCGGCGCCGTCGCGGCGGGCGCGGTGGCCGTGCTGGCCACCCGCCCCGTCGGCGTGCCCGCCATCGTCGTGGACGATGTCGTGGGGGCCCTCGGCGCCCTCGCCCGTACCGTCGTGGAGCGCCTCGGCGCCACCTCCGTCGCGCTCACCGGATCGGCGGGCAAGACCAGCACCAAGGACCTGATCGCCCAGCTGCTCCGGCGCGCGGGTCCCACGATCTGGCCGGAAGGCAACCTCAACAACGAGATCGGCCTGCCCATCACCGCCCTGCGGGCCGTCGAGGACACCCGCTACCTCGTGCTCGAAATGGGCGCGCGGTACATCGGTGACATCCGCTACCTCACCGGTCTCGTACCGCCCAGGATCGGTCTCGTCCTGAACGTCGGCACCGCCCACATCGGCGAGTTCGGCGGCCGGGAGCAGATCGCGCAGGCGAAGGGCGAGCTGGTGGAGTCCCTGCCCTCCGCGGAACAGGGCGGCATCGCCGTCCTGAACGCGGACGATCCGCTGGTCCGCGCCATGGCGTCGCGCACGAAGGCGCGCGTCGTGCTGTTCGGAGAGTCGGGCGAAGCAGACGTACGGGCAGAGAACGTCCGCCTCACAGCCACGGGACAGCCGGCGTTCAGGCTTCGAACACCCTCCGGGTGCAGCGACGTGACGCTGCGGCTGTACGGTGAGCACCACGTGTCGAACGCGCTCGCCTCGGCCGCCGTCGCCCATGAGTTGGGCATGTCCGCCGACGAGATCGCCGTGGCGCTCTCCGAGGCGGGAACCCTCTCCCGCTGGCGTATGGAGGTCACCGAGCGCTCGGACGGCGTGACGATCGTCAACGACGCCTACAACGCGAACCCCGAATCCATGAGAGCGGCGCTCCGTGCGCTGGTCGCCATGGGCGGTGCCTCACGGCCCGCGGGGAGCCGTACCTGGGCGGTGCTCGGCCCGATGGCCGAGCTGGGGGACGAATCGCTCGCCGAGCACGACGCGGTCGGACGGCTCGCCGTCCGGCTCAACGTCAGCAAGCTCGTGGCAGTCGGGGGCAGGGAAGCGTCCTGGCTGCGATTGGGCGCTTACAACGAGGGTTCGTGGGGTGAGGAGTCGGTGCACGTGTCCGACGCGCAGGCGGCGGTCGACCTGTTGCGCAGTGAACTGCGTCCGGGAGACGTCGTGCTGGTGAAGGCTTCCAGGTCGGTCGGTCTTGAGCGGGTCGCCCAGGCACTGCTGGAGAACGCCACCGAGGGCGAGGTCGCCGGCCGATGAGGCAGATCCTCTTCGCGGGAGCCATCGGGCTCTTTCTGACCCTGATCGGCACTCCGCTGCTGATCAAGCTCCTGGCCCGCAAGGGATACGGGCAGTTCATCCGGGACGACGGTCCGCGTACGCACGGCAGCAAGAAGGGGACGCCCACCATGGGCGGTATCGCCTTCATCCTCGCCACGCTGATCGCGTACGCCCTGGCGAAGGTGATCACCGGCGAGGACCCGAAGTTCTCGGGCCTGCTGGTGCTGTTCCTGATGGCGGGGATGGGGGTCGTCGGATTCCTCGACGACTACATCAAGATCGTCAAGCAGCGGTCGCTGGGACTGCGGGCCAAGGCGAAGATGGCGGGCCAGCTGATCGTCGGTACCGCCTTCGCGGTGCTCTCGCTCCAGTTCGCCGACTCCCGGGGCATCACCCCGGCGTCCACCAAGCTGTCGTTCGTCACGGACTTCGGCTGGTCGATCGGCCCGGTGCTCTTCGTGGTCTGGGCGCTCTTCATGATTCTCGCCATGTCCAACGGCGTGAACCTGACGGACGGTCTGGACGGGCTCGCCACCGGCGCCTCGGTGATGGTCTTCGGCGCCTACACCTTCATCGGGCTGTGGCAGTTCCAGGAGTCCTGCGCCAGCGCAATAACCCTGACCAACCCCAACGCCTGTTTCGAGGTACGGGATCCGCTCGATCTCGCCGTCGTGGCCTCCGCCCTGATGGGCTCCTGCTTCGGCTTCCTGTGGTGGAACACCTCGCCGGCCAAGATCTTCATGGGGGACACAGGCTCGCTGGCGCTCGGCGGCGGGATCGCGGGCCTCGCGATCCTCTCCCGTACCGAGTTCCTGATGGCCGTCCTCGGCGGCCTGTTCGTGATGATCACGATGTCCGTGGTCATCCAGGTCGGATCCTTCAAGATGACCCGTAAGCGGGTCTTCCGGATGGCTCCCCTCCAGCACCACTTCGAACTCAAGGGGTGGTCGGAGGTCCTGGTGGTGGTCCGCTTCTGGATCATCCAGGGCATGTGCGTGATCGTGGGTCTGGGCATCTTCTACGCGGGCTGGGCGGCAGAGAAGTGAACTGGCACGGCAAGCGGGTCACCGTCGCGGGTCTCGGGGTGTCCGGGATCCCGGCGGCCCGGGTCCTGCACGGGCTCGGCGCGGTGGTCACCGTCGTCAACGAGGTGGACGACGAACGGGCCCGCGCCCAGGGCGCCGAGCTGGCACAGCTCGGCGTGACGGTCCGCCTCGGGGACGGCGCCACGCTGCCCGAGGGGACCGAGCTGGTCGTCACCGCGCCCGGCTGGCGGCCCGACAAGCCCCTCTTCGCGGCGGCCGAGGCCGCCGGTGTGGAGATCTGGGGCGATGTCGAGCTGGCCTGGCGGCTGCGGAAGCCCGACTCCGCGACCTGGCTCGCCGTGACCGGTACCAATGGCAAGACCACCACCGTACGGATGCTGGCCTCCATCCTGGAGGCCGCCGGGCTCCGTACGGCCGCCGTCGGCAACATCGGCGTCTCGCTGCTCGACGCGGTCACCGGTGACGAACCGTACGACGTGCTCGCCGTCGAGCTGTCCAGCTACCAGCTGCACTGGGCGCCGAGCGTACGCGCCCACTCCGCCGCCGTGCTCAACCTCGCCCCCGACCACCTGGACTGGCACGGCTCCATGGCGGCCTACGCCGCCGACAAGGGCCGGGTCTACGAGGGCAACACGGTCGCCTGCGTCTACAACGCGGCCGACCCCGCCACCGAGGAGCTGGTGCGGGCCGCCGACGTCGAGGAGGGGTGCCGGGCGATCGGCTTCACCCTCGGCACCCCGGGCCCGTCCCAACTCGGCGTCGTGGACGGCATCCTGGTCGACCGGGCCTTCGTCGAGAACCGGCGCGAGCACGCCCAGGAACTCGCCCAGGTATCCGACGTGGAACCGCCGGCCCCGCACAACGTCGCCAACGCGCTCGCCGCGGCGGCCCTGGCCCGCGCCTTCGGCGTGCCCGCCAAGGCCGTCCGCGACGGGCTGCGCGCCTTCCGGCCCGACCCGCACCGGATCGAGCGGGTCGCCGAAGTCGCCGGCGTCACCTACATCGACGACTCCAAGGCCACCAACACCCACGCCGCCCAGGCCTCCCTCACCGCCTACGACCCGATCGTCTGGATCGCGGGCGGCCTCGCCAAGGGCGCGTCCTTCGACGAACTGGTCGGCGCGGCGGCCGGCCGGCTGCGCGGAGTGGTCCTGCTGGGCGCCGACCGGGCGCTCATCAAGGAAGCCCTGACGCGACACGCCCCCGAAGTCCCGGTCGTGGACCTCGACCGGACCGACACTGGGGCGATGTCCGCGGCGGTCCGGGAAGCGGCGCGGCTCGCCGAACCGGGGGACACGGTCCTGATGGCCCCGGCGTGCGCCTCCATGGACATGTTCGTCAACTACAACAAGCGGGGCGAGGCGTTCGCGGACGCCGTGCACGCCCTCGCCGCCGAGCACGCCTGACCGGCCGCGGCCCCGTGCCGCGCCGAGCTGTCCGGGGCCGCGCCACCGGCCGTGGGCCCCGCGCCCACCGGCAGCCGCGCCAGGCACGACTGGAGGGGACAGCGACGATGCCGGCCGACGACATCGCGGACCGCGGACCGCGGCCCACGGCGGGCCGCTGGGGCTACGCGGGCGTACTCCCGGGCTCGCCCGCCCTCGCGGGCAGCCACGCCACCGACACCACGCGCGAGGTCGGCGCCTGCCCCTCGAACGGGAGGCGGTTCGGGCTCGCGCTGCGCGGCCGGGCCCCCGGCGTTCCCGTACGGCGGCCCCCCGCGGCGGCCCGGCGCGGCGGGGGGAGCGGGCTGACCCGGCCGCCCGGGGGCGGTGCCCCCCGGCGGCTGTACGAGCGGCTGCGCCGCGCCTGGGACCGGCCGCTGACCGCGTACTACCTGATCCTGGGCAGCGCGCTGCTGATCACCGTCCTCGGTCTGGTGATGGTCTACTCCGCGTCGATGATCTACGCGCTCCAGAACTCGCTGCCCGGAAGCTACTTCTTCCGCAAGCAACTCATCGCGGTGGTCCTCGGCGGCGGGCTGCTGCTCGCCGCCGTCCGGATGCCGGTCAAGCTCCACCGGGCGCTCGCCTACCCGCTGCTGGTCGGCACCGTCTTCCTGATGGTGCTGGTGCAGGTCCCCGGCATAGGGCGGTCGATCCACGGCAACCAGAACTGGATCTATCTCGGCGGCCCGTTCCAGCTCCAGCCCAGCGAGTTCGGCAAGCTCGCGCTGGTCCTGTGGGGCGCCGATCTGCTCGCCCGCAAACAGGACAAGCGGCTGCTGACGCAGTGGAAGCACCTGCTGGTGCCGCTGGTGCCCGGCGCCTTCGTACTGCTCGGACTGATCATGATCGGCGGCGACATGGGCACCGCGATCATTCTCACGGCCATCCTCTTCGGACTGCTCTGGCTGGCCGGCGCCCCCACCCGGCTCTTCGCCGGGGTGCTCGGGGTCGCCGGGCTCATCGGCTTCATGCTCATCAAGACCAGCGAGAACAGGCTGTCCCGGTTCTCCTGCGTCGGCGCGGTCGAACTCGGCCCCGACGGGGAGTGCTGGCAGGCGGTCCACGGAATCTACGCCCTCGCCTCCGGCGGATGGTTCGGTTCCGGCCTCGGCGCGAGTGTGGAAAAGTGGGGTCAACTGCCGGAAGCGCACACCGACTTCATTTTCGCCATCACCGGGGAGGAACTGGGACTGGCGGGGACGCTGTCGGTGCTCGCGCTCTTCGCGGCTCTAGGCTATGCGAGTATCCGCGTGGCCGGACGCACGGAGGATCCCTTCGTGAGGTACGCCGCGGGAGGTGTGATCACCTGGATCATGGTGCAAGCCGTGATCAACATGGGTGCGGTGCTCGGCCTGCTGCCGATCGCCGGTGTCCCGCTCCCGCTGTTCTCCTACGGAGGATCGGCAGTGCTGCCGACCATGTTCGCCGTCGGGCTGCTGATCGCGTTCGCGCGGGAGGATCCCGCCGCGAAGGCGGCCCTGGCCATGCGGCAGCCTGTCTTCCGTGGGAAGCGGGCCGGGGTGAGATGGAAGACGATGAGACGGCGCGTCAAGAAGCGTCCGTCCGGAGAGCGGTGAATTTCGGTGCATGTCGTACTCGCCGGTGGGGGGACCGCCGGCCACATCGAGCCCGCGCTCGCCCTCGCGGACGCCCTGCGCAGGCAGGACCCCACTGTGGGGATCACGTGCCTCGGCACGGAACGGGGCCTGGAGACCAGGCTCGTTCCCGAGCGGGGGTACGAGCTGGGACTGATCCCCGCCGTGCCGCTGCCGCGCAAGCCCACGCCCGAGCTGATCACCGTCCCCGGGCGGCTGCGCGGCACCATCAAGGCCGCCGAGCAGATCCTGGAGCGCACCAAGGCGGACTGTGTCGTCGGCTTCGGCGGCTACGTCGCCCTGCCCGGCTATCTCGCGGCCAAACGGCTCGGGGTGCCGATCATCGTCCATGAGGCCAACGCGCGGCCGGGACTGGCCAACAAGATCGGCTCCCGGTACGCGGCCGGGGTGGCCGTCTCCACCCCCGACAGCAAGCTGCGCGGCGCCCGCTACATCGGGATCCCGCTGCGCCGCACCATCGCCACCCTGGACCGGGCCCGTGCACGCCCCGAGGCGCGCGCCGCCTTCGGGCTCGACCCCAACCTGCCGACGCTGCTCGTCTCCGGCGGCTCGCAGGGCGCACGCCGGCTCAACGAGGTGGTGCAGCAGATCGCCCCGGTGCTCCAGCGCTCCGGGATCCAGATCCTGCACGCGGTCGGTCCGAAGAACGAAATGCCGCGCGTGGACAACATGCCCGGGATGCCGCCGTACATCCCGGTACCGTATGTCGACCGGATGGACCTCGCGTACGCGGCGGCCGACATGATGCTCTGCCGCGCGGGCGCGATGACCGTCGCCGAACTCTCCGCCGTCGGACTGCCGGCCGCCTACGTACCGCTGCCGATCGGCAACGGTGAACAGCGGCTCAACGCCCAGCCGGTGGTCAAGGCCGGCGGCGGACTGCTGGTCGACGACGCCGAACTGACGCCCGAGTGGATCCAGGGCAATGTCCTGCCGGTGCTCGCCGATCCGCACCGGCTGTACGAGATGTCCCGCGCGGCGGCCGAGTTCGGCCGCAGGGACGCCGACGATCTGCTGGTCGGCATGGTGTACGAGGCGATCGCCGCACGCCGACAGGCGTAGAACCAGGCGCAGAACAGGGAGGCAGGAGCGTGGCCGGACCGACGACCGCCGAACGGGACGCCCGACCCGGGTCGGCGTCCGGCCACCCCGGTGACGAGCCGGAGGAGCGCCGGTTCCGGCTCGCCCGGTCCCGGCCGGTGCTCGTCCTGGCCGGGCTGGTCCTGCTGACCGCGGGCGTCCTGTGGGTGCTGTACGGCTCCTCGTGGCTGCGCGCGGAGAAGGTGACCGTCCGGGGCGCCGAGGTGCTCACCCGCGCCCAGGTGGAGCGGGCCGCGGCCGTCCCGCTCGGGACGCCGCTGATCTCCGTGGACACGGACGCGATCGGGGCGCGGCTCCGCGAGGAGCTGCCGCGTATCGACGCGGTCGTGGTCGAACGGTCATGGCCGAACGGAATCGGCCTGAAAGTGACCGAACGTAAGCCCACTCTGCTCGTCGAAGAGGGCGCGAAGTTTATCGAAATGGACGCCAAGGGAGTCCGGTTCGCCACGGTCGACTCGGCGCCCAAGGGCGTTCCGCTGCTCGCCCTGACGGTCGGTCAGCAGGCCGGTTCACAGCGCTTCCCGGCGGAGCGTCTCGCCCTCGAAGCGGTCCGGGTGCGCGCGGAGCTGCCCCCGGAAGTGGCCGCGGACACCCGGGTCGTCCGGGTCCGTTCGTACGACTCCATCTCCCTGGAGCTGACCGGCCGCCGTACGGTGATGTGGGGAAGCGGTGAGGACGGCACGGCCAAGGCGCGTGCGCTCGCCGCGCTCATGAAAGCGGTCCCCAAAGCGGGGCACTTCGATGTGAGCGCACCCACCGCGCCTGCCGCATCGGGTAGTTGACGCACATATGTGCTGGCCAGCACCCTGGTTGGTCAGCGCTATGGGTGATCACATAGGGTGAAAAGAAAAACGGGAGGTTCGGCGTGTTCGTTGAACGTGCGCCACTTGTCGACTTAGTGTCCTGTTCGGAAGAGTCCAAGAAGCGGACACACTGGTAACCCTGAACTTCAACGTGAGGGTTTGGGTCGGCGTTTCGGACCGTCCCATCGGCATCAGTCGTCGCAGCGCCATCCCGGCACCGCGACGACACGTAACTCGAGGCGAGAGGCCTTCGACGTGGCAGCACCGCAGAACTACCTCGCAGTCATCAAGGTCATCGGTGTCGGCGGCGGTGGTGTCAATGCCATCAACCGAATGATCGAGGTCGGTCTCAAGGGTGTCGAGTTCATCGCGATCAACACCGACGCGCAAGCGCTGTTGATGAGCGACGCCGACGTCAAGCTCGACGTCGGCAGGGAACTCACCCGTGGCCTCGGCGCCGGCGCCAACCCGGCGGTCGGCCGCAAGGCGGCGGAGGACCACCGCGAGGAGATCGAGGAGGTCCTCAAGGGGGCCGACATGGTCTTCGTCACCGCCGGCGAGGGCGGCGGCACCGGCACCGGCGGCGCGCCCGTCGTCGCCAACATCGCGCGTTCCCTGGGCGCCCTGACGATCGGTGTGGTCACCCGCCCGTTCACCTTCGAGGGCCGCCGCAGGGCGAACCAGGCGGAGGACGGCATCGCGGAGCTCCGCGAAGAGGTCGACACCCTCATCGTCATCCCCAACGACCGGCTGCTCTCCATCTCGGACCGGCAGGTCTCCGTCCTCGACGCGTTCAAGTCCGCGGACCAGGTGCTGCTCTCGGGCGTCCAGGGCATCACCGATCTCATCACCACGCCCGGCCTGATCAACCTCGACTTCGCCGACGTCAAGTCCGTGATGTCCGAGGCCGGCTCGGCGCTGATGGGCATCGGCTCGGCCCGCGGCGACGACCGCGCGGTGGCCGCGGCCGAGATGGCGATCTCCTCGCCGCTCCTCGAAGCGTCCATCGACGGCGCCCGCGGGGTGCTGCTCTCCATCTCCGGCGGCTCCGACCTCGGTCTCTTCGAGATCAACGAGGCGGCGCAGCTGGTCAGCGAGGCGGCCCACCCCGAGGCCAACATCATCTTCGGCGCCGTCATCGACGACGCCCTCGGTGACGAGGTACGGGTCACGGTCATCGCGGCCGGCTTCGACGGCGGACAGCCGCCGACCCGGCGGGAGAACGTCCTCGGCGCGGGTTCGTCCAAGCGCGACGAGCCGCAGTCCTCCTCCCGGACGGCCGACACCGGCCGCTCCGGCGGCGGCCTCGGCACCGTCCCGCCGCGTGACGAGAGCCCGGCCAAGGCCGATCCCGCCCCGGTGGGCGAGAAGTTCTCGCAGCTGGGCCAGCCGCATGTCCCGCCGGCCCGTCCGTACCAGGACAGCCAGGCGGAAGAGCTGGATGTCCCGGACTTCCTGAAGTGATAGGAAGCCACACGGATCTGAGCGGCGCGCACTTCGCCTTCACCGACCGGTGGGGCGGGGTGAGCGCCGCTCCGTACGATCAGCTCAATCTCGGCGGCGCGGTCGGTGACGACTCCGCCGCCGTCCTGGCCAACCGGGACCGCGCGGCGAGATCCCTGGCCATCGACCCCGCGCGGGTCGTGTGGATGAACCAGGTGCACGGCCGCGAGGTGGCCGTCGCCGAAGGACCGTGGACCGGTGAGGACATCCCGGCCGTCGACGCGGTCGTCACCGCGCGCCGCGGGCTCGCCCTCGCCGTGCTCACCGCCGACTGCGTACCGCTGCTGCTGGCCGACCCGGTCGCCGGGATCGTGGCCGCCGCCCACGCCGGCCGCCCCGGACTCGTCGCGGGAATCGTGCCCGCCGCCGTCGAGGCGATGACCGCGCTCGGCGCCGAGCCGGGACGGATCGCCGCCCGCAGCGGACCCGCCGTCTGCGGCCACTGTTACGAAGTCCCGGCCGCGATGCGGGACGAGGTCGCCGCCGCGGTGCCCGAGGCCGGGTCCGAGACCAGCTGGGGCACCCCGTCCGTCGATGTCGTCGCCGGAGTGCACGCGCAGCTCGCGGCCCTCGGGGTGAGCGACCGGCAGCGCTCCGCGGTCTGCACCCGGGAGTCGCACGACCACTACTCGTACCGCCGCGACCGCACGACCGGGCGGCTCGCCGGCTATGTCTGGCTGGACCGGTGAACATGAAGGACCGCAGGAGTGAACTGGAGGCGAACCTGGCGGCGGTGGAGCGCCGGATCGCCGACGCCTGTACCGCCGCGGGCCGCGAGCGGTCGGAGGTGACGCTGATCGTGGTCACCAAGACCTACCCCGCGAGCGATGTGCGGCTGCTCCATGAACTCGGCGTCCGGCAGGTGGCCGAGAACCGGGACCAGGACGCCGCCCCCAAGGCCGCCAGTTGTAAAGATTTGTCGCTGATCTGGCATTTTGTGGGCCAATTGCAGACGAACAAGGTCCGTTCCGTAGCCAGTTACGCCGATGTGGTGCAGTCTGTCGATCGGCTCAAGCTCGTTTCCGCACTCTCCGCGGCCGCGGTCCGCGCGGGGCGCGAGCCGGTCTGTCTGATCCAGGTCGCGCTGGACGCCGAGTCGGGCGAGCGCGGGGCGAGGGGTGGCGTGGCGCCCGACGGGGTCGAGGAGTTGGCGGCGGCGGTGGCCGCTTCGCCCGGGTTGCGGCTCGGCGGACTGATGACCGTGGCCCCGCTGGCCGGGGCTTTCGCGGGTCGTCCCGAGGCGGCGTTCGAGCGGCTGCGGGAAATCTCATCCCGCCTGCGCGCGGACCATCCGGCTGCGAACATGGTCTCCGCGGGGATGAGTGCGGACCTCGAGAACGCCGTGGCCGCCGGTGCGACACATGTACGCGTCGGTACGGCGGTACTCGGAGTCCGACCCCGGCTCGGGTAACGTCGCGAAGCAAGTCGGACCACAGCAGAAAATATGGTCATTTCCGCCGAAAGGTGGGTAGACCCAGTGGATCGCGGGCACTTGGTGACGAGGCCGATCCACCACAGAGCGGAGGACTCAGAGCATGGCCGGCGCGATGCGCAAGATGGCGGTCTACCTCGGCCTCGTGGAGGACGATGGGTACGACGGCCGGGGCTTCGACCCCGACGATGATTTCGAACCCGAGCCGGAGCCGGAGCGTGAGCACCGGCGGCACCAGTCCGCGCACCAGCCGGAGCGTGAGGAACCGGTGCGTATGGTCCAACCCCCCGCGCAGCGCGAGCGGGAGCCGGTCGCGCTGGCTGCGGAAAGCGGACGTCCGGCGCGAATCGCCCCCGTGGCGTCCATCACACCTGAACGTCCGAGCCTGGAGAAGAACGCGCCGGTGATCATGCCCAAGGTCGTGTCCGAGCGGGAGCCCTACCGCATCACCACATTGCACCCGAGGACCTACAACGAGGCCCGTACCATCGGGGAACACTTCCGCGAAGGCACCCCGGTGATCATGAACTTGACGGAGATGGACGATACGGACGCGAAGCGACTTGTCGACTTTGCCGCGGGACTCGTCTTCGGTCTCCATGGCAGCATTGAGCGCGTGACGCAGAAGGTGTTCCTGCTGTCTCCTGCTAACGTCGATGTCACGGCGGAGGACAAGGCCCGCATCGCGGAGGGCGGGTTCTTCAACCAGAGCTAGAACGCAGCACCGGGAACAACCCGGTCGGACGTCGGGAACGGCCCGGCGGACGACCGAAGCAGAGTGAACCAGGGGAGAGGGAAGCAGCGGGATGGGCATCGCACTACAGGTGGTCTACATCGCGCTGATGTGCTTCCTCATCGTGCTGATTTTCCGGTTGGTCATGGATTACGTCTTCCAGTTCGCCCGCTCATGGCAGCCCGGCAAGGTGATGGTGGTCGTTCTGGAGGCCACCTACACTGTCACCGATCCACCGCTCAAGCTTCTGCGGCGGTTCATTCCGCCGCTGCGTCTCGGGGGCGTGGCACTCGACCTGTCCTTCTTCGTTCTGATGATCATCGTTTGGATCCTGATCTCGCTCGTGAGCAGTCTTGCGAGGGGAATGTGAGCGATACGGTCTTGCCGACTGCCGACGACTACGTAGAGGTGAAGTAGAGATGCCGTTGACCCCCGAGGACGTGCGGAACAAGCAGTTCACGACCGTCCGCCTCCGAGAAGGCTACGACGAGGACGAGGTCGATGCCTTTCTCGACGAGGTCGAGGCCGAACTGACCCGCCTGCTCCGCGAGAACGAGGATCTGCGCGCGAAGCTGGCCGCCGCGACGCGTGCCGCCGCGCAGAACCAGCAGCAACAGCAGCAGCAACAGGGCATGCGCAAGCCTCCGGAGCAGCAGGACCGGCCCGGGGGTCCCGTGCCCGCCGCCATATCCGGACCGCCGCAGCAGCAGCAGCCCCCGCAGATGGGTCCCCCCCAACTGCCCGGTGGCGCGCCCCAGCTGCCCGCGGGACCGAGCGGTCATGGCCAGGGTCCCGGTCCGCAGGGCCACGACCCGCGCGGCCAGCAGCAGCACCCCATGCAGGGTGGACCCATGCAGCAGCAGGGCGGCCCCATGGGCGGACCCATGCAGCAGGGTGGCCCGATGCAGGGCGGCCCCATGCAGGGAGGTCCGATGCAGGGCGGCCCCATGCAGGGTGGACCCATGCAGCAGCAGGGCGGCCCCATGGGTGGACCCATGCAGCAGCAGGGTGGCCCCATGGGCGGACCGATGGGTGGCCCGATGGGCGGTCCCATGGGTCAGAACCCGCAGATGCAGCAGCCCGGTCAGGGCCCCGGCGGCGACAGCGCCGCGCGGGTGCTCTCCCTCGCGCAGCAGACCGCCGACCAGGCGATCGCCGAGGCGCGTTCCGAGGCCAACAAGATCGTCGGCGAGGCCCGCAGCCGCGCCGAGGGTCTTGAGCGCGACGCGCGTGCCAAGGCCGACGCGCTGGAGCGGGACGCGCAGGAGAAGCACCGCGTGGCGATGGGCTCCCTGGAGTCCGCCCGCGCGACGCTGGAGCGCAAGGTCGAGGATCTGCGCGGCTTCGAGCGCGAGTACCGGACCCGGCTGAAGTCCTATCTGGAGAGCCAGCTGCGTCAGCTGGAGACCCAGGCGGACGACTCGCTGGCGCCGCCGCGGACCCCCGCGACCGCTTCGCTGCCGCCGTCGCCCTCCATGGCGCAGGCGGGTGCGGGCGCGATGGGAATGGGAGGCGCGCCTTCGATGGGCGGCTCCATGGGCGGACCTTCCATGGGCGGGTCCTCGATGGGTGGCTCCATGGGCGGTTCCATGGGCGCGCCGTCGTCGGGTCCTTCGTACGGTGGCCAGCAGCAGATGTCGCCGGCGATGACCCAGCCGATGGCGCCGGTTCGGCCGCAGGCGCCGCAGCCGATGCAGCAGGCGCCGTCGCCGATGCGTGGGTTCCTGATCGACGAGGACGACAACTGACGGGGGTGCGCGTGCGGTACGCGTAGCCGTCGGCAGGCTGAAGGGCCGGGCCCGGGACTGATGTCCCGGGCCCGGCCCTTTTCCGCTGCGCGGGGGCTTGAACGGGGCTCCGCCCCGGGCCCCGGTCCTCAATCGCCGGACGGGCTTGAAGGATGCCCTCAATCGCCGGGCGGGCTGAAGGGTGCCCTCAATCGCCGGGCGGGCTGAAGGGTGTCCTCAATCGCCGGGCGGGCTGAAGGGTGTCCTCAATCGCCGGGCGGGCTCAAGGGTGTCCTCAATCGCCGGGCGGGCTTGACGGGGGCGGAGCGGGCTTGAAGGGGCGGACGGGCTTGGAAGCGGCGGGTTTCCTTGGGGTAAATCCCGGATCACTGTTGGTCGACACTCTTCCCCTGGCTTGTGCATCCACTGTATACACGGGATATGAGTCGAGAAGTCAGAGGGACCCGGGGTGACGCCAACGGCGCCGACGATGTCACCGGCGAGCTGCGTCGGCTGATCGTCGAGGGGGTCTATCCGCCCGGCTGCCGGCTGGTGCAGGACGAGTTGGCCGACCGGTTCGGGGTGAGCCGGATCCCGCTGCGGGAGGCCATGCGGACCCTCGCCAGCGAGGGGCTGCTCCGTACGACGCCGGGGCGCGGCACCTTTGTGACGGTGCTGGATCTGGAGGAGATCGACGAGATCTACAACCTGCGCCGACTGGTCGAGCCGAGCTTCGCCGAGCATGTCACCGAGCGGGTCTCGCGGCGCGACATCAGCCGCTTCGACGCGATGGCCAAGGAGATGGAGCGCCTCGCCGAATCCGCCGCCGACTCCTGGTCGCGGACGAACCTCGCGTTCCATCTCGACATGTACCGGCTGTCCCGGCTGCCGCTGCGCTACGAGGTCATCTCGGGGATGTACCACCGCCTGGAGCCGTACTCGCGCTTCTACGTGCACGGCACCTCGGCGTACGAGCGCGTGCAGTGCGAACACGCCGCGATGGTCCAGGCGCTGGCCGACGGCAACGCGGAGGAGCTGGCCCGGCAGATCGTCGCGCACATCGACGGCGGACAGCACGGACTGCACGCGGCCTGGGAGAACAGCGGCAACACGATCGAGGCCTACTGGGCGGAGACGGGCCGGTGACCGCGCTCGCGATCAACACGGATGTGGGCGAGGGGTTCGGGGTGTGGGGGCCCGCCGACGAGGGGGATCTGCTCGACCTCGTCACGGCCGCCAATGTCGCCTGCGGGTTCCACGCCGGCGACCCCGACATCCTGCGCCGTACCTGCGAGGCGAGCGCGGCCAGGGGCGTGGCGATCGGGGCGCAGGTCTCCTACCGCGACCTGGCCGGTTTCGGGCGGCGCTTCATCGATGTGCCGAAAGGGACGCTGGTCAACGAAATCCTTTATCAGATAGGCGCGTTGGAGGTCTTCGCGCGGCTGGCGGGCAGCCGGGTCAGCTATCTGAAGGCGCACGGCGCGCTGTACAACGCGGCGGCCCACCACCCGGGACACGCGGCGGCGATCGTCGAGGCCGTCACGCTGTACGACCGCGAGCTGCCGTTGCTCTGCCAGCCGCGGACGGCCGTGTGGGAGCGCGCGGTCGAGGCCGGCTGCCGCCCGCTGGCCGAGGCGTTCATCGACCGCGGCTACACGGACGAGGGCCTGCTGGTGCCCCGGTCCGAGCCGGGCGCCCTGGTCACCGATCCGGCCGAGGCGGCGCGCCGCGCGCTGGAGATGGCGCGGACGGGAACGGTGACCTCGGTGAGCGGCAGGACGGTACGGATCACCCCGGACGGCGGGGAGGTGGCGGCGCTGTGCGTGCACAGCGACACGCCCGGCGCGGTCGCCATCACCGCCGCCGTACGGACGGCCCTCGCCGCGGCCGGAGTTGCCGTGAGCACGCCCGACGGCCTCACCGCCGTGCCGACCGGGGTACGGCTGTGACCCGCGCGGAACCGGTCCTGCGGCGGGCGGGTGACCGGGGCTGGCTGATCGACTGCGCCGGGCCGCGCCCCGCCGATGTGGCCACCGCGATCCGTGCGCGGCCCTGGTCGTCGGAGCTGCGGGACGTCGTACCCGCCGCGACGACCGTCCTGGTGGTGGCCGAGACGCTCGCCGGGATGGAGCCGCTCGCCGCCGAACTGCGCGCCGTGCTCGACGAGGTCGGCGGGCGGGCGTCCCGGCCGGCTCCGGGACGTACGGTCGTGATTCCGGTCCGGTACGACGGGGTGGATCTGGCGGCGGTCGCCGAGCGCGTCGGGATGACCCCGCGCCGGGTCGCGCGGCTGCACACCGGGGGCACGTACACGGTCGGGTTCTTCGGTTTCGCGCCCGGCTTCGCCTATCTGGACGGGGTACCGGAGAGCCTGCGGCTGCCCAGGCTCTCCAGCCCCCGCCCCCGGGTGGCGGCCGGGGTGGTGGCGATCGCCGGGAACCAGACGGTGGTGTACCCCGGCGGCACCCCCGGGGGCTGGCACCAGATCGGGGTCACCGAGGAGCGGCTGTGGGACGTCGACGCGCAGCCGCCCAACCGGCTGGCGATCGGTGACCGGGTCGTGTTCGAGGAGGTCGCGTCATGACCACCGCACTCGGTCCCCGGCGGAGTCCGGTGGTGTCCGTCCGTACCGCACCGGTCGTGGCGGACGCGGCGCGCTCGGCGGGGGGCGCCCGCGCGGTCCTGACCGTTGTCGCGGCGGGGGTCGCGACCAGCGTGCAGGATCTCGGCCGGCCCGGTCTCGCCCATCTGGGCGTCCCGGCCTCGGGCCCCGCCGACCGGCGCAGCTTCCGCCTCGCCAACCGGCTGGCCGGCAACCCGGAGAACACCCCGGCCTTCGAAGTGACCGTCGGCGGCCTGGCCGTGACCCTGTCGGAGTCCCGGTACGTGGCGATCACCGGGGCGCCGGCTCCGGTGACGGTGGACGGCGTACCGGTGTACGACGCGCCGCTCGTGCGGCTGCCCGCCGGAGCCGTGCTGGCCATCGGGCGTCCGTGGGCCGGCTGCCGTACGTATCTCACCGTCTCCGGCGGGATGGAGCCGGAACGGGTGCTGGGGTCGGCCTCGCGGGACTCCCTCACCGGACTCGGACCCGCGCCCGTCGGTGCCGGGTCGCGGTACGGTCTCGGGCCCGCGCGACCGGTGCCCGGGGTGCCGCTGGAGCTGGCGTTCAGCATCGTCCCCTGCGGTGGGCCGATCCCCGTCCGGTTCCGGTGGGGGCCGCGGCACGAGCTGTTCGGCGCCGCCGACCGGCACCGGCTGACCAGTGAGCCCTGGCGGGTCTCCGCCCAGTGCGACCGGGTGGGCGCGCGGCTGACCGGCGGCGCGCTCTCCATCGGCTCGGTCGACCTGGCCAGTGAGGGCACCATGCGCGGAGCCATCCAGGTGCCGCCCTCGGGCGAGCCGATCGTCTTCCTCGCCGACCACCCGGTCACCGGCGGCTATCCCGTCATCGGCGTCGTCACCGACGCCGACATCGATCTCGTCGGCCAGGCGGTGCCGGGCGACGAACTGCGGCTCATGCCCATGCGCTGAGAGGAGGGCCGTAGCAGAACGGGCCCGGGCGACCGGGCTCCGCACATTCCCTTTTGTTCCTTCATTCCACGCCGCACGGCAACAGCAGGACCCACAAGGAGAGAACCATGACCGACCAGCCCGCTTCCCTCGCCCCGTTCCACCTCGCCATCCCGGTCGACGACATCGACGCCGCCCGGCAGTTCTACGGCAAGGTGCTCGGTTTCGGCGAGGGCCGCTCCGACACGAAGTGGATCGACTGGAACTTCGGCGGCCACCAGGTCGTGACCCACCAGGTCGGCGACGGCCCGTCCGGGACTCCGCGCGACGGCATCGCAGGGACGAACCCCGTCGACGGCCACCAGGTGCCGGTTCCGCACTTCGGTCTGGTGCTCTCGGTGCCGGAGTTCCAGGAACTCGCCGCGCGGCTCACCGCCGTCGACACCCAGTTCGTGATCGAGCCCTATGTCCGCTTCCAGGGCGAGCCGGGCGAGCAGTGGACGATGTTCTTCCTCGACCCGGCCGGCAACGCGATGGAGTTCAAGGCGTTCGCCGACATCAGCCAGCTCTTCGCCGTCTGAGACCGGTCGGTCCGCACCGGTCCGCACCGGTCCGCACTTCGCAGGAGACGACGGTCATCAGCAGGAGGACTGGTCCCGCTGATGGCCGTCGCGCGGCGGGGACCCCCGCGCCGCGCGGACCGTGGAACACAAGCCCGCACGACTGACAGCACATCCCGGCCACAGGACATGTCAGACCCGGAGGACCCCATGAAAAGCCTACCAACGACGGTCGAGGACAACGGAGGGACGGGAAGTGAACCGACTCTCCCGGCCACCGCGAGCCCGGCGGACGACGGAGCGGCACGCGGCCGTCCGCGCAGGGCGGCCATCGCCGCCGCCGCCGGAACGGCCATCGAGTACTACAAGTTCGGCGTCTACAGCTATCTCGCGGTGATCATCGGACCGCACTTCTTCCCCGGCGACGACCCCACCGCCTCCCTGCTGGCCACGCTGGCGGTGTTCGGCAGCGCGTTCCTGATGCGACCGCTGGGCGGCATCGTCCTCGGGCGGCTCGGCGACCGGGTCGGCCGAAAACCGGTACTGATCCTCACGGTGGTGGGTATGGGCAGCGCCACCGCCGCCGTCGGACTGCTCCCCACCGCCGGCACCATCGGGGTCGCCGCGCCGATCGCGCTGCTCCTCGTACGGCTGGCCCAGGGGTTCTTCGCGGGCGGCGAGGTGACCGGCTCCGCCACGTATCTCGCCGAGTCGGCGCCGCACGGCAAGCGCGGATTCTTCGGCGCGTTCACCCCGGTCGGCGTCGCCCTCGGCGGCGGGACCGCGGCCCTGGTGGCCGGGATCACCACGACCGTACTGGACGAGCGTCAGCTCGACGCGTACGGCTGGCGCATCCCCTTCCTGCTCTCGCTGCCCCTGATCGCCGTCGCGCTGATCGCCCGCAACCGGCTGGAGGACTCCGAGACCTTCCTCGCGAAGAAGTCGGAGAAGGCCACGGCCAAGGCGCCGCTGACCGAGGTGCTCACCGAACACCGCGCCCAGGTGCTCAAGGTGACCCTGCTGGCCATCGGGTCCAACTGCGGCTACTGGGTCGGCCTCATCTTCATGAACATCTACCTCACCACCGACCTCGGCTACTCCAAGTCGAACACCTTCTGGATCATGGGCGGGATCAGCCTCTTCGTGGCCTGTCTCATGCCCGTCTTCGGCGGACTCTCCGACCGCTGGGGCCGCAAACGGCTGATCACGGTCGGATTCGCCGGATACGCGATCCTCGTCGTCCCCGCCATGCTGGTCATGGGACTCGGCAGCTTCCCGCTCGCGGTCGGCGCCATGGTCGTGCTCGCCCTGCCCATGCCCATCGTCCAGTCGGTCACCTACCCGACCTACGCCGAGATGTTCCCGACCCGGGTGCGCTACACGGGCCTCTCGTTCAGCTTCAACATCGGCACCATCATCGGCGGCGGACTCAGCCCCTACCTCGCCACCTGGCTCATCGCCTCCACCGGCGATCTGCTCGCCCCGGGGTATCTGCTCATGGCGGCCTCCGTGATGGCTCTGCTCACGCTGCGCACCGTCAAGGAATCCAGCCACACGGAACTCGCGTGACGGCGGCCCGGACCACCCCGGCCGCCCCGGAGACCCCGGCCGAGCTGCGGCGCCTCGTGGCGGCCGGCCGGTGGACCGGGCCGACCGCCGGTCTGCTGGACGGCTATCAGCAGGCCAATCTCGTGGTCGTCCCCCAGGACCTCGCGTACGACTTCCTGCTCTACTGCACCCGCAACCCCAAGCCGTGTCCCGTGCTCGCCGTCACCGAGCCCGGCGATCCGACGGTACGGCTCGGCGCGACCACGGCCGATCTCCGTACCGAGCTGCCCCGCTACCGGGTCTGGCAGCACGGCGAACAGGTCGCGGAACCCACCGACATCACGGAGTACTGGCGCGAGGACGCGGTCGGCTTCCTCCTCGGGTGCAGCCATACCTTCGAGGGGCCGCTGCGCGCGGCGGGCGTTCCCGTCCGCTACGCCCAGGAGTCCGCCGCGCCGCCCGTCTACGTCACGAACCTGCCGACGCGGCCCGCCGGACGGCTGTCCGGGCCACTGGTGGTCAGCATGCGGGCGATCCCCGCACCACTGGTCCCGCGCGCCGTCGAGATCACGTCCCGCTACCCCGCGGGACACGGCGCGCCCGTACACATCGGCGATCCGGCCGCGCTCGGCATCGCCGACCTGGCCAGGCCGGACTTCGGGCCCTCGCCGGTCGTCGAACCCGGCGACGTACCGGTCTTCTGGGCCTGCGGAGTCACCCCGCAGCTGGCGCTGCCCGCCGTGCGGGCCGCGTACACGATCACGCACCATCCCGGCCACATGTTCGTCTTCGACCACACGGTCGACGCGGGTCCCGCCGAGCTCCCCGGGTGAGCGCCGGGCGGGCCGGAGGTCCGGCCCGCCCGACGCCCGGGGAGTCTCCTACGCCTTGCGGAGACGGAAGACGAGGGAGAGGCCCTCGTCCTCGAACGGCTCGCCGTAGGTGTCGTCCGCGGCGCCCTGGGCGAAGTCCGTCGCCAGGACCTCGTCGGCGATCAGCGGGGTGTGCGCCGTCAGGGCCTCGGCGGTGTCCGGGGCCGTCGCCGTCCAGCGCACCGCGATACGGTCCGCCACATCGAGACCGCTGTTCTTGCGGGCCTCCTGGATGAGCCGGATCGCGTCACGGGCCAGGCCCGCGAGCCGGAGTCCGGGGGTGATCTCCAGATCGAGGGCCACCGTCGCGCCCGCGTCGGAGGCCACCGACCAGCCCTCGCGGGGGGTTTCGGTGATGATCACCTCGTCGGGGGCCAGCGGGACGCTCTCGCCGTCCACCGTCACCGACGCCGTACCCTCGCGCAGCGCGGCGGAGAGTGCGGCGGCGTCGGCTTCCGCGACGGCCTTGGCGACCGCCTGGACGCCCTTGCCGAAGCGCTTGCCCAGCGCGCGGAAGTTCGCCTTCGCCGTCGTGTCGACCAGCGAGCCGCCCACCTCGGAGAGCGTCGCCAGCGCGGAGACGTTCAGCTCCTCGGTGATCTGGGCGCGCAGCTCGGGGGAGAGCGCCTCGAAGCCGGTCGCCGCGATCAGGGCGCGGGAGAGCGGCTGGCGGGTCTTCACACCCGACTCGGCGCGGGTCGCGCGGCCCAGCTCGACCAGCCGCCGTACCAGCGCCATCTGCTGGGAGAGCGCCGGGTCGATCATCGCGAGGTCCGGCTCCGGCCAGGAGGCCAGGTGCACGGACTCGGGGGCGTCCTCGGTGACGGGCACGATCATGTCCTGCCAGACCCGCTCCGTGATGAACGGGGTCAGCGGCGCCATCAGCCGCGTCACCGTCTCGACCACGTCGTGCAGCGTGCGGAGCGCCGCCTTGTCGCCCTGCCAGAAGCGGCGGCGCGAGCGGCGCACGTACCAGTTGGAGAGGTCGTCGACGAAGGCCGAGAGCAGCTTGCCGGTGCGCTGGGTGTCGTACGTCTCCAGGGCGTCCGTCGTCTGGTCGACCAGCGCGTGCAGCTCGCTGAGCAGCCAGCGGTCCAGGATCGGGCGGTCGGCCGGCGCCGGGTCGGCCGCGCTGGGCGCCCAGCCGGACGTACGGGCGTACAGCGCCTGGAAGGCCACCGTGTTCCAGTACGTCAGCAGCGTCTTGCGGACCACTTCCTGGATCGTGCCGTGGCCGACGCGCCGCGCCGACCAGGGGGAGCCGCCGGCCGCCATGAACCAGCGGACCGCGTCCGCGCCGTGCTGGTCCATCAGCGGGATCGGCTGGAGGATGTTGCCCAGGTTCTTGGACATCTTGCGGCCGTCCTCGGCCAGGATGTGGCCCAGGCAGACGACGTTCTCGTAGCTCGACTTGTCGAAGACCAGGGTGCCGACCGCCATCAGCGTGTAGAACCAGCCGCGCGTCTGGTCGATGGCCTCCGAGATGAACTGCGCCGGGTAGCGCTTCTCGAACAGATCCTTGTTCTGGTACGGGTAGCCCCACTGCGCGAACGGCATCGAACCCGAGTCGTACCAGGCGTCGATCACCTCGGGGACCCGGGTCGACAGCTGTCCGCAGCCCTCGGTGGGGCAGCCGAAGGTGACCTCGTCGATGTACGGGCGGTGCGGGTCGAGGCCGCTCTGGTCGGTGCCCGTCAGCTCGGTCAGCTCGGCGCGCGAGCCCACACAGGTCAGATGGTTCTCCTCGCAGCGCCAGATGGGCAGCGGGGTGCCCCAGTAGCGGTTGCGGGAGAGCGCCCAGTCGACGTTGTTGTTCAGCCAGTCGCCGTACCGGCCGTGCTTGACGGAGTCGGGGAACCAGTTGGTCCGCTCGTTCTCCGCCAGCAGCCGGTCCTTGATGGCCGTCGTACGGATGTACCAGGACGGCTGCGCGTAGTAGAGGAGCGCGGTGTGGCAGCGCCAGCAGTGCGGGTAGCTGTGCTCGTACGGAACATGGCGGAAGAGCCGGCCGCGTGCCTTGAGATCTTCGGTGAGCGCCTCGTCGGCCTTCTTGAAGAAGACCCCGCCGACCAGCGGGATGTCCTCCTCGAAGGTGCCGTTGGGGCGGATGGGGTTCACCACGGGGAGGCCGTACGCGCGGCAGACGAGCAGGTCGTCCTCGCCGAAGGCGGGGGACTGGTGGACCAGACCCGTACCGTCCTCCGTCGTCACATAGGTGGCGTTGACGACGTAGTGCGCCTCCGCCGGGAAGTCGATGAGCGCGAAGGGACGGTCGTAGGTCCAGCGCTCCATCTCGGCGCCGGTGAAGGACTGTCCTGTGGTCTCCCAGCCCTCGCCGAGCGCCTTGCCGACCAGCGGCTCGGCGACCACCAGCCGCTCGGTGCCGTCCGTGGCGACCACGTACCGGACCTCGGGGTGCGCGGCCACGGCGGTGTTCGAGACGAGGGTCCAGGGGGTGGTCGTCCAGACCAGCAGCGCGGCCTCGCCCGCCAGAGGGCCCGAGGTCAGCGGGAAGCGGACGAAGACGGAGGGGTCGACGATCGTCTCGTACCCCTGCGCCAGCTCGTGGTCGGAGAGGCCGGTCTCGTCGCGCGGGCACCAGGGGGCGACGCGGTGGTCCTGGACCAGCAGGCCCTTGTTGAAGATCTCCTTCAGCGACCACCAGACGGAGTCGACGTACTCCGGGTTCATGGTGCGGTACGCGTTGTCCAGGTCCGTCCAGTACCCCATGCGGGTCGTCAGCTCGGAGAACGCGTCGGTGTGGCGGGTGACGGACTCGCGGCACTTGGCGTTGAACGCGGCGATGCCGTACGCCTCGATGTCCTTCTTGCCGGTGAAGCCCAGCTCCTTCTCGACGGCCAGCTCCACGGGCAGCCCGTGGCAGTCCCAGCCGGCCTTGCGGGCGACGTGGTAGCCGCGCATGGTGCGGAAGCGCGGGAAGACGTCCTTGAAGACGCGGGCCTCGATGTGGTGCGCGCCGGGCATGCCGTTGGCGGTGGGCGGGCCCTCGTAGAAGACCCACTCGGGGCGGCCCTCGGACTGTTCGAGGCTCTTGTCGAAGACCTTGTTCTCACGCCAGAAATCGAGTACGGCGTGCTCCAGCGCGGGCAGGTCGACCTGGGCGGGTACCTGGCGGTACTGCGGCGGGTTCACTGATGTCATCGGGCGCTTCCTCCGGCGGAACTGTGGCATCTCCGTCGGAGGGACGAGAGCCAGGCTCCCGCGGTACCACCCTCCTTGGCCCCGGACGGGACTCCGTCCGTGACCCCCTCATTGAGGCCGCGCTGCCGGTTCTACTCGCTCCGGGCCCGTGTGGTCGGGCCGGTGGCTTTCTTCCGGCGGCTCAGGGGTGATGCTCACTTCGCGCTCTGCCCCCGGGCTCGCACCGTCCCCGGGTCGCTCATGGCCGCGTACGACGCTGCTTGTCCCCATCCACGCCTGTCGCTGCGCCCAGTGTACGGGGAGGGGCCGGGCGTGGCCGACCGGATTTCCGGCGCCCGGCGGGGCCGACCGGTCGAACGTATGACCCGAATGGTTATACCGGCCGGGCCGGACGCGGGCGGCCCGCGTGGCGGCGGATTACCGGGCGGGGAGCTGGGAACAACGGATGGAGGCCCGTTTCGCCGTGGCGGAGAGGGGCCCGACCGGCGGCGTGCCCCGTTGCCGCGGGGCTGGGGCCGATTTATCGTCCCCAGCACGATTCGCGTGCGATATCACCACATGTGAAGGGGCCGCGGCCATGGTGGCGAAGAAGACGGCGGCCAAGAAGGCGGTGGCCAAGAAGGCGGCTACCAAGAAGGCCGCTGCCGAGAAAACGGCGGCGAAGAAGGCGGTGGCCAAGAAAGCGGCTGCCGGGAAGACCACGGCGAAGAAGACCACCACTGCGAAGAAGGCCGCGTCCGCGGCCGGCCGGGCGGCCGAGGCCGCTGAACAGACGGGAGCCAAAAAGGTGGCAGCCAAGAAGACCGCGGGCAGGCGTACGGCGGCGCGAGCGGGCGGAGCCGGGGTGGCGACCGCGGTCGCGGCGGCCGGCGCCGCGACGCCCCCGGGCGAGCTGCCCGTACGGCCCGGCGAGGATCCGTGGACCCCGGAGGAGGTCGCGCACGCGCGCGCCGAGCTGACGGGCGAGATCGTCCGGCTCCAGGCCGAGATCGCCGCGTCCGAGACCTCGCTCGCCGGGCTGATGCGGGACTCGGGGGACGGCGCGGGCGACGACGACGCGGACACCGGTACGAAGAACATCACGCGTGAGCACGAGATGTCCCTGGCCGCCAACGCCCGCGAGATGCTGGAGCAGACCGAGCGCGCGCTGCTGCGGCTCGACTCGGGCACCTACGGGCTCTGCGAGATCTGCGGCAAGCCGATCGGAAAGGCCCGTATGCAGGCGTTCCCGCGGGCCACCCTCTGTGTGGAGGACAAGCAGAAGCAGGAACGCCGGGGCTGATGGCGAACGTGTGTGCCGGGTCCCGTGCCGTACCCTCGTCCTCAGTCGGCACCTAGGTTTGAGGGACTCACGTGGCAGAGGCGGAGCGGGTCATCGGTACGCCGGAAGTGGATGACGAAGAGGCGGCGGCCCCGGCCGAGCAGCCCCAGGGGAAGCGCAGGGTCGCCGTGCTCCTCACGGTCGCCCTCCTCGCGTATCTGCTGGACCTCGGCAGCAAGATGCTCGTGGTGGCCAAGCTGGAGCACCACGAGCCGATCCGGGTGATCGGCGATCTGCTCCAGTTCCAGGCGATCAGGAACGCGGGCGCCGCGTTCGGCTTCGGCGAGGCGTTCACCGTGATCTTCACGATCATCGCGGCGACCGTCATCGTGGTGATCGTCCGGCTGGCGCGCAAGCTCTACAGCCTGCCCTGGGCGATCGCGCTCGGCCTGCTGCTCGGCGGCGCGCTCGGCAATCTCACCGACCGGATCTTCCGCTCGCCGGGAATCTTCCAGGGCGCCGTGGTGGACTTCATCGCCCCCGCCAACTTCGCGGTCTTCAACCTCGCGGACTCGGCGATCTGCTGCGGCGGCGTCCTGATCGTGATCCTGTCGTTCCGCGGGCTCGACCCCGACGGGACCGTCCACAAGGACTGACGGTAAGGCTTGGCGGTCCGGCCGGGTGTAGCTACAAGGCATACTCGACAGGTGAGCTTTCCCGAGATCAGAACGCTGCCCGTGCCCGATGGACTGGAGGGCGAGCGCGTCGACGCCGCCATCGCCCGTATGTTCGGGTTCTCCCGGACGAAGGCGGCGGACCTCGCCGCCTCCGGGAAGGTCCAGGTCGACGGCGCCGTCGTCGGGAAGTCCGAGCGGGTCAGCGGCGGTGCCTGGCTCGAAGTGGAGATGCCCCCGGCCGCCGCGCCGGTGCAGATCGTCGCCGAGCCCGTCGAGGGCATGGAGATCGTGCACGACGACGACGACATCGTCGTGATCGTCAAGCCGGTCGGCGTGGCCGCGCACCCCAGCCCCGGCTGGACCGGTACGACCGTCATCGGCGGCCTCGCCGCGGCCGGCTACCGCATCTCGACCTCGGGAGCGGCCGAGCGCCAGGGCATCGTCCACCGGCTCGACGTCGGCACCTCGGGGCTGATGGTCGTGGCCAAGTCGGAGCGCGCGTACACCCTGCTCAAGGCCCAGTTCAAGGAGCGCGTGGTCGACAAGCGCTACCACGCGCTCGTCCAGGGGCACCCCGACCCGATGAGCGGCACCATCGACGCGCCCATCGGCCGCCACCCGAACCACGACTACAAGTGGGCCGTCACCGCCGAGGGCAAGGCGTCGGTCACGCACTACGACCTGATCGAGGCGTTCCGGTCGGCCTCCCTGCTGGACATCAAGCTGGAGACGGGCCGTACGCACCAGATCCGCGTGCACATGTCCGCCCACCGCCACCCCTGCGTGGGCGATCTGACCTACGGCGCCGATCCGACGCTGGCCAAGCGGCTCGGGCTCACCCGGCAGTGGCTGCACGCCGTCAGGCTCGGCTTCGAGCACCCGTCGGACGGGCGCTGGGTGGAGTACGCCAGCACCTACCCCGACGACCTCCAGGGCGCGCTGGACAAGGTCCGGGCGGAGAGCAACGCGTGAGTGCGCCCACCGCCCCCGGCTACACGCTGCGGGTCGCGAAGGCCCCGGCGGACCTCGCGGCGTGTTTCGCGGTCCGCAGGGACGTCTTCGTCGTCGAGCAGGGCGTCACCGAGGAGCTGGAGTACGACGGCCGCGACGCGACGGCGCTCCATGTGCTGGCCGTACGGGCCGACGGGCACCCGCTGGGCACCGCGCGGCTGCTGTACGGGCCGGAGGCCGCCGACCGTACGGGCGGGGACCCGGCCACCGGCGCGCTGGGCCGGCTGGCGGTCGGCAAGGCCGCCCGCGGCCTCGGGATCGGCGTCGCGCTGGTCGGGGCCGTCGAGGACGCGGCGCGTGAGCGAGGTCTCACCGCCGTCGAGCTGCACGCGCAGTCGCACGCGCTGGGCTTCTACGAACGGCTCGGATACACCGCGTACGGTCCGGAGTTCCTGGACGCGGGCATCGCGCACCGGTCGATGCGCCGGGCCCTCTGAGGCCGGTTTCCGGTACCCCATGGCCTGATTCCGACCGGGCCCATGGCAGGCTTGAGTCTTGATCACTCACCTTGCTCGCCCCCACAGGGCTTGAGGTCTCGACCACCGGAGGGCCCACCGTGGACCAGTTGGCACTGCTGATCGTGCTCCTGCTCGGGGCGGTGCTGACCGTGCCGCTCGGTGACCGGCTGGGGCTGCCCTCGCCGGTCCTCATGACGATCGTCGGCGTCATACTGGCGCTGCTGCCGTTCGTCCCCAATGTGCAGGTGCCCCCGGAGTTCATCCTCCCGCTGCTGCTGCCGCCCCTGCTCTACGCCGCCGTACAGCGCACGTCCTGGCGGCAGTTCACGGCGAACCTGAGACCGATCTTCCTGCTGGCGGTCGCGCTCGTCTTCGTGACGACGGCGGCCGTGGCGGCGGTGGCCAACTCCATCGTGCCCGGGCTGCCCATCGCCGGCGCGATCGCGCTCGGCGCGCTCGTCGCCCCGCCGGACCCGGTGGCCGCGACGGCGGTGGCCGGCTCGCTGGGCCTGCCCCGGCGGCTGGTCTCGATCCTGGAGGGCGAGGGGCTCTTCAACGACGTCACCGCGATCGTGCTCTACCACGTGGCGATCGCCGCGGCCGTCTCCGGCACGTTCTCCTGGCCCAGCGCGGTCGGCTCGCTCGTGCTCTCCGCCGTGGTGGCCGTGGTGGTCGGGCTCGCCCTCGGCTGGCTCACCAACAAGCTGATGTCGCTGCTCGGCGACGCGACCCTCCAGATCGGCCTCTCGCTGCTCGTACCGTTCGTCGCGTACGTACTCGCGGAGGAGCTGCACGGCTCCGGGGTGCTCGCCGTCCTCACCATCGCGCTCTTCCTCGCCACGCACACCGCGGACGCCGACGACGTGATGGGGCGGCTCGCGGGCAACTCCTTCTGGGAGGTCATCGACACCCTGGTGACCGGGGTGGCGTTCGGGCTGATCGGGCTGGAGCTCCACAACGCGTTCGGCGCGGCGACCGGCCGGGGCTGGGAGATGCTCGGCTGGGGCGCGGCGGTCGTCGCGGTCGTCGTGTTCGTCCGGCTGCTCTGGCTGCTGCCCGCCACCTGGCTGGCCAAGCGCATGCACAAGCTGCGCGACTACGACGAGGAGATCCCGACCAGCTGGCGCGAGACCGTCGTCATGTGGTGGGCCGGGATGCGCGGGGTGGCGTCGGTCGCGCTGGCGCTGGCCATTCCGCTGGAGACCGACAGCGGCGAGCCGTTCCCCGGCCGCGAGGAGATCATCTTCATCGCGTTCGCGGTGATCATGGCCACGCTCGTCGTCCAGGGGCTGACGCTGCCCTGGCTGGTGAAGAAGCTGGGCGTACGCGCCGACACGAACGCCGAGCACGAGCTGGAGCACTCGCTGGCGCTGCGCGCCGCGAAGGCGGCCAAGGGGCGGCTCAAGGAGATCGAGAAGGTCGAGGAGCTGCCGGAGGAGATCAGCGAGCGGCTGATGCGCGCCGCCGCCGACATCGGGCTGCGGATCAGCCCCGACCTCGCGGACGACGAGCGGCGCGAGTGGGTCGCCAAGCGCGTGGACCGCATCAAGACCGTCCAGCGCATCCAGCGCGAGATGATGTCGGCGGCCCGCCACGAGGTCCTGTCGGCGCGCAACGAGCCGGGCTCGGACCCGGAGATCGTGGACCGGGTGCTGCGCCACCTGGACGTCCGCAGCATGCACTGAGTGCGGCAGGGGCGGGCCCGGTCAGTCCCGGTCGGCCCCGTCGGCGCGGTCCGCCGCGCTCGCCGTACGGGGCGGCTCGTCGCGCGGGCCCGGTAGCTCGGGGGCCGGCGCCTCCGCCGCCGTCCCCGGCAGGGCGTACGGGTGGTGCGCCACCAGCCAGGCGATCATCCGCTCCCGTACCGCGCAGCGCGCCGTCCAGAGGTCGTCCGCGTCCTTGGCCGTCACCACCGCGCGCACCTCCATGGCCGTCGCGTTCGTGTCCGTGACGGCCAGGCTCCAGGACCGGCCGTCCCAGGCCGGGCAGTCCAGCAGGATCTCGTGCAGCCGCTCGCGCATCAGCGGCAGCGGCGCCGTGTGGGCCAGCTGGAACAGGACCGTGCCGGTCAACTGGGCACCGCCGCGCGACCAGTTCTCGAACGGCTTCCCCGTGAAGTACGACACCGGCATCGTGATCCGCCGCTCGTCCCAGGTCCTTACCGCCAGGAACGTCAGGGTGACCTCCTCGACGACGCCCCACTCGCCGTCCACCACCACCGTGTCGCCGATCCGCACCATGTCGCCGAACGCGATCTGGAACCCGGCGAAGAGATTGCCGAGCGTGGACTGCGCGGCCACACCCGCCACGATGCCGATGATGCCCGCGGAGGCCAGCAGCGAGGCGCCGATCGACCGCAGATCGGAGAACGTCATCAGGATCGCCGCCACCGCCACCACGATGACCACCGCCGTGACGATCCGCATGATCAGCGTCACCTGCGTACGGACCCGGCGCAGCCGCGCCGGATCCCGCGTCGAGGACGCGTAGCGCGCGTACGCCGACTCCACCGCCGCCGACGCGATCCGTACCACCAGCCACGCGCCCGCCGCGATCAGCACCAGCGTCAGCACCTGGCCGATGGCCCCCTGGTACGTCTCGACGACCGCCCACCGCGTCTGCCGGTACGTGCTGCGCAGCGTGGCGGTCAGCAGCAGGACCTGGAGCGGCAGCCGGCAGCGGCGCAGCAGCCCCCACAGCGGGGTCTCGGGGTGGCGGCCGTCCGCGCGGCGCAGCACCAGGTCGACGGCCCAGCCCAGCGCCAGGGTGAGCAGGACGGAGCCCCCGAAGACGATGAGCGGGCGCAGCAGGTGTTCCATGGCTTCTCGGATCTCTCTCGGATCTCGCGGGCCGCTCCCGCGGGGACTGTGCGGCGGTGCGGTGCGGCCGGGCTGGCAGGATGTCCGGATGGACATCATGCTCTTCCACTCGGTCTACGGTCTGCGCCCCGCGGTGCGGGAAGCCGCCGACCGGCTGCGCGCCGCCGGGCACGAGGTGCGCGTGCCCGACCTCTTCGACGGGGAAACCGTCTCCAGCGTGGAGGAGGGCACCAAGCTGAAGGACCGGATCGGCAAGGACGAGCTGCTGCGCCGCGCGGTTCTGGCCGCCGCGCCCTACTCCGAGCGCGGCCTCGTCTACGTCGGCCTCTCGCTGGGCGGCTCGATCGCGCAGAACCTGGCGCTGGGCGACGCGAAGGCGCGCGGGCTGCTGCTGTTGCACGGCACGTCGGACATCGCCGAGAGCGCGTCGGTCGACGATCTGCCCGTACAGCTGCATGTGGCGGACCCGGACCCGTTCGAGTCGCACGACTGGCTGTCGTCCTGGTACCTGCAGATGCGGCGGGCGGGGGCGGATGTGGAGATCTACCGGTATCCGGGGGCCGGGCATCTGTACACGGACCCGGAGCTGCCGGACTACGACGAGCGGGCCGCCGAGGAGACCTGGCGGACCGGGCTCGCGTTCATCGAGTCGCTGGCACCGTAACGTCGCGAACGTCCGCGGCCCCCGCCGAGAGGGAGGGGACCGCGGACGGGCGGATCAGCGGTCAGCCCTTGAGGGCCGCGGTGAGGGCCGTGTTGAAGTCGGCGACCGTCATGGGCGGGTTGTCGCTGCCCGGGGCGGTGAGCTTCTTGCCGTCCATCTTGAGGGTCGGGGTGCCCTGGACGCCGCTCTTGTCGAAGGTGGCGGACATCTTCATGGCCCAGGCGTCGTACGTACCGTTCTTGACGTCGTTCTGGAACGCCGTGTTGCCCTTGAGGGCCTTGACCGAGTCCGCGACCTCGATCAGGTAGCTGTCCTTGGCGAACTTGTCGCTGCTCTCCTCGGGGTGGTACTTCGCCGAGTAGAGCGCGGTCTTGTACTCCAGGAACGCCTCCGGGCTCACATTGAGCGCCGCGCCGAGCGCCGACAGGGCCTTCTTGGAGCCGGTGCCGTTGTCGGAGTTGTCGATGAAGGTCGCGCCGATGTACTTGATCCTGAACTTGCCGGCGTCGATGTCGTTCTGGACGGTCGGGCCGACGGTCTGCTCGAACTGGGCGCAGATCGGGCAGCGGGAGTCCTCGTACAGTTCGAGGGTCTTCTTGGCGGTCGACTTGCCGATGACGACGGTCGTGCCGTCCGTGCCCTCGGTGTTCTTCGGGGCGACGACGGTCTTCTCGTCCTTCATGGCCTCCCAGTGGGAGGGCTTGTTGGCCTGGACGACGGCGTAGCCGACGCCGCCGGCTATCGCGAGGACGGCGACGGCGGAGACGCCGACGACGACCTGGCGGCGGACCTTGTCCTTCTTCGCCTGCCGCTCGCGCTCCAGACGCAGCCGCTCACGGGCGGCGGCCTTGTTGGACTGGTTGTTCCGTGCGCTCATGCTGGTTCACTCCGTGTGAGGACGTGGGGGTACGAGGGGGACGGCCGGGGTGGGGGCTCAGACAGCGCCGAGCGCGGGGCGCGGTGGCCCCCGCCGTCGTACGGAGTGCACCAGGAAGCGGGTACGGGAGGGACGCGGCCGGTCCGCCGGGCGGGGCCCGCGCCGTACGGAACGTACGGCGCCGGTGGCCACCGCGGCGACCGCGGTCAGCAGCGGCCGGAAGGCGGCGGCCCCGGCCGCCCTGACGAGCCGGCACAGCGCCCGCTCGCCGTGCCGCAGCCAGAGCGCGGCGGCCAGCCCGATCGAGACATGGACGCCGAGCAGCAGCCAGGGCAGGGCCGGGTCGGGAGAGTTCAGCAGGGCCGCGGCGGCCGAGTCGGCCGGGACCACGCCGGGCAGCGGCGTACCGGCCGCCCGGCCTCCGAGCGCGCCGCCGCACAGCACGTCGAAGCCGACCGCGCGGAGCGACCCCGCCACGGGGCCGCCCGCCGGGCCGTAGCAGACGCGCTGGCCGCTGGTGAAGACGGTGTCGGCGGCCAGCTCCAGCGGCACGACCAGGGAGGCGATCCGCCAGAAGCCCCGCTCGCGGCCCGCCGCCGCGTAGGCGGCCAGGAACACCACGGCGCTCAGCGCGGCCACCACGGACAGCGGCAGCGGGACGCGGGAGAGCAGCACGTGGGAGCCCGCGGACAGCGTCACGACCAGTGCCGTGAAGAGTGCTGCCCGCGCCGCTCTGAGCCGCGTCCCGGATATGTCCATCGTCGCCGAGTGTGCCATGGCTCCCTGTAAACGGTCCCTAAAGGACGACCGGGGCCGCCTGCCTGACCAGCCGGCCGTTGCGGAACAGGTCCACGAAGATCTGGTGGTCCGTCCGCACCCGCGCCGCGTAGGAGTGCGCGAAGTCCACCAGCAGCGCCCCGAAGCCGTCCTCGTCGGCCGCGATCGCCGCGTCGATCGCCCGCTCCGTGGAGAACGGCACCAGCGAGTGACCGCTCTCGTCGTCCGCCGCCGCGTGCATCGTGGCCGTCGCCCTGCCGAGGTCGGCGACGACCTCCGCGATCTCCTCCGGGTCGTCCAGCTCCGACCAGTCCAGATCCACCGCGTACGGCGAGACCTCCGCCACCAGCTGCCCGGCCCCGCCCAGCTCGGTCCAGCCCAGCCACGGATCGGCGTGCGCCTGGAGGGCCCGCTGCGAGATCACCGTGCGGTGCCCCTCGTGCTGGAAGTACTCGCGCACGGCGCGGTCGGTGATGTGCCGGGCCGCCGCCGGGGACTGCGCCTGCTTCAGATAGATCACGACATCGTTCTCCAGGGCGTCGCTGCCGCCCTCCAGCAGGATGTTGTACGAGGGCAGCCCCGCCGAGCCGATACCGACGCCCCGCCGGCCGATGACGTCCTTGACGCGGTAGGAGTCCGGCCGGTTCAGGCTGGACTCGGGGAGGGTCTCCAGATAGCCGTCGAACGCCGCGAGGATCTTGTACCGGGTGGCCGCGTCCAGCTCGACCGCGCCGGCGCCGGGCGCGAAGCGCCGCTCGTAGTCCCGGATCTCGGTCATCGAGTCCAGCAGCGCGAAGCGGGTGCGCGAGCGCGCCGAGCGCAGGGCGGCGAGCAGCGGGCCCTGCGCCGTGTCCAGGGTGAAGGGCGGCACCTCGTCGTCCTTGGCGCCGGTCGCCAGCGCGTGGATCCGCTCGCGGTAGGAGCCCGCGTAGATCTCCACCAGCTCCGTGATCACGTCGTCGCTGAGGGCCTTGGTGTGGCCGATCAGCGCGAGGGAGGCGGCGAAGCGCTTGAGGTCCCAGGTGAACGGACCGATGTACGCCTCGTCGAAATCGTTGACATTGAAGACCAGCCGCCCGGTGGCGTCCATGTACGTACCGAAGTTCTCCGCGTGCAGATCACCGTGGATCCACACCCGGCCGGTCCGCTCGTCGAGGAACGGGCCCGCCGCCCGGGACCCGGCGCGCGCCTGCTCCAGGTCGCGGTAGAAGAGGCAGGCCGTGCCCCGGTAGAAGGCGAAGGGCGAGGCGGCCATCTTCCGGAACTTCACCCGGAAAGCAGCCGGATCCGCCGCCGACAACTCCCCGAACGCCGTCTCGAAAACGTCGAGGATCTCTTCGCCGCGCTGCTCGTCAGCTGCGTCCACGGGTCGCGGGACCGACATCGCTGGGTGCCTCCTGGTGCCTGACAAATCGGATGGATGTACGGGGACGGCGTAACGAACGGGACCGTGAGCGGAGCGGCCGGGAGCGGCACGCCGCACCCGGAGAGGCAACGCCCGGCGCTCGCCACGAGTGCCCGTCGGCCGCCGCTTTCGCGACGTAGACTTCCCAGCTGTCCCACCCGGCCACCGCCGGCCCACCGGCCCCGGAGGCTGTTTCCGGACACCCCCGTGTCGTCCGCCCGCTGGAGGCCCCCGCCGTGACCAAGCCGCCTTTTACCCATCTGCATGTGCACACCCAGTACTCGATGCTGGACGGTGCCGCGCGGTTGGGGGACATGTTCAAGGCGTGCAACGAGATGGGCATGACGCACATCGCGATGACCGACCACGGCAATCTGCACGGCGCCTACGACTTCTTCCACCAGGCGAAGAAGGCGGGCGTGACGCCGATCATCGGCATCGAGGCGTATGTGGCCCCGGAGTCGCGGCGGCTGAAGCGGAAGGTCAAGTGGGGCCAGCCGCACCAGAAGCGGGACGACATCTCCGGTTCCGGCGGTTACACCCACAAGACGATCTGGGCGGCGAACAGCACCGGGCTGCACAACCTCTTCCGGCTCTCCTCGGACGCGTACAAGGAGGGCTGGCTCCAGAAGTGGCCGCGGATGGACCGGGAGACCATCTCGAAGTGGTCCGAGGGCCTGATCGCCTCCACCGGCTGCCCCTCCGGGGAACTCCAGACCCGGCTGCGGCTCGGCCAGTTCGACGAGGCGCTCCAGGCCGCCTCCGACTACCAGGACATCTTCGGCAAGGACCGGTACTTCCTGGAGCTGATGGACCACGGCATCGAGATCGAACGCCGGGTCCGCGACGGGCTGCTGGAGGTCGGCAAGAAGCTCGGCATCCCGCCGCTGGTCACCAACGACTCCCACTACACCTACGCGTCGGAGGCCACCGCCCACGACGCGCTGCTGTGCATCCAGACCGGCAAGAACCTCTCCGACCCCGACCGCTTCCGCTTCGACGGCACCGGCTACTACCTCAAGTCCACCGACGAGATGTACGCCGTGGACTCCTCGGACGCCTGGCAGGAGGGGTGCGCCAACACCCTGCTGGTCGCGCAGCAGGTCGACACCGAGGGCTGGTTCCAGGAGCGGAACCTGATGCCGCGCTTCGAGGTGCCCGAAGGGTTCACCGAGGTCTCCTGGTTCCGTGAGGAGACCATGCGTGGCATGGCCCGCCGCTTCCCGAACGGGATCCCCGAGGACCGCCAGCGCCAGGTCGAGTACGAGATGGGCATCATCATCGACATGGGCTTCCCGGGGTACTTCCTCGTGGTCGCCGACTTCATCATGTGGGCCAAGAACAACGGCATCGCGGTCGGCCCCGGCCGTGGCTCCGCGGCCGGCTCGATCGTCTCGTACGCCATGGGCATCACCGACCTCGACCCGATCGAGCACGGACTGATCTTCGAGCGGTTCCTCAACCCCGAGCGCATCTCGATGCCCGATGTCGACATCGACTTCGACGAACGCCGGCGCGGCGAGGTCATCCGGTACGTGACCCAGAAGTACGGCGAGGACAAGGTCGCCATGATCGGGACCTACGGCAAGATCAAGGCCAAGAACGCGATCAAGGACTCCGCGCGCGTCCTGGGCTACCCGTACGCCATGGGCGACCGCCTCACCAAGGCCATGCCCGCCGACGTCCTCGGCAAGGGCATCGACCTCAACGGCATCACCGACCCCAAGCACCCGCGCTACAGCGAGGCGGGCGAGATCCGGGGGATGTACGAGAACGAGGCGGACGTCAAGAAGGTCATCGACACCGCGAAGGGCGTCGAGGGCCTGGTCCGGCAGATGGGTGTGCACGCGGCCGGCGTGATCATGTCCAGCGAGACGATCACCGACCACGTACCGGTCTGGGTGCGGCACACCGACGGGGTGACGATCACCCAGTGGGACTACCCGCAGTGCGAGTCGCTCGGCCTGCTGAAGATGGACTTCCTCGGCCTGCGCAACCTGACCATCATGGACGACGCCGTCAAGATGGTGAAGGCGAACAAGGGCGTCGAACTCGACCTGCTCGCCCTGCCGCTGAACGACCCGAAGACGTACGAACTGCTCTGCCGCGGCGACACGCTCGGTGTCTTCCAGTTCGACGGCGGCCCCATGCGCTCGCTGCTGCGCCAGATGCAGCCCGACAACTTCGAGGACATCTCCGCCGTCTCGGCCCTCTACCGGCCGGGCCCGATGGGCATGAACTCGCACACGAACTACGCGGAGCGCAAGAACGCCCGCCAGGAGATCACCCCGATCCACCCGGAGCTGGAGGAGCCCCTCAAGGAGGTTCTCGGGCTCACCTACGGTCTGATCGTCTACCAGGAGCAGGTGCAGAAGGCCGCCCAGATCGTCGCCGGGTACTCGCTCGGCGAGGCCGACATCCTCCGCCGTGTGATGGGCAAGAAGAAGGCCGACGAGCTGGCGAAGAACTTCGTCCTCTTCGAGGCGGGCGCCAAGAAGAACGGCTTCTCGGACGCGGCGATCAAGGCGCTGTGGGACGTGCTGGTGCCGTTCGCCGGATACGCCTTCAACAAGGCGCACTCCTCCGCGTACGGCCTGGTCACCTACTGGACCGCGTACCTCAAGGCGAACTACCCCGCCGAGTACATGGCGGCGCTGCTGACCTCCGTCAAGGACGACAAGGACAAGTCGGCGGTCTATCTCAACGAGTGCCGGCGCATGGGCATCAAGGTGCTGCCGCCGAACGTCAACGAGTCGCAGTCGAACTTCGCCGCCCAGGGCAGCGATGTGATCCTCTTCGGTCTGACGGCGATCAGGAACGTCGGCCAGAACGTGGTGGACTCGATCATCCGCTGCCGCAAGTCGAAGGGGAAGTACGCGACGTTCCCCGACTTCCTCGACAAGGTCGAGGCGGTCGTCTGCAACAAGCGGACCGTCGAGTCGCTGATCAAGGCCGGCGCGTTCGACGAGATGGGCCACACCCGCAAGGGGCTCGTCGCCCACCACGAACCGATGATCGACAATGTGGTGGCCGTCAAGCGCAAGGAGGCCGAGGGGCAGTTCGACCTCTTCGGCGGCGGCGACGAGGAATCGAGCGAGCCGGGCTTCGGGCTCGACGTGGAGTTCTCCGACGTCGAGTGGGACAAGTCGTACCTCCTCGCGCAGGAGCGCGAGATGCTCGGCCTGTACGTCTCCGACCACCCGCTCTTCGGTATCGAGCACGTCCTGTCCGACAAGTCCGACGCGGCGATCTCCCAGCTCACCGGCGGTGAGCACGCGGACGGCGCGGTCGTCACCATCGGCGGCATCATCTCCGGCCTCCAGCGCAAGATGACCAAGCAGGGCAACGCCTGGGCCATCGCCACGGTCGAGGACCTGGCCGGCTCCATCGAGTGCATGTTCTTCCCCGCGACGTACCAGCTGGTCTCCACCCAGCTCGTCGAGGACACCGTCGTCTTCGTCAAGGGCCGTCTCGACAAGCGCGAGGACGTCCCCCGGCTCGTCGCGATGGAGATGCAGGTCCCCGACGTGTCGAACGCGGGGACGGACGCGCCCGTCACCATCACCATCCCCACGGTGAAGCTCACCCCGCCGATGGTCAGCAGGCTCGGCGAGATCCTCAGCCACCACCGGGGCAACTCGGAGGTACGGATCAAGCTCCAGGGCGCCCGCAAGACCACGGTCCTGCGGCTGGACCGGCACCGGGTGCAGCCCGATCCGGCGCTCTTCTCGGTGTCCACCAGGGCCAGGCCCGGGAAGGTCACCCGGGCGACGGCCGTGTAGAGGCCTGCCACGGGATCGTGGACGACGCCGAGCTGCC
>NZ_JBFBEZ010000017.1:0-161664 GCF_040701725.1 Streptomyces sp. NPDC093109
CGCCGGAAGGGGAGGTGTCAAGGGCGTAGCGCAGCGGAGTCGGCGCAGCCGACGCGACGTAGGAGCGCCCTTTACACCTCCCCTGGAGGCGCGACACTGACAAGAGGAGGGGCGGCCCCACGCCCAGCGCCCAGCTTCTCGCCCCCGTACACCCCGATCCACCTCTCGGTACTGACCCGCAGACAGCAACGGCACGGGAGGTAGGTGGCGGGTGGCGGGAGGTAGGTGGCGGGAGGTAGGTGGCAGGTGACGGATGGCGGGTAGCAGGTGGCGGATGGCGGGGTTGCCGGGACGTGCGCGGCGGCACGCGGCTCCCGCACGAACACCCACCCCGGCGCGGCCTCGCGGCCCCGGGGCCGCCGCGGACAAGTCGACAGACCGTTAGCAGGACACCCCTCAAGGGGCGTCGGTCGCACTCGGAGTCGGGCTCATCCGCAACAGCCACCACCGTTCTCGCTGTCGCACTCGATGTTCTGGTGAGGAACTCCCGTGCAGGCGGGGTCAGTTGAAGACCACCAGGTCCGTGCGGATCCGGAGGCCACTGCTCCAGGCGACGTTGATCCTGACGGTCACGATCCCGGCGGCGGGAACGATGTTCGCCACCGTGATGGGCGCGGCCCCCAGGAACCGTACGTTGTTGCCGTCGATCTCACTGGCCGCGACGAGGACCGTGGAGTTCGCGTTGATCACGTTCCAGGTGATGGGGTAGTTGACCCAGCCGCTGAACGCGCCCCAGTTGACCCAGCCACGCCAGATGTCGACGACGTTGCCACCAGTGGCGACGCCCTTGGTCAGCTCGGCGATTTCCACGTCTGTTTCCGGTGCGGTGATGATGGACACAGCGCTCTCCTCTCTTCTCGGGACGGGCCCGTGCGCCAACCGGCCGATCCGGCCAGAAGGCCCGCCCGTTACTCTGAGTGTCCAACCCGACGCGCTGCGCAACAACCCCTCGAAGGAGTGAACCTCGCACCAACGCGCCCGCACCGGAACAATCACGGCGTTCCCCCGTGATAAAGCCCCGTACGCGCGGGGCCCACCCCGTACGCCACGGCCCAACCCGGAGCAGTGACGGCCAGAGTCCGTCGATCAGCCGACGTCGTTCCCACCGCTGGGCCAACGCCCTTCGCCGGGTTCCGCGTTGACGGACTCGTATCCAGGCTGTGCGGTGACGGCGCCACGGGACGCGGTCACGGCGGCTGCGCAAAGGGCGATCGCTCCGGCGACGATGAACGCGGTCGTGTAGCCCGATTCGGCCGGCGGCTGTCCGGGCGCGGTCGCCGCGGATGTCACGATCACGGTGGCGAGCACGGCGCCGAGAGCTCCGCCGACGGTGCGCAGGATGGTGTTGACGCCCGTGGCCGCGCCGGTCTGCTCCTGGCTCACAGCGCCGACGACGAGGCCGCCGAGCGAGGAGAAGGCAAGGCCGTAGGCCAGACCCAGGAGAGCGCTCCACAGGAGCACCTGTGCGATGTGCCCGTGGAGCAGGCCAAGGCCGCCCAGCGCGATCGCCGCGAGGACCGCTCCCGCCCGGAAGGCGGCCCTGGCCCCCAGGGCGTCCGAGATCCGCGCCGCGAGTGGCGCCGCGAGGAGCGTGCAGACGGCGATCGGGGCCATCAGGACCCCGGTCCGGGCGGGAGAGTAGCCGAATCCGTACCCGAGGGCGGTGGGCGTCTGGACGAACAACGGCAGGAGCGTGACCGCGGCGAACATCCCCATGCCCACGACCAGGGTGGCGACGTTCGTGGCGAGCAGCCGCGGCCCGGTCAGGAGGCGCAGGTCGACCAGCGGTGCCGCGACGCGCCGCTCGACGAGAGCGAATACGGCGGCGAACGCGACCGCGGTGACGAACAACGCGATGATCCCCGGCGAGGACCAACCCCACGCGCGGCCCTGGCTGATGGCGAGCAGGAGGGCGACCAGCGCGCCCGCGAGCAAGGCCGCCCCCGCGAAGTCGACCCGGCCCGCGGGAGCAGCGGAGGCGGACGGCGACGGCACACGGACCATCCCGGCCAGGGCCAGCAGGGCCAGCGCGGCGACCAGCCAGAAGAGCGCCGCGGGACCGCTGACGCCAACGAGCGGACCGGCGACGACCATGCCAAACGCCCCGCCGACGCCGAACATCGAGCTGAGTGCCGCGACGACACCGCCCAGCCGCTCGGCGGGAAGGTTCTGGCGGGCCAGCCCGAAGGCGCAGGGGAAGACGCCGCCGGAGAACCCTTGAATCACACGGCCCGCCACGACTCCGGTGTAGGAGCCGAACTCGGTGCTCACCGCGGCCACCAACGACCCGGCCAGCAGCAGCGCGAGACCGGTGACGATGACACGACGATGGCCGAACAGGTCGCCGATCCGCCCCGCCACCGGCGTCGCCACCGCGGAGGCGAGCATGAACGCGGTCAGGAGCCAGGTCGCACCCGTCGCGGACACGTCGAGTTCGCGGGCGAACACCGCCAGCGCGGCGAGCACGATCGTCTGCGCGATCGCCACGCCGAAGGCGGCCAGCAGCAGGACCGGCGACCCGCCGCCGGCAGGTCGCCTCGTACCGCCTCGGAGCTTACGTACGACGGACATTACGGCGGCCGTCAGCGCGGTCAGAACCCGCATCAGCGCCCCTCCTCGACGCCAGGCACCGCCGCGGCCGGCTGCTGACGGGCCCACGCGAGGGCGGCAGCCGGGTCGTCCGTGTCCGTGGTCGGTGACCAGTGGCCATCGCGTGAGCGCGGTGTCAGTGATCGGCTCATCCTCACTCATCCTCACTCCCCCTCGGCAGAAAGTAAGGGAACCCTAACCTATTAGAGACCGGTGGTCACTAAATGGACCCGCCGAATTCGTAGACTGGCGTCCGTGAAGGCGAGAACATCCAAGCCGGGCCGCCCCGCGCGGCTGAGCCGTGAGCAGATCATCGAGGCCGCGCTCGGCTGCGACATGCGGACCGTGACCATGCGCGACATCGCGGAGCGGCTCGGCGTCTCGCACTCGGCGCTCTACCGCTGGGTCAAGAACCGCGACGAACTCCTCGACCTCGTCGGCGAGGTCCTCGTCGAACGCATCCTCCCGACGGCCGAGCCGACCGCCGACACCTGGCGGCAGTGGCTGTCGGACCTCGCCTGGCGGATGCACGACCAGTTCCTCGCCGTGCCCGGGTACGCGGCGCACGTGGCGATGCCGCACCACCACAACGCGCAGGCGTTCGGCCGGCTGCACGACCGCGTCGTCTCGGCGTTCAGGTTCGCCGGCGCCTCCGACGACCTCGCCGAGCAGAGCTGGTACATCTTCGGGCTGGGCATCGTGCAGTGGCTGGGCGCCCGGCAGGTGGGCCACGACCTCGGCCCGGCCGCGCCCCGTTTCGACCTCTTCCTCGACGTACTCCTACGCGGACTGCCGGCGCGGGAGCCCGGTTCGTAGTCCTCCGGCCGCTGGTTCCAAGATTCCAAGAACAGTGCGTGCTCAGCCCTCGTCTGATCGCCACAGCCAGCGGAGGGCATCGGGGAGCAGGACGCCGCCGTGGTTGGGGCTGTGACCGCCGTCGCCCAGGACGAGGCGGAAGTCGTAGCCGGCTTCCGCGAGCGCGGCGGCGACGCGCAGGTTGTTGGCGAGCCAGTTCCTCTCGGGCTCGTTCCAGTGCAGGTCGCGGTGGCCGGCCTGGAGGAGAACGCGCAGTGGCTTGCCGGGGGTGTCGCGAATGAGTCCGGGGTAGGGGTTGCCGCCGGGCATCTGCGTGAAGCTGGACAGGAACGCGGCGACCCGGCGGAACTTGTCGGGGCGCAGCCAGGCCGCGGTGAAGGCGCAGTTGCCACCGCTGCTGCCGCCGCAGATGCCCCACTGACCGGGGTCCGCGGTAATCGAGTAATGCTTGCTGACCTCGGGGATGATCTCGTCGAGGAGGAAGCCGGCGTATCGATCGTCGAAGGCGTCGTACTCGGCGTTGCGGTTCTTCGGGTCCTCGGCGCCGGGGAAGACGCCGGGGTCGACGAACACCCCGATGGTGACCGGGATGTCCCCCCGGTGCATGAGGTTGTCCAGGACAATCGCGCCGCGGACCTCGCCTGCGGGATCCAGGTACCACCATCCGTCCTGGAACACGATGAGCGACGCCGGCTCGGCAGGGCTGTAACCCGCCGGCACATGGACCCAGAACTTCCGGGACGTGCCGGGGTAGACCGCGCTGTCGTTCCAGTCGAACTCGATCGTCTCACCGGAGGGCACGCCGGGCTGTGCGGCGGAGTCGGGGCCGTGGACGTAGCGAACGTCCGACTGGTGGATCGGCAGCGGCTGGTAGGGCACCTCGATCGTCACGCGGGCCAACCTAGGAGAGATCATCGTCGAGCACCAGGCCGAGCCCCGCGCTCCACCTTGCCGGGGTCTGGACGGCGGCACCGAATTGCTGTGCAATGAAACGCAATCGAGTCTGTACGGGGAGGACACCATGCAACTGCGGTTCGTAGGGATCGACCCGGAGACGGGTACTTCCAACTCGCCGACCGTCTGGGTACGGGAGCGTGCCGAAGAGTTGGACTTCCTACGACTTCCGGCACTGGCAGCGGACCGGCAAGCGGGACGTGGACCCGGCCTCCGCGTACTGGGGGCCGTGGGTGGCGCTCGTAAAAGACGCCGTGCGACGTGGTGTTGAGGTCCGCCGGGTCCGTATCGTCTCCGAGCCGGTCTCGGACTGCGTCACCCCACAACCACTACATGATCTGAGCACGATCACCGAACCGGACAAGCCGACTCATGTCTCACTCGCACCACCCCGAAGCACTCGACAGCGTAGAAGAGGTCCGCAGGGCCGTAGCCGCTCAGCTGGGAACGATCAGGAGGGACGCGGGGCTCACCGGACTTGAGCTGGCCAAGCGGTGCGGCTGGCACGCGTCGAAGAGATCTCGGATCGAGAACGCGCGCACCCGGCCGTCGGACAAGGACATACGCGCCTGGTGCCGAGCGTGCGGCGCCGAGGAGCAGATTCCCAACCTCATCGCGTCCTCGCGTGATGCCGACTCGATGTACCGCGAGTGGAAGCGGGTCCACAGCCGTGGCCTAAAGAGGGCACAGGACTCCGTCGTACCTCTGTACCTGCGTACCGAGCACATGCGCGTGTACTGCTCGAACGTCATCCCGGGCCTTGTCCAGACCGCGGGCTACGCCACCGCCCTCCTCAGCTCCATCGCCGCGTTCGAGAGCGTCGCGAATGACGCCGAGGAAGCCGCGATCGCGCGCGTCGCACGGTCGGAGATCATCTACGACACGAGACGCCGCTTCGCGCTGCTGATCGAGGAGGACGTTCTGTACTTCCGCTTCGGCGACGCCGACGTCATGTCCAGGCAACTCGGCTATCTGCTGTCCGTCATGACGCTGCCCAACGTGTCCCTCGGGATCATTCCCCGGAGCGCGGTCCGCGAGATGTGGACGCTCGAAGGCTTTGTCATCTATGACGACGTTCAGGTGCAAGTCGAAACGCTGTCGGCCGACATGAACATCAAGCGCCCCGGCGAGGTCATCCTGTATCAGCGCGCCTTCCGCAAGTTGTCGGAGATGGCGGTCCACGGCAGCGCCGCGCGGGCTCTGATCCGTGAGGCCCTCGGCACGCTCGACTGACACTCAAGGCCGATTCCTTTGCAACCTTGTGCAATCTCATTGCTCGGACCGCGCGCGAGTTCCTACCTTCGAGCCACGACCACGGCTCAACCTCACGGAGGTACGCATGAGCACAGCAGTCCGCTTGAGGACCCGTGACCCGCGGGTCATTCTCAACGCGCCGGCGTCGAGGTGGATGAGGAGCTGTGGTCGGTAGACGCGTCCGACTGCTCCCCGTGCGACAACAAGGTTCCCGACAGCCACTGACCCGTGAGCGCCGGCCTCACCGACCCCGCCCGAAGGATCACGTTGCCCGCACCACACAACATCGACCATGAGCGCGAGCTGTGGGACGCCTTTGCCCTGAGCACCAAGGACAAGGTGTTCGCGTCCGAACCGGTCTTCCGCTGGACGCAGTACGCGGGCCACGGGCCGGGCGCCGAACTCCTCGGATCTCCCAGGACCGCGCTGGAGATCGGCTGCGGTACGGGCCGGGCGCTGGCCCACCTCGCCCGGCAGGGCGTCACGGCGACCGGGGTCGACATGTCACCGGTCATGGTGGAACACACCACCGAGCGATGGGGCCCGGACGGCGTCCGGTTCGTGTGCGCGGAGGTGCTGGAGCATCTGCGCGCCGTCCCGGAGACGTACGACGCCGTCTACTCCATCTTCGGGGCCGTCTGGTTCACCGACCCGGAGAAGCTTCTCCCGCTGATCGCCCAACGCCTCAACCCTGGCGGCGTCCTGGCCTTCTCCCACCCGCCCGCCATCCCCGGCGCCTACGGCCCCCAGGGCATGTACAAGGGCGGCTTCGCGGGCCCGGCGCGCTACACGTACCGCTACAGCCACACCCCCGAGAGCTGGGAACGGCTGCTCCTGAACGCCGGCTTCGCCGAGGCCGACGCCCGGATCCTCGACGCCCCGACCGACGGCCACATCGGCACCCTAATCGCCCGCGCCACCGTCGCCACCGGTAGCTGACGACGCCGCGCGACTGTGCCCGCCTCCGGTAGTGGAGGCGGGCACACAGCAGGTAGCTGTCTCTCCGAGTCGCGTCAGACCCGCGCCCCGTCCTTCGCGGGCAACGCATCGGCCGTCACCGGGTGTTCCGGGCCGGCCTCGCTCAGGCCGAAGCGGTCGTGGAACGTGCGCAGGAAGCCGGGGGCGTACCAGGCCGAGCGGCCGAGCAGGCGCATCGCGGCCGGGACGAGTACGCCGCGTACCGCGATGGCGTCGATGAGGATGGCGAGCCCGCTGCCGAGGCCGAACATCTGCATGAAGCTGATCTTGGCGACGCCGAAGGCGAAGAAGCTCACCGCGAGCAGGAAGGCCGCCGCGCTGACGATGCGTCCGGTGTGGCCGAGGCCGTCGGTGACGGCGGTCTCGTTGTCCGCGCCCAGGTCGTGGAGTTCCTTGATGCGGCTGGTCACGAAGACCTCGTAGTCCATGGACAGACCGAAGGCGATGCAGAACATCAGGACCGTCATCGCCATCTCCATCGGCTGCGATGTGAAGCCGAGCAGGGAGGAGAGGTGGCCGTCCTGGAAGATCCAGGTCATGACGCCGAGGGTGGCCGCCAGGCTGATCCCGTTGAGGACAGGGCGCGCAGCGGCGCGGATGAGCCCGCCGACCGATCCGCGCGCGCCCTGCCTATTGCGCTGCTCACACGGAAGAATGCGTTGAGTAACCAAGCGTGAACCGGCAGGAGACCGGGCGGACAGGCGGCAAGGAGTTACGCGTTGAGCGGCAGGCACGGAGACGGCAAGGGCGGGACCGAGGGCGACCGGAAGCAGTCGCCGCGTGAAGGGGACGGCCGGTGGAACAAGCCGGTCAGTAACCCGCCCAAGAAGGACAAGGACAAGTGAGAGCGCCTGTGGGCACACCGCGACGCCTCGCGGAGATCCTGGCGGACAGCGGGGCCGTCCCGGCGGGGTGGGCTGACTCGATCGCCGCCGTACCACGGGAGTTGTTCCTGCCGGATGTCGTGGAGGCCGGGGGTGAGGTGGTCTCGCGGAGTGTGAGCCCGGGGCGTTGGCTGGCGGTCGTGTACGACGATGTGCCGTTGACGACGCAGATCAACGACGGCCGTGAACTGCCGGACGGGGCTTATCGGTTGCCGACCTCGTCCAGTTCGATGCCGAGCGTCATGCTGGAGATGCTCGGTCTGCTGGATGTGGCGGAGGGCCACCGGGTGCTGGAGTTGGGCGCGGGCACCGGGTACAACGCGGGGTTGCTCGCGCACCGGCTCGGGTCGGGTCACGTCACCACGGTGGACATCGATCCGGTGCTGGTGGAGCGGGCGGCGGCAAACCTGCGGGCGGCCGGGTTCGCCCCGCGTGTCGTGTGCGGCGCGGGCGAGAAGGGGTGGCCGGGCGGGGCTCCGTACGAGCGGGTGATCGCGACGTACACGGTCCCGGAGATCCCGTACGCGTGGGTGGAGCAGGCGCCGGCCGGGCGGATCGTCGCGCCGTGGGGCGGGTCGTTCTTCTCGCACAGCTTCGCCGTGCTGGACGTGGCCGACGGCGAGGCGCACGGGCGGTTCAGCGGCTACCCGGCCTTCATGCGCACACGCACCGGGCGCCCCCACCGCGGCTATCTGTCGGACTTCCTGCACCACACGGACGAGGACACACCGTCCCGTACGGCCCTGTCGCCCCTGGCCATCGCCGGTGACGCCGACGCGCAGTTCTTCGTCGGCCTGGGCGTCCCCGACGCGTGGCACCTGCTCGTGGATGCGGACGACGGGAGCGGCGAGGCGACGTGGTGGCTGCTCGCGGACGACGGGAAGTCATGGGCGGCGGCGGAGTACGTACCACCGGGCGACGACGCGGACCGCACGTACGCCATCGGGCAGTACGGCCCGCGCCAACTGTGGGACGAAGCGGAACGCGCCTACCGCACCTGGGACTCCCACGGCCGCCCAACCCGCGCCCGCGCCGGCCTGAGCGTCACCCGCACCGGCCAACGCGTATGGCTGGACGCCCCGTTGAACGTCGTCGGGTGAGCCTACGGGCTCGGGCGCGGGTATCTGGTTTGAATTAACCATCACTTCAAGAAGAATTTCACGGTATCCCGAAGAACAGACGGATCCAAACCTATCGGCCAGCCCGACCGATTAAGCCCAACTCCAGCACCTCGCATCCTTCCGCAAGGCGGTCTTGCAATTTTCACTAAACGAATCACCTCAAAGCTGAGCGTCCTGCCATTTAACACAGGTTGGGCGCCGCCCTCCCGAGGATAGGAATTCCTTAGTGGCGCGACGCACAAGGTCCACAGAAATCTCCGAATTGGCCGGAAACTCAGCCACATACCCTTGGATGTAATAAACAGATTTAGAATGACTATCGGACGACCCCAACGTCACAACATTCCCATCGGAATCCAGATACGCAAGAAGTCCCATTTGGAGGTCTCCGTTGACCCCAACCAGCAGTTCATGATCAGGATATCCGGAAGGCATGAGCTCTCGCTCCAAAGAATGGACCTGAGCAAGATTCTCGTGAACCGAACCTTCCAGGAGAGAATCGATCAGCACATCGACCTCCTCAGCCGTACGAAGCAATTCCGGCTGCTCACCGTATTCCAGTCGGTATCGCACTTCAGCGCGAGCCTTCATTGTCAACGCCTCCCGTATCTCTGATTCCGCCAGGAGCCACCCTCGTCCTGCCAGTGCACTGTGAGCGATCGATCGCCGCCCAGTAGAGTATTCAACACCTGATCGCATCCCAATCTGACCGTACACGGCCCAGTCGGGAAGTTGATTACCAAATTCGCGTCCGCAATACCATCTCGCGCCATGATGGCAGCGAATTTCTGTTCAACATCGCTGGCACGCCAGGAGTTTGCCCTTCCCGGCAACATACCTCGCTGGCGAAGAGTGTCATTGACCCAGCCAATCAAGCCAGCATCTTCTCTTGTATTTCCGCTCACCAGATCGTACGAAGCACCATCACCTGCGACAGCATGGCCAGAGGTCGGGCCCCCTCTTGATAAGCCGGGAGTCTGGCTGCCGCCGCGTCACAATCAAAGTTACAGTTGTGGACGAGTACCGGTGTGGCCCCCGCCAGCACATCGACCGACGCCCCAGACGACCCGCCGCCCGCCACGGCCGTCGTCCGCTGACGTTGCCGTCAAACGCCCGAGAGGCCCCACCGAATAGCTATTCGGTGGGGCCTCTCGAAATATCTACAGCATGTTATGAGCTGAGGCCGACTTACCGAGTCGCCTGAAGGCTCTCCTCCAGTGTTTCCAGTGAAATCTCACCTTGCACCCATGCCGTGACGTATTGCAGGTCATGAACCGAAAGACCGAAGGCCGATCGAAGAACTTGGGCCAGCCGGAACGGCGCCGACCTCAAGTTCGGATGCTTATCGATTAGGAGATCGGTGATCTCTGCGACGCTGCACCCAATCCCGCGGTACTCGACGGCCAAGCACGCCAATCGTTCAATTTCCTCGTCCATCAGTTCCCTCATCTTCGGAATGTGGCAAGGACTTGCTGGAAGTCCCCGTCGAGCCTCGGAACTGCTTCATCGATTGGAGTCTGCGGCACCTGCGCCAGAACGATTCGCGCGATGCTCCCGACAGGCGCAGAACTCGCGGTGAGATTCCAGCATGACAGAAGATTCTTTACGGGTGGAATTTTCATCGGAGATTGACACCTACCGAGAATGATTGATTTCCTGCCTGCAGAGGACGGGCCTCCAAGTAGATCATCGCCATCAAGGTCAAATCCTCCTGGAGACCCTTCTGTCGTTGCTCATGTTGCATGTGACATGATTCGTAGATGGTTAATGAACTGCCCGACTCACGTACACTTCTCAAGGGGACCGATTGGTCTCACCTAGAGCACGGCGGTGGGCCAGCGACTCCAGGAACGCCGGTCAAACTGGCCGGACTTGCGTCCGGGAATGCCGGTGTAGTGACTATTGCCCTTGACCACCTCTGGAACGATCTCCTTCATCAAGGGTCTCTCTACTCCGCAACACCTGCGGCTGCACTGTACGTTGCTGCCGTCCTCGGGGAGCCCAGGGGCAGGGAGTCCTTGACCGCTCCACATCGAACCAAGTTGCTGGAGTGGCTAGCAGAAGCGGCTTATGCCGTAAGCGTTTCGAGGGAGCAACAGCTGGAAGAATGGTTCAGCCCTGCAGCAATGGATCACAATTCACTCTTCGGTAAAATGCGAGCGATTCGCCCTATTCTTTTCCAGGGCGTTTTTCCCTACATTTCCGATTCGGATAAAAGTACGACAGAGGCTGCACTGCTTGCCGCTGTCCATCTCCTGGACGCCCCGGAACTCGCATCCCGTATCGGAGCGATAGCCCCCAAAGTGCGGAGCGTATTGGCTGTCAGCTCCAAGAAAAGTTATCGAGATACGGCGATTTCAGGGCTTGCGGCCTGGGGTGAAGACGTTACGTCGCTAAAGGGTCCGACGGGATCGACGGAAAAAGAAAACGACTCCTGGAATAATTTCTGGAACTCGAACAGGGGACCTCTTGACACGCCGCCCTTTTAAGGGCAAAAACGGCGGGAGGGGAGCGGCACCCCTCCGAGTTCCTGACCCAGACATCGGTTCCATGGGCAGCCTCATTTCAGCGATGGAGATCGTCCCGAGAGAGCAGGGTCCCGTGCGTCGGGGTGGGTGAGTGGACGCACACGGCCCGGCCCACCACCCGCACAAGTCCGGCCCCGATGGATGTTGGAGGACATCCACCGAGGCCGGAAGGTTTGATCCTATCGTCCTACTCCGAGGCGATCGCGTTCAGGACATTCATCCGCCCCGCCCGGAACGCCGGTACCAGCGCCGCGAAGAGGCCGACGAAGGCGGAGGCGACGAACACCGTCAGGATGGTGGGCCAGGGGATGTCAAGGACGCCCATGCCCTCCAGGGCCAGCAGCCGCTGGGCCGCCGTGCCCCAGCCCATGCCCAGGCCGAGGCCCAGCAGGGCGCCGAAGAGGGCGATCACGACGGACTCCAGGCGGATCATGCGGCGCAGTTGGCGGCGGGAGAGGCCGATGGCGCGGAGCAGGCCGATCTCGCGGGTGCGTTCGACGACCGAGAGGGCCAGGGTGTTCACGACGCCCAGCACCGCGACGATGATCGCCAGCGCCAGCAGGCCGTAGACGATGTTGAGGAGCTGGCCGACCTGGTCGCGCAGTTCCTGCTTGTAGTCGGCCTGGTTGCGTACCTGGTACTGGGGGTACGGGGCGAGCGCGTCCTTGAGGGCCGCGTATGCCTGCTTCTCCTTGCCGTCGACGGCCGCGGCGAACATGATCATGTTGTCGGGCAGCTTGTCGGCGGGCAGATACCGTGCCGCGGTCGTGACGTTGATGTACATCGTGCCCCTGTCGATCGCGACATCGTCCGAGGTGATCGCCGCGACCTTCAACTTCGCCGTCGCGCCGCCCTTGAACGCGACGGTCAGTTCGTCGCCGACCTTGACGCCGTGGCTCCCGGCGTAGGTGTCGCCGACCGACATGGCGTCCTTGCCGTACGCGGCGGAGAGGTCGCCCGCGACGGTCTCGCGGCGCAGATCCTGGGCGTAGGTGGGGTCGGCGGCGGCGAGGTCGGCGCTCTCCGTCCTGCCGTCGGGGGACGTCAGCCTGGCCTGGAGCCACTTGTACTCGGTGACATGGTCGAGGTCCGGGGACTTCTCCAGGGCGGCCTTGGCCTGCGGGACGATCGTGCCGCCGCTGTCCGACTGGACGATGAAGTCCGCGCCGACCGACCGGTCCAGCTCCTGCGTGGCCGAGGCCAGCATCGAGGAGCCGACCACCGACAGGCAGGCGACCAGGGCCAGCCCGATCATCAGGGCCGCGCCGGTGGCTCCCGTACGGCGCGGGTTGCGCAGCGCGTTGCGCTCGGCCATGCGGCCGACCGGGCCGAACATCCGCAGCACGACCGTGCTCAGCACCCGTACCAGACCGCCCGCCAGCAGCGGGCCCACCACCACGAACCCGAGCAGCGTGAGGACGACCCCCAGCCCCAGATACGCCGAGCCCTCGCCCGCCTTGTCCGCGCCGGCCGCGACCAGCAGGGCCGCCGCGCCCAGCACCGTCAGGACGAGGCCGGTGATGCCCCGGATCCGGCCCGCGTGCCCGTCCGCCGGCGTGCCCGCGTCGCGCAGGGCCGCCATCGGGGAGATCCGCCCGGCGCGCCGGGCGGGTACGTACGCGGCGACGACCGTGACGACGACGCCCAGGACCACACCCAGCACCGGCGTCGTCCACTTCACCGTCAGATCGTCCAGCGACAGCTCCATGCCGATGGCCGTCATCAGCTTCATCAGCCCGACCGCGATCCCCACCCCGGCCGCGACCCCCGCCACCGAGCCGACGACCCCGAGGAGCACCGCCTCCAGCAGCACCGAGCGGTTGACCTGCTCGCGGCTGGAGCCCAGCGCCCGCATCAGGCCGATCTCCCGGGTCCGCTGCGCCACCAGCATCGAGAAGGTGTTGACGATGAGGAAGATGCCCACGAGGAAGGCGATCCCGGCGAAGCCGAGCATCGCGTACTTCATCACGTCCAGGAACGACCCGACCTCCGAGCGGTTCTCCTCCGCGGCTTCCTTCTGTGTCAGTACTTTGTACGAGCCGAGGTCCGATCCCAGCGCCGCCGCGACATCCCGCTTCAGCTCGGTCTGACCGACTCCCGGCTCGGCCGTGACGTCGATCCGGGTGAACCGTCCTGTGGTGCCCAGCAGCGCGCGCTGGGCGGTCTCCGTGTCGAAGAAGACGATCGTCGCGCCCGGGTTGGTGACCATGAAGGTGGCGATCCCGGATATCTCCGCCGTCACATCGCCCGTCGGCGTGATGGTCCGCAGCTCGTCACCGAGCTTGAGGTGGTGCTTGCCGGCGGTGTCCGCGTCGATCATGACCTCGTCCGGCCCGGCCGGCTCGTGACCGGAGGTGATCTTCATCGAACGGAGGTCGTTGCGCGTCCAGTTGCCCGCGATGGTGGGGGCGCCGTTGGTGCCGCCCAGGTTCTTGTCGGCGGAGTCGACGACGGTCACGCTCTGGCTGCCGACGGCGCCCTCGACCGACTCCACGCCGGCCGCCTTCTCGACCGTACGGAGGGTGGCGGCGGGCAGGGTGTCGGGCAGGCCGTTGCCGTCGCCCGGACCGTTGCCGCCGTCGTCGTCGTCCGCCTTCGGAGCGACCGTCACATCCGCCGACGTCGCCGCGAAGAGCTTGTCGAACGTCGCGTTCATCGTGTCGGTGAAGACCAGCGTCCCGCTCACGAAGGCCACCGACAGCAGGACCGCGACGGCGGAGAGCGCCATCCGCCCCTTGTGCGCGAGGAAGTTGCGCAGCGAGGTCCTGAACACGGTCACGAGGTCCGCCCCCGCGCGTCGAAGTCCTTCATCCGGTCGAGCACGGCGTCGGCCGTCGGCCGGAGCATCTCGTCCACGATCCTGCCGTCCGCGAGATACAGCACCCGGTCCGCGTACGACGCCGCCACCGGGTCGTGCGTGACCATCACGATGGTCTGGCCGAGGTCGTCGACCGACCTGCGCAGGAAGCCGAGCACCTCGGCGCCGGAGCGCGAGTCGAGGTTCCCGGTCGGCTCGTCACCGAAGATGATCTCCGGCCGCGCCGCCAGGGCCCGCGCCACCGCGACACGCTGCTGCTGACCGCCGGAGAGCTCCGTCGGCCGGTGCTTCAGCCGGTCGGCGAGCCCCACCGTGTCCACCACCTGCTGGAGCCACGCGGCGTCCGGCCTGCGGCCCGCGATGTCCATGGGGAGCGTGATGTTCTCCAGGGCGTTGAGCGTCGGCAGCAGGTTGAACGCCTGGAAGATGAAGCCGATACGGTCCCGGCGCAGCCGCGTCAGGTGCTTGTCCTTGAGCGTCGTTATCTCGGTCTCGTCGAGGAAGATCTCCCCCGAGGTGACCGTGTCCAGACCCGCGAGGCAGTGCATCAGCGTCGACTTGCCGGAGCCGGACGGCCCCATGATCGCGGTGAACTCCCCCCGGGCGATGTCCACATCGACATGGTCGAGCGCGACGACCCGGGTCTCCCCCGCGCCGTACGCCTTCAGCACTTGGCGTGCCCGTGCCGCGACGGCCGTACGCCCTCCAGTACCCCCGTGCCTGGGAATGGTCACAGCCGTTGTCACGGTATGTCTCCTATATCGCCGGACGCACCGTCCGTTCGTCCGGCGCGCGCTCCGAGTCTGCTGGTCACAGGGGGTGCGGCACACTGGTGCCCGGCGCAGTCTTCCGCCGGGGGTTCTCCCCACCCCTGGGCCCCGGGGAGCCCCCGCCCCCCGGGCGCCGCCGATGCCCCGCCCTTCCCCGTAAGAAGACGATAAGGACAGACCGGTGCCTTCCTCCTCCTCCAGCGGTACGACCGGCCCCCGGGCCGAAGTAAGGAGTTACCCCTAAGGGGCTCCACCCCGGAACCCTGAGCACAGAGAACAGGGCCCCTGGGGAACCAGCTCCCAGGGGCCCGCCACGTGCCTGATCCGCCCGCTCAGTCCGCCGTCGGTGCCCGGCCCGTCAGCGCCGCCAGACTGTTCCGTACGTGCGCCATGTGCGCGCGCATCTCCTCGCGCGTCTCCTCGTGCTCCCGCACCAGCCGCTCCGTCTCCCGCATGACCCGCTCCGCCCGCACCCGCGCCTGCGCCATCAGCTCCGCCGCCGTGTCCTGCGCGTCCTCCTGACGGTGCCTCGCCTGCTCCCCCGCCTCGGAGAGCATCCGGCGGATCTCCACGAGCCGCGCCTCCGCGGACGCGACCAGCGCGTCGTTCTCCGCCGCCAGCGCGGCCCCCCGCCGGTCGAACTCCCGGTCGTCGGCGGCCAGCATCTCGCCGTGCTTCTTCTCCAGGTCGTCGATCACCCGCTGCGTGCGCCGGCGCACCTCCGTCAGCGCGTCGAGCGCCTCCGCGCGCTGCGCGTCCGTCTCGGTACGCGCCTCGCCCCTGAGATCCTCGGCCGCGTCCAGCGCGCGCTCCGTGACCTCGACGGCATGCGCCTCCGCCTCGGCCCGTATCTTCTCCGACCGCTCCCTGGCCGCGTCCCGCAGCCGCCTGGCCGACTCCTGGGCCGCGTCCAGAACCGCCTGGCACTCCTCGCGCACCTCGCGCCGTACGGTCTCGTCCTCGGACTTCGTCAGCGCCAGGATCTGCTGGGCCCGGCTGCCCAGGTTGTCGTACGTCGGCTGCTCCAGCGCGGCGACCCGCTCGGCCAGCCGGACCGACTCCGTCTCCATCCGCTCCGCCCGAGCGGTCATCTGCTCCACCCGTTCCCAGGCTTCCTCGCAGTCCTTGATCAGCGCCGCGATCCGCTGATCAACCTGCTCCGGCCGGTAACCGCGACCCCACACGGACGCGAAGCCATGAGTCGACAACGGTGCAGCACCCATCTTCCAGCCCCTCTCGGACACACAACGCGACACACAACCCTTCAACACACCCAGAGCCGGCCACCGCCGGATACGACCAGGGCGCCCGCCCGCCAATCAGCGGGGGCGCCCCGGTCATCCCTACGGCACTGCTCTCCGGTCACCGCTGCCGCGGCCACCACTCTCCGGCACTCCACCGCGACATCAACGAACGGTCACAGCAGTCCGTCCCACATCTGCTCCAGCAGCACCGACCACCAGTTCTCCGGCGACGACAGCGCCGCCGGATCCAGCGCGGCGAGCTGCGCCTGGAAGTCCACCGTCCAGCGGCCCGCCTGCTCCGGCGTCAGCCCGTACCGCAGCCGCCACATCCGCCCCAGCAGCGCCATCGACCGCGTGAACTCCGGCAGCCCCGTGTTCACGAACTGCGGCGCCACCGGCTGCCCGCCAGGACCCGCCTCCACCGGTACGGCCATGATGTGGGCCGTACCGTACTGGACACAGAGCGCACGGCCGAAGTCGCTGCCCACGACCAGATACGAGCCGGCGTCCGACGCGGCCCGCACCTGCCGCTGCGCCGCAAGTTCGGCCAGCGTCGGCACCACGGGCTGCGGCTGCTGCGCCCAGAAGAACGGCCCGAAATCGGCGGGCAGCCCCGCCCACACCAGCGTGCGCGCCACGATCTCCGGCACACCCTGACGGGACACCGCGCGCTGGTCGAACCGGCAGATGCCCTGCGGGCCGAACGCGCCCATCAGCTCCTGCGCGATCCCCTCGGGCGGAACCGGCGGCGCGGGCGGAACCTGCGGCAGCGGCGCACGCACCGGCGCCGGACGCGCGGGACCGTCCGCGACCTGGTGCAACTCGCCCTGGTGGGTGAGCAGATGACGCATACCCTGCTGCCGTCCCGCGTGATCCTGACCGTACGGCGCGACGCTCGTGATCCGGACCTGCGGCCAGGTCTCCCGGATCATCCGCGCGCAGTAACCGCCGGGCAGCTCGCACGACTCCAGCTCGGTGTGCAGCTCAAGCACCTGCTGCGGCGGCACGTTCAGCGCGCGCAGCTCATGCAGGATCTGCCACTCGGGATGCGGAGTGCCGGGCGCGGAGCGGCGGATGAGCTGCGCCTCGGAACCGTCGGGCGCGCGGTACCGCAGGACGGCCTGGTAGCCGGGGCCGACGGTCGGCAGACCGCCCGGCTGCGGCGGATAGCCGTACGCGGGCGGGGGTACGGACCCGGGACCCGGCGGGGGTACGGGACCGGGACCCGGCGGGGGTACGGGACCGGGCGGAGGTACGGGACCGGGCGGAGGTACGGAGCCGGGGCCGCGAGCGCCCGGCGGCGTACCGGGCGCGCCCGGGGCACCCGGAGCACCCGGCGGACCGGGAGGCCGGGGGCCGCCGGCCTGGGCCGGGTCGGCGAACATCGTCGCGGCATGGTGCACACCACCGGGCGGCGTACCGGGAGCGCCGGGCGGACCGGGAGGCTGCGGCGCGCCGGGAGCACCGGGAGCACCGGGAGCACCCGGGGGACGCGGCGGCTGTGGGGCACCGGGAGCGCCCGGACCCGGTCGGCCGGGGTCGGCGAACATCGTCGCGGCGTGGTGCACGCCACCACCGGGCGGCGCCGGCGGGCCGGGCTGCGCAGGCGCCTGAGAACCGATACCGGGGGCCAACTGCGTCGGCACATAACCGGCCGCCGGAGCGCCGGGCGCCGGGCCGGACGTGGGTGCGGGCGCGGGCGCGGCTGCGGACGGCCTCTGAGCCGCGGCGCCGCCCGGGACACCGGGGGCGCTCGGCGGCGGAGGCGGAGCCGAACCGCCACCACGCGCACCGCGCGGCGGCGCGGCGGCCTTGCTGGTCGTGGCGTCGGCGATGTCCCCGGCGCCCGCACCCGGTGGCGCGACCGCCGCACCCGCGCCGTCGCCCGCCGAACCGGGCCTGCCCAGCGCCGGGTTCACCGTCGTACGCGGCAGCTGGCTTCCCCCGGACATCAGCGCGGTCGGCGCCTCCGCGGCCACCGCGGGCGGCGGTACGTTCTCGTCGTCCGCCCCCGAGAGCGGCGGCGCGAAGACCGTGGCGGGCAGCGGTACGGAGCCTCCCGCCACACTGCCCGAGCCGCTCGTGTCGATCCCCGACCAGGGCGTCGCCCCGGCCGGCGCGTTCGGAGTCGCGGCGGGCACACCGTCGTTGGCGGTGGGCTCGTACGCCCCGGGCCAGGCGGAACTGCCCTGCGAGGCGTTGCCACCACCGGCAGACCCGGAACCGGAACCGGAGCCCGAGCCCGAGCCCGAGCCCGAGCCCGAAGCCTCCGCAGCTGCTGCTGCCGCCGCCGCGGACGGCGCCGGTTCATCGGACGCGGCAGCAGCCGCCGCCGCCGGCTCCTCCGGCTTCCGCCGGTCCGGAATCCCCAGCTTGTCCGCCGCGTCCTGCAACCACTCCGGCGGCGTCAGCAGGAACGACGTCTGGTTCAGGTCCATCCGGGCCGGCGGCTCCGGCGTCGCGGGCGCCTCCTCGGGCACCCCGTACTCCTCCTCGTACCGCCGGATCACCTCACCCACCGGCAGCGCCGGCCAGAGCGTCGCCTCGCCGCTGTCCCTGGCGATGACCAGCCGCTGCCTGCCGCCGTCCGAGGTGGGGCCGCCCTCGCGGTCCTCCGCCCACACCACGAAGCCCAGCTCGAACTCCCGTACCCGCACCTCGCGGTGCTGATAGCCCGGCAGATCGCCGTTCACCCAGTCTTCCGCGCGCTCCTGCGCCTGCGCGAAGGTCACCACCGCGCTCATCCCTCCACTGGGACAGCGCGCGCGAAGCCGCCGTCCACCATCAGGTTCGCCACGGTCTCCAGCTCCGGCGGGCTGCCCGCCAGCCGCAGCAGAAACGCGTCGAAGTCGTCACCGCAGGGCAGCAGCAGCCGCTCCACCCGCTCGTGCACGCTCAGACCGTCCTGGTCACGGGCGTCGTCGTACGCGCAGAACCAGACAGAACCGATCCGCTCACCCCTGACCTTCACCGCGAGAATGCCGCCCTGGACGAAGCCGACCGCCAGATAGTCCTTGGTCAGATGGTCCCGCAGACACTTGTTCACGTACACCAGGTCGTTGACCGCGGCCTCGTCGCGCACCGTGAAGAACGGCTGGTCCACCAGCAGCCCCAGCTCCGGATCGAGCGCCGCGCCCGCCGGGGCACAGCCGCCCGCCGCCTTGAGGAACGAGCGGTAGGCGCCCGGCAGCCGGTAGCCGAGATCCTCCTCCGCGCCCAGCACCTGCTGCTCGCCGACCGGACCCGTCCCCTTGGGCAGTCCGAAGTGCACCGGCCTGGTCTCCTGGAGCGGGCGCGTGCCGCGCTTGGCGTGGTCCACCGGCGCCGTCGCCAGCCCGCCGTGGTGTCTCAGCAGCGCCTTCACCTCGGCCGGCACCAGCACCATCCGGCGCGAGGCCGGCAGATGGTGCCACGTCCAGCCGTGCGGGGTGGCCACGGCGGGGACCGTGCCCCACAGCTCGTGACCGGCGGCGTGCATGGCCGCGTTGGCCGATACGTAGTCCGTGAGCCGCAGCTCGTCGATACCGAAGCCCACCGGGGGCTCGGCTATCTCCACCGCGGCGCGGGCGTACGGCACGAAGTCCGGGAAGCCGTCTCCGTCCACCCGGACACCTCTCGGGTGCCGGGAGGCCCGGACCGGGTCCGGGAAGTGCACGACCTGCCCGGCGTAGGCCGCGTTCGGTGGCGCGGCTTGCTGCCCGAGCCGACCTGTCGTCATGGCGGTTGCCCCCTGCTGCTTACGGCTGGTTCACCACAGCCCTGGTTCGGCACAGCCTATGCGGTGGGGCAAGGGGGGACAGGCCACCGGCCTTACGCCGACCGACCGCCGTCCGGACGTTTTTCTACGGTGACAATCAGCCACTTTCGCCTGGCGACCGACAAGATCCGGCCTGATCTTGTCCGATCGTCGCCGTGCGCCATCACGCGCCGAGTGAGATCGGGCACTTCGCCCCGGTCCACCCGTCTCCGCCCGCGTCCACCTGGTGACCAACGGTCACACGCACGTGACCGGAAGCGGACGCCACGCCGAGAACAGCCCGGAATCCGGCCCGAACCACGCCCCAGCTTCCCCACAGTGCGTCACATTTGGCAGGCTGTCCCAGCAACATGGGGGGCGTGACACCAGCGGCCACCGGCCGCCGGGCGCGGGGAGGGACAGCACTGCATGCAGACGCACACGTATACGTACACGTACCGCGCGGCAACCGGCGGGCCCGGTACGGCCGGTACAACCGGCATGTCCGGCACGTCCGACGGCCGGTCCCCGGCCACCCCGCGCTCCGGTGAGCCGCGCCCTGGCGAGCCGCGCTCCGGCGACGAGCAGCCCGCCGACGCGCACCAAGCGGACACGCGGTCCGTGGACCCGCGGCCGGACGACTCCCGGTCCACCGACCCGCGCTCGGGCGACGCGCACCCCGGCGACCCGCGCTCCGGCGGCGACCCACGCCTCAGCTGGAGCAGCACCGAGCCGAACCGCCCGCCCCAGCTCCGCCGCCGCAGGGACGGCATCCTGCCCGCCATCGCCGCCGCGCTCTCCGTCCGCGGCGAGACGACGACCTGCACGGCAGGCAAGGGCGACCAGCCGCCCGCGCTGCACCCGCTCGTACAGGACTTCCTCGACACCCTGACCAGCGGACAGCGGGAACGATTCACCGGGCGCTGTCCGGAGGCCATACTGCTCTCCCGCCATCTCACCGCCGCCGAGGACACCCGTTCCAAACGGGCCAGACGAAAACCCCTGACCCACGGCGAGGCGAGACGCTCGCTCAAGCAAGCCAAACTGACCGCCCGCCGTATCCGCGAGGACGGCGACCCCCTGCACGGCAGTTACGCCCCACCCTGCCGCTCCTGTTCGGCGCTGCTCGTCCACTTCGGCGTACGGCCCGTCGACCTGACCGAGAACGGCTGAACCGACCATGCCTGACCTCAGCACCACCCGTTTCCCCGTCCCCGTGGACGCGGCCCTGCGCGACGCGGGCTGGCGGCCGGGGCGCTGGAACATACAGCGGGCCGAGGAGTGGGCCGACGTCCTGCGCGCGCACACCACCCCCGCCGGCCACCGGCTGAGCGTCTTCCCGGCGGCCGTCGAGGCCTGGGCCGAATTCGGCGGCCTGCGCGTCACCGCGCCGGGTCCCGGCCGCCAGATAGCCCCGGCCTCCCTGCGGATCGACCCGACGGCGGGCGTCCATCTGGCCCGTACGCTCGCGGACCTCGGCCGGTCGCTGGAGACGGAGCTGAGCCCGCTGGGCGAGGAGGGCGACGGTCAGGCGGTGCTGGCGATCGACAGCGCGGGCCGGGTGTTCAGCATCGACCACACCGGGGACTGGTACCTGGGGCCCGACGTCGACAAGGCGCTGGGGACGCTGATCACGGGGCTGGAGCCGACGAGGCTGACGCAGGGCTGAGCCGGCGGGGCCCGGAACGAGGCCGGACCGTCAAACAGCGCCACGGTCCGGCGACACGGGCGAGCCCGGCGCGACCCTCGAGCCCGGCAGCTCCGCCGAGGACGACGGATCCGACCGATCCGACCGATCGGACCGATCCGGCAGCACCGCCGACACCCGGAACCCCCCCGAGTCGGTCTCCCCCGAGACGAACGCCCCGCCCAGGGCCGTCACCCGCTCCCGCATCCCCACCAGACCGTTCCCGCCACTGGGCAGCCGGGGCCCCGCGCCCTGCATGTCGTCCGAGGGCCCGTTCTCCACCTGCATCGCGACCTCCGACTCCCGGTGCGCGAGCCGGACCATCACCTTCGAGCCGGTGGCGTGCTTCAGGACGTTCGTCAGCGCCTCCTGCACGACCCGGTAGGCGGTCTGCTCCACCTCCGGCGCGTACGGGCGCGACTCGCCCTGCACCGTCAGCTCCACGACCATCCCCGTGTCCCGGGACTCGCCCACCAGGGCCTCGATATCCGCCATGCCAGGCCCGTCCTCGGCGGCAGCGGCGGCAGCGGCGTTCGCTGCCGCCAGTCCGACGGCGGCGAGCGGTACGGCAGCGGGCGCCGGCACGGTCCCGGGCGCGCCCCCAGGCCGCCCGGCGGCCTGCCGCGCCGCGACCTGCTCGCCCGAGCGCAGCACCCCCAGCATCTCGCGCAGCTCCGTCAGCGCCTGCCGGCCCAGGTCACCGACCAGGGCGGCGTTCTTGACGGCCTTCGCCGGGTCCTTCAGCGCCACCGCCTGGAGGGCCGCCGCGTGCACGACCATCAGGCTCACCCGGTGCGCCACGACGTCGTGCATCTCACGGGCGATCCGGGTGCGCTCCTCCGTACGCGCCCACTCCGCGCGCTGCTCGGCGCGGTCGGCGAGCAGCGACAGCTCCTGCTCCAGGCTGTCGGCCCGCTCCCGCAGGCTCTCCATGAGCCGCCGCCTGGCGCCGACGTAGAGCCCCAGCAGCACGGGCGGGGCGGTCAGGCCGACGGACATCAGGACGGCGACGAGGGGGACGTACCAGCGGTGCGTGTCGATCCCCGTGTCCGTCACGTTCTGCCGCATCCGTACAGAGGTGACGATCAGCGTCCCGACCACCGACATCCCGGCCAGCGACCCGATGAGCCGGCGCGGCGCCTCGGAGGCGGCCAGCGAGTAGAGGCCGACCAGCCCCATCAGGTAGCCCATCTCGGCGGGCGTGACGGCGATCGACACGAGCACGACGGCGAACGGCCACCGCCGCCGTACCACCAGCACAGAACCGACCAGCAGCCCGAAAACCACCCCCAGCGGCACGGGCAGCCCCGCGTTCTGCGCGAACGAGGTCCCCTCCAGCCCGCACTCCAGGGCCGACACCAGCGCCAGCCCCACATCCAGCACGACACTCCGCCGCCGCCCCCACCACCCATAGCCACGGGCGGCCGTGCCCGCACCGTCCTGGTGTGCCCCCGTTGTGGTCATGTCGTCCAGCGTACGGGCGGCGGCGCGGTAATTTCCGGCGACCTGTAGGACGTGTGTACGACGCACCACCAATCCCCCCACCTGCCACGGATCACCCCAGGACATGCCAGAAACAACCGGCAAACCCTCGAACTGGTGAATCGCGTTTGCATTCGAGCCGGAACCAAATATTCCGTACGACGATCCCCTACATGACACGACTTCACAGTAAAAACATGGACTTCGAGGGCTTACGGGAACAGGCGGTCGCGCTGAGGAGGGAGGGCTTGAGCCTGCGCCAGATCCGCGACCGGCTGAAGATCCACAACAACGATCTCCTCGGCCGACTGGTCAAGGGCGAACCGGCCCCGGAGTGGACGAAGCGCCCGAATGCCAAAGACGACCTGCGCGACCGGGCCCGCGAACTCCGCCTGAAGGGCCTCACGTACGACCAGATCCAGCTGGAGCTTGGCTGCTCGAAGAGTTCGATCTCACTCTGGGTACGGGACCTGCCGAAGCCGGAGCGGCGCGAGGCGAAGGAGCAGGTGAAGCTGGCGGCGCGGCTGCGCTGGGATCACGAACTCGCGGTGCGGGACGAGAAGCGACAGCGGACGATCGCGACAGCCTCGGCCGAGGTCGGCACGATGACCGACCGGGAGCTGCTCCTGGTAGGCGCGGGGCTCTACTGGGCCGAAGGAGCCAAGGACAAGCCCCACAATCCGCAGGAGCGGGTGAGCTTTATCAACAGCGATCCCGACATGATCAAGACCTTCATCGCGTGGCTCGACCTGCTGGGCGTCGAGCGCGACAGGCTCCGCTTCCAGGTGCACATCCACGAGAACGCAAACGTACCGGCCGCCGAACGCTTCTGGGCCGATGTCTCCGGCACCGACGTAACAGCCTTCCAGAAGACGACCCTGAAGAAACACAACCCGAAGACAGTACGTAAGAACGTCGGCGAGGACTACCGCGGATGCCTCAGCATCCGCGTGCTGCAAAGCGCTGAGCTTTACCGTCGCATCAAGGGCTGGTGGTACGGCATAGTAGGAGCCGCTGAAACACGAGCCGATCAACGAAATCGGACATAAGCACCATCCCGGGTCGTCTAAGGGCAAGACGTCAGATTTTGGATCTGATCATGGGGGTTCGAGTCCCTCCCCGGGAGCCATAGGTTCGGGTCCCGACCTCACCGGTCGGGACCCGTCCTCGTTTACGCCCCGAAACACCCCGGTATCCTGCGGATGTCCAGCACCCGAAGCCGAAGGGCATCCCCGTGAGCGCCAACCGCCCGGCAGCCGTCGTCGTTCTCGCAGCGGGTGAAGGTACCCGCATGAAGTCGAGGACACCCAAGGTCCTGCACGAGGTCTGCGGGCGTTCGCTCGTCGGGCACGTCGTGTCCGCCGCGCGCGAGCTGGAGCCGCGCGAGCTCGTCGTGGTTGTCGGGCACGCCCGCGCCGAGGTCGAGGGGCATCTGAGCGCCGCGTACGACGGCGTACGCACCGCGTACCAGGCCACCCAGCTCGGCACCGGCCACGCCGTCCGCGTCGCGCTCCAGGAGCTCGGCGGGACGCCCGACGGGACCGTGGTCGTCGTCTGCGGCGACACCCCGCTGCTCTCCGGCGAGACCCTGAACGCGCTCGCCGCCACCCACGCCGCCGACGGCAACGCCGTCACCGTGCTCACCGCCGAGGTCCCGGACGCGACCGGGTACGGGCGGATCGTCCGGGAGGGCGCGCACGGCGCGGTCACCGCGATCGTCGAGCACAAGGACGCATCCGACGCGCAGCGCGCGATCCGGGAGATCAACTCGGGGGTGTTCGCGTTCGACGGGCAGCTCCTCGCGGACGCGCTCGGCAAGATCCGTACGGACAACAGCCAGGGCGAGGAGTACCTCACCGACGTCCTGGGCATCCTGCGCGAGGCCGGTCACCGCGTCGGCGCGTCAGTCGCCGCCGACCACCGGGAGATCCTGGGCATCAACAACCGCGTCCAGCTCGCCGAGGCGCGCCGGCTGCTGAACCAGCGGCTGCTGGAGCGCGCGATGCTGGCCGGTGTGACGGTCGTGGATCCGGCGTCGGTGTACATCGACGTGTCGGTGACGTTCGAGCAGGACGCGGTCGTGCACCCCGGTACGCAGCTCCTGGGCGCCACGCATCTGGCGGAGGGCGCCGAGGTCGGGCCGAACACCCGGCTGAAGGACACCACCGTGGGCACCGGCGCCCGGGTGGACAACACGGTCGCGGACGGCGCCGAGATCGGCGCGGGCGCCACCGTCGGCCCGTACGCCTATCTGCGGCCCGGTACGCGGCTGGGCGCGAGGTCCAAGGCGGGTGCGTACGTCGAGATGAAGAACGCCACGATCGGCGAGGGTACGAAGGTGCCGCACCTGTCGTACGTCGGGGACGCGACGATCGGTGAGTACACGAACATCGGCGCGGCGAGCGTCTTCGTGAACTACGACGGTGAGCGCAAGCACCACACCACGATCGGGTCGCACTGCCGCACAGGTTCGGACAACATGTTTGTGGCACCCGTCACGGTCGGGGACGGCGCGTACACCGCTGCCGGGTCGGTGATCACGAAGGACGTACCGGCCGGTTCGCTGGCCGTCGCACGCGGCCAGCAAAGGAATATCGAGGGTTGGGTGGCCCGGAAGCGTCCGGGCAGCGCGGCGGCGCAGGCGGCGTCGGCGGCGGTCCCGGGCTCCGGGGACGAAAGCTGACCGGAAAGAGTTGCGCCGTTCTCGGCGTAACGTGATAACCGAAAACCGTATGACCGCACGATTGGCTTTCGCACGATTCGGCTGGCTCGCAGGGACGCGCGGGCTCAGCGGCCATCAACACGTCTGAGGAGACAGTGCTGTGACCGGGATCAAGACGACCGGCGAGAAGAAGATGATGTTCTTCTCCGGCCGCGCCCACCCCGAGCTGGCCGAGGAGGTCGCGCAACAACTCGGTGTCGGGATTGTGCCGACCAAGGCATTCGATTTCGCCAACGGTGAGATCTATGTGCGCTATCAGGAGTCGGCCCGCGGGGCCGACTGCTTCCTGATCCAGAGCCACACCGCTCCGATCAACAAGTGGATCATGGAACAGCTGATCATGATCGATGCTCTGAAGCGGGCCTCGGCCCGGAGCATCACCGTGATCGTGCCGTTCTACGGCTACGCCCGGCAGGACAAGAAGCACCGCGGCCGTGAGCCGATCTCGGCGCGGCTGGTCGCGGATCTGATGAAGACCGCGGGCGCCGACCGGATCCTGACGGTCGACCTGCACACCGACCAGATCCAGGGCTTCTTCGACGGCCCGGTGGACCATCTCTTCGCGCTGCCGATCCTGGCGGACTACGTGGCGGGGAAGGTGGACCGCGCGAAGCTCACGGTGGTCTCCCCGGACGCGGGCCGGGTGCGGGTCGCCGACCGCTGGTGCGACCGGCTGGGCGCGCCGCTGGCGATCGTGCACAAGCGGCGTGACAAGGACATCGCCAACAAGGTGACGGTCCACGAGGTCGTCGGCAATGTGGCCGGCCGGGTCTGTGTGCTGGTCGACGACATGATCGACACGGGCGGCACGATCTGCGCCGCCGCGGACGCGCTGTTCGCGCACGGCGCCGAGGACGTCATAGTGACGGCGACGCACGGTGTGCTGTCGGGTCCGGCCGCCGATCGCCTGAAGAACTCGAAGGTGAGCGAGTTCGTCTTCACGAATTCGCTGCCCGACCCGGGCAATCTGGATCTGGACAAGATCACGGTGCTGTCGATCGCGCCGACGATCGCGCGGGCGGTCCGTGAGGTCTTCGAGGACGGTTCGGTCACGAGCCTCTTCGAGGAGCAGGAAGACCACTGACCGGTAGCCGGTACTGGTAGCCGGTTCTCGTAGCCGGTAGCCGGTAGCCGGTAGATCGATTTCTGGGCGGCCTCCCCGCCGGGTAGACTCATCGAGTTGCTCGGCGAGGGAGGCCGCACTCATGTGCGGTTCGTCCGTTATCGACGCGCTCTTCGTAGCAGGCCCTTTGTGGCCGGGTGACCAGCTGTTTCCGACTCAGCAGTTTCCGACTCACCATCTACGAGGAGTGCCGCCATGGCCGACCTGAAGATCAGCGCCCAGATCCGCAACGAGTTCGGCAAGGGCGCGTCGCGCCGTCTCCGTCGTGAGAACAAGGCCCCCGGCGTCATCTACGGCCACGGCGCCGACACCGTCCACGTCACGCTGCCCGCCCACGACCTGATGATGGCGCTCAAGACGGCGAACGCCCTGATCACGCTGGACATCGAGGGCCGCACCGAGCTGGTCATCCCGAAGGCCGTGCAGCGCAACGCGATCCGTGGCCACATCGAGCACGTCGACCTCCTCGCGGTGAAGCGCGGCGAGAAGGTCACGGTCGAGGTCGCGGTCCACACCGAGGGCGAGCTGGCCCCGGGCGCGAACCTGCTGGAGAACGTCCTGAACACGCTGACCGTCGAGGCCGAGGCCACCCACATCCCGGAGTCCGTCACGGTCTCCGTCGCGGGCCTGACCGCCGGTGACTCGATCGCCGCGAAGGACGTTCCGCTGCCGTCCGGTACGACGCTGGTGACGGACGCGGACGCGGTCGTCATCCAGATCCTGGCCGCGCAGGCCGAGGAGCCCGCCGCGGACGCGGCCGAGGGTGCCGCGACCACCGAGGCCTGATCCTCGGGCATTGATCGGGCATTGACATGACAGGGACGGGGTGGCGGGCTACGGTCCCGCCACCCCGTCCGTGCCTGTGCGGTAACGAAAGACGCAGTAACGAAAGACGCAGTAGCGAAACGCGGTAGCGAAAGACGCAACGTACCGACGCGAGGAGATTCGGCGCGCATGACCACGGATGCCAACGCCCCCTGGCTGATCGTGGGTCTGGGGAACCCCGGGCCCGGGTACGCGGCCAACCGGCACAACGTCGGGTTCATGGTGGCCGATCTGCTGGCGGAGCGGATCGGGGGCTCGTTCAAGCGGGCGCAGAAGGCGCAGGCGCAGGTGATCGAGGGCCGCCTCGGCGCGCCGGGACCGGCGAGCCGCCGCATCGTGCTGGCGAAGCCCACGTCGTACATGAACCTCTCCGGCGGCCCGGTGGCCGGGCTGCGGGATTTCTACAAGCTGCCGACGGCGAACATCGTCGCCGTCCATGACGAGCTGGACATCGACTACGGGACGCTGCGGCTGAAGCTGGGCGGCGGCGACAACGGGCACAACGGTCTGAAGTCGATGACGAAGTCGATGGGCCCCGAGTACCACCGGGTGCGGTTCGGGATCGGGCGTCCGCCCGGCCGGATGCAGGTGGCGGACTTCGTGCTGAAGGACTTCTCCTCGGTGGAGCGCAAGGAGCTGGCGTACTTCGTGGACCGCGCGGCGGACGCGGTGGAGGCGCTGGTGACGGAGGGGCTGGAGCGGGCGCAGAGCGCGTTCAATTCCTAGGATCGTAGGATCCCGCCCTATGGAGCGGAAGCGGACGAGGAAACGGACGAAGAAGCGCGCGGCGCCTCCGGCGCGCTCGGCCCGTGCGGCGCGCGCTGCGCGCTCGGCCCGTCTGCTGGCGCTGGTCCGTGAGGCCGCGATGGCCGGGGTGACCGTGCTGCTGCTGGTCGCCGGTGTCTGGGCGTCCTGGGACGCGGCGCAGCACGTGATGCTCTCGAAGGGCCGGGAGCACGGCACGTTCGCGGTGACCGGCTGCGCGGACGGGTTCTGTACGGGTACGTACAGAGCGGCGGAGGCGGGCACGCGCGCGGGGATGACGATCGAGGAGTCGGTCGCGGCGGGCGAGGGTGACCGGTTCCCGGTGGTGGTGAAGCCCGGGACGTCGGAGCTGGTGCGGGCCGGGACGGCCGGGCTGCTGTACGCGTGGGTGCCGCTGGGCGGGGCGCTGCTGCTGGCGGCGCTGATCATCGGCGGCGGGATGCGTATGACGCGGCTGGCGTGGGGGTCGGCGGTGGCGGGCGGTGCGCTGCTGCTGGGGACGTTCTTCGCGCTCTGAGGGCTTCCGCGGTGCGGCTTCCGCGGTGCGGTTTCCCCCGTACGGCTGACGCGACTGCCCCCGCCGGGACGATTCCGGCGGGGGCAGTCGCGTACGTACGGACAGATGTCTGTCAGCCGGTGTTGCGCAGACCGGCCGCGACTCCGTTGACCGTCAGCAGCAGGGCCCGCGCGAGCAGCGGGTCCGGTGCCTCCTGCCGGGCCGCCGCGGCGCGCTGGCGGGCCAGCAGGGAGACCTGGAGGTAGGAGATCGGGTCGAGGTAGGCGTCGCGGATGGAGAACGTCTGCTGGAGCACCGGGTTGGAGTCGAGGAGCTTCTCGCCGCCGGTGATGCGCAGGACTTCCTGGACGGTGAGGGCGTGTTCGGCCTCGATGGCGCCGAAGACGTGCTTGAGGTCGTCCGGTACGAGGGTGTCCACGTAGTGGCGGGCGATCCGCAGGTCGGTCTTGGCGAGGGTCATCTCGACGTTCGAGAGGAAGTTCCGGAAGAAGTGCCAGTGCTCGTACATCTCGTCGAGCACGGTGTCGGGTCCGGCTTCGCGCAGTGCCTTGAGACCGGAGCCGACGCCGAACCAGCCGGGCACGATCTGGCGGGACTGGGTCCAGCCGAAGACCCACGGGATGGCGCGCAGTCCGTCGAGGCCGGCGCCTGAGTCGGGCCGCCGGGAGGGGCGGGAGCCGAGGTGCAGGTCGGCGAGCTGGTCGACGGGGGTGGCGGCGAAGAAGTACGCGGGGAGGTCGGGGTCCTCGACGAGCGCGCGGTAGGCGCCGTGCGCGGCGTCGGAGACGGTGTCCATGGCCGAGTCCCAGCGGGCGAGCGCCTCGTCCGACTGGCGGGGCGCGGTGTGCAGGGCGGAGGCCTGGAGGGTGGCGGCGACGGTCAGTTCGAGGTTCTCCCTGGCGAGGGAGGGGATCAGGTACTTGTCGGAGATGACCTCGCCCTGTTCGGTGACCTTGATCTCGCCTTCGAGCGTGCCCCAGGGCTGGGCGAGGATCGCGTCGTGCGAGGGGCCGCCGCCGCGGCCGACGGTGCCGCCGCGGCCGTGGAAGAGGCGCAGCCGTACGCCGTGCCGGTGGGCGACGTCGCGCAGTCGGCGCTGGGCGCGGTGGATCTCCCACTGGGAGGTGGTGATGCCGCCGAACTTGGAGGAGTCGGAGTAGCCGAGCATGACCTCCTGGACGTCTCCGCGGAGGGAGACGAGCCGTCGGTAGGAGGGGTCGGCGAGCATCTCGTCGAGGATGACGTCGGCGGCGCGCAGTTCGTCGGTGGTCTCCAGCAGCGGCACGATGCCGATCTTGGCCCAGCCGCCGTGCAGGTCGAGGAGGCCGGCCTCGCGGGCGAGGACGGCGGCGGCGAAGACGTCGTCGGCGCCCTGGCACATGGAGATGATGTACGACTCGATGACTTCGGGGCCGAAGCGCTCGAAGGCCTGGCGGACGGCGAGGAACACGCCGAGGGTCTTCTCGCCGGCCGCGTCGAGGGGCGCGGGGGTGGGGGCGAGGGGGCGGCGCGAGCGGAGTTCCTTGGCGAGGAGCTTCTGCCGGTATTCGCGCGGCATGTCGGCGTACCGCCAGGATTCCTCGCCGAGGCGGTCGAAGAGCTGGCCGAGCGCGTGGTGGTGGGCGTCGGCGTGTTCCCGTACGTCCATGGTGGCGAGCTGGAGGCCGAAGGCGGCGAGGGTGCGGATCGTACGGTCCATGCGGCCGTCGGCGAAGAGGCCGCCGCGGTGTTCGCGCAGGGAGGTCTGGATGAGTGTGAGGTCGTCGAGGAGCTCGGCGGTGCCGAGGTAGTCGCGGCCGGGCTCGTGCGGGGTGTTGCGGGCCAGGCGCTCGCGGGTGTTGACGAGCTTCTGGCGGATGCAGGTGGCCTTGAGCCGGTAGGGCTCTTCGGCGTTGAGGCGCTTGTAGCGGGGGCTGATCTCGGGCAGGCGCTCTATGTCGTCGGCGAGCGAGTCGAGGAGCTCCTGGGTGGCGCCCGTGTAGCGGATGGAGTTGGAGAGCTGGCCGCGGAGCTGGTCGACCAGTTCGAGGGCGTCGGTGATGCCGTGCTCGTGCTGGAGGATCAGGACCTGGCTGGTGACGTCGGGGGTGACGTTGGGGTTGCCGTCGCGGTCGCCGCCGATCCAGGTGCCGAAGGTGAGGGGGCGGGTGCCGGGGGGCAGCTCGACGCCGACGCGTTCGAGTTCGGCGGTGAGGTCTTCGAGGACGTCGCCGACGGCGCCGACGTGCAGTTCGTCGAGGTAGTAAATGGCGTTGCGGGCTTCGTCGGCGGGCTCGGGCCGTACGACGCGCAGTTCGTCGGTCTGCCAGATCAGGTCGATGGACTCGGCGAGCCGCAGATCGTGGCGGCGCCGGTCGGAGGCGATGACGGGGGCTTCGAGCAGCTCGGCGATGCGGCGGAGCTTGTTGAGGACGGAGCGGCGGGCGGCTTCGGTGGGGTGCGCGGTGAAGACGGGCCGTACGTTCAGGTTCTTGACGGTCTCGCGCAGGTGTTCGGGGTCGGCGTCCTTGAGCCGGTCGGCGGTACGGGCGAGGAGCCCGCCCTCGGCGGCGCGGCGTTCGCGCAGCTCGCGGCCGCGGTGGACCTGTTCGGTGACGTTGGCGAGGTGGAAGTAGGTGGAGAAGGCGCGGACGAGCTTGGCCGCGGTCTCCAGGTCGGTGTCGCCGAGCAGCTCGGCGGCGGCTTCGCCGTTCTCGCGCGTGAGGGCGCGGACGCGCTCGACGAGGTCGAGCAGCTCGGAGCCCTCCTGGCGGACGAGGGTCTCGCCGAGGAGGTCACCAAGACGGCGGATATCTGAACGCAGCTCCGCGTTGGCGGAGGGGGTCTGGTCGGCACTGCTCACAGGTGCGGCTCCTTGCAGTGTTTTGGCACGTCTGGAGGGTTCTGGAGACTTCGCGGACCGCGCTGTCCGACTCCATAAGGATAGGTGGCCGCCCTCTGACGTTATCCACAGCCCTCTTGCCGGGTCGTTCGGCGCTGCCATACTTACGTTGCCGTAGGTTACGCACCCGTATCCAGCCTTCTGCGCTTTCCGTACCTTACGTACCCTTCTTCGCCCTTTTCGATTCGGATTCGGGATTCGGATTCCGGATCCGCTTCTCCTCTCAGGGGACCCACATGACCGCACCACGCGACGCACTGACCGACACCTCCGCACCCTCACTCACCGGAGACACTCCACTACCTTCCGCGACACTCGGCGGTGACAGGAAGGGCACGATCGAGCAGCTCGCGCTGGTCGCGTTCATCGTGGTGCCGTTCGCGGCGCTGCTGGCTGCGGTGCCGCTGGCCTGGTCGTGGGGCGGGGTGAGCTGGCTCGATCTGGGGCTGATGGTGCTGATGTACTACATCGGCTGCCACGGGGTGACGATCGGCTACCACCGCTATTTCACGCACGGCGCGTTCAAGGCGAAGCGTCCGCTGCGGATCCTGCTTGCGGTGGCGGGCTCGCTCGCCGTGGAGGGCCCGCTGGTGCGCTGGGTGGCGGACCACCGCAAGCACCACAAGTTCTCGGACGCGGAGGGCGACCCGCACTCGCCGTGGCGGTTCGGGGAGTCGCTGCCGGCCCTGATGAAGGGGCTGTGGTGGGCGCACATCGGCTGGCTGTTCGACGAGGAGCAGACGTCGCAGCAGAAGTACGCGCCTGATCTGATCAAGGACCCGGCGCTGCGGGCGGTGTCGCGCCAGTTCGCGATGTGGACGCTGGTCTCGCTGCTGCTGCCGCCGCTGGTCGGCGGGCTGGTGACAATGTCGTGGTGGGGCGCGTTCACGGCGTTCTTCTGGGGGTCGCTGGTGCGGGTCGCGCTGCTCCACCATGTGACGTGGTCGATCAACTCCATCTGCCACGCGGTGGGCAAGCGCCCGTTCAGGTCCCGGGACCGTTCGGGCAATGTGTGGTGGCTGGCGGTCCTGTCGTGCGGCGAGTCCTGGCACAACCTGCACCACGCGGACCCGACGAGCGCCCGGCACGGGGTGCTGCGGGGGCAGATCGACTCCAGCGCCCGGCTGATCCGGTGGTTCGAGCTGGCCGGCTGGGCGTCCGACGTGCGCTGGCCCGATGCCTCCCGTATTGACTCCCGCCGCAAGAGCGCACCCGTCAAGGCATGATGGGCACCGTGGCGATCGACGGCAGTACCAGCAAGCAGGGCAGCACCGAGAAGGCCCGGACCACCGGGGCCCGGGCCACGGGGAGCCGCCGGGCCCGCCGGGTCCGGATGACCGGGGCGGAACGGCGCGAGCAGCTGCTGGACATCGGTCGCACGCTCTTCGCGGAGAAGGGCTTCGAGGCCACGTCGGTGGAGGAGATCGCGGCGAAGGCCGGGGTCTCCAAACCGGTGGTGTACGAGCACTTCGGCGGCAAGGAGGGGCTGTACGCGGTCGTGGTGGACCGCGAGATGCGCCAGCTCCTCGACATGGTCACCGGCGCCCTCACCGCCGGGCACCCCCGCGAGCTGCTCGAACAGGCCGCGTTCGCGCTCCTCGACTACATCGAGACGTACACGGACGGCTTCCGCATCCTGGTCCGCGACTCCCCGGTCGCCCAGTCGACGGGCACCTTCGCCTCCCTGATCAGCGACATCGCCACCCAGGTCGAGGACATCCTCGGCATGGAGTTCAAGGCCCGCGGCTTCGACCCGAAACTGGCCCCGCTGTACGCGCAGGCCCTGGTCGGCATGGTGGCGCTCACGGGCCAGTGGTGGGTGGACGCCCGCCGCCCGAAGAAGTCCGAGGTGGCGGCCCACCTGGTGAACCTGGCGTGGCACGGTCTTGAGGGTCTGGAGCCGAAGCCGCGGCTGATAGGACACCGGAAGGTGTGAGGGGTCCCGGGCGTCCGGGGGCGGGGGGCGGGGGCCTGAGCCGGGGGGCCGGGCGGTCGGGCGCCCGGGTCAACCCGTACGGCTTGATCGCTCAAGGTGATGACGCTGCCGGATGGCGCGGTCGCGGTGGGCGAGCAGAGCCGAGTATGACGCCCATGGAAGGAATCAATACCGCCGCCGATCGGGTCGAAGACTCGCCTCGGTGGCCCGTGCCCCCGCCCGACGGCTACACGGTGGACGATCTGTTCACCCTGCCCGGGCTCCCGCGGCATACCGAGCTGATCGACGGAAGTCTCGTCTTCGCAAGCCCGCGGCGCCGCTTTCACACCGACATGACCGACCTGCTGGTGACCGGACTGCGCCGAACCGCACCCCCGGAGCTGAAGGTCCGCCGCGAGATGACGGTGGTCATCGACCGTCGCAACGGCCCGGAGCCCGACGTGTCCGTCGTACGCGCCAAAGCTGTCACCAGCTCGGACCAGACCAGCTACCCGGCAGCAGATGTCCTCCTCGCCGTGGAGGTCGTCTCGCCGGACTCCGAGGCCCGCGACCGCACGGCGAAGCCGCTGAAGTACGCGGCGGCCGGGATCCCGTACTTCTGGCTGGTCGAGGTGGCCGGCAGTGACAAGCACCCCATCGTCCGCACCTATGAGCTGGACCCGGTGTCCAAGTCCTACGTACCGATCGGCATCTTCCACAACCAGCTGAAGACGAGTGCCCCGTTCACCGTCGACCTCGACATCACGCTGGAAGCCCTCAACCGGCTCTAAGGACGGGGCACCACAGGTCCGCCACACGCACTGTCAGAGGTAGCGGTCAGGATAACGGTCATGACAGACGGAACGACCTGGCTCGCCGACCGACAGTCCATCGCTTTCGGGGGCTACCGCGTGGTACTCGCCCGCGGCCTCTCCCCGCAGAAACTCGCCGAGCGCCTGGCGGCGGACTTGCGGTACGCGCTCGCCCTGGCAGCCGTGAGATCGGTGGGCAACCATTCCCCCTATCTGATGGTCATGTCCGTGCCACCCGCGTACCGGGTGGGCATGGTCAGGTCCGCCTCGGGACGTTCCTGAGGCGCTGGAACATGGGGGAAACGCCTTCATGCATCACCGCACCACCGCGGCAGGCTTCGCCGGGGCCCTCGCCCTGTCCGCGCTCACGATTCCGGGAGCCGCGCAGGCGGATGACTTCTCGGGCGACATCAAGATCACGAAGGTGGTCGTCAACGGAGGGAAGGCCATCGTCCTGGGAACCACGAACGTGAAGACGTTCACCATCGCGGTGACCGCCACGGACGACTCGGGCATCAAAGTCGGAGACACCTTCCCGGTCATGTGGCACACGCCCCTCCCGAACGGGGACTCTTACGGTCTCGTGATTCCCGAGAACATCGCGGGCAAGTGTGTGCACCAGAGTGCCACCACAACCACTTGCACCCACACGCTGAAAATGAACCCGCGCATCCACCCCCAGGACAACTCCACGGCCGGGACCTGGACCGTGCGAACTCACGCCCTGGCCAACGACGGTGACTACATCACCAAGGATTCCGCCGCCAAGGCGAAGGTCCTGCGCAACTCCAAGCTGACGGCCAACGCCTCGCCGGAACCGGTGAAGAAGAACAAGACGATCACCGTCACGGGCACCCTGACCCGCGCCAACTGGAAGACCTACAAGTACGGGGGCTACACCAAGCAGCCGGTGAAGCTCCAGTTCAAGAAGAAGGGCACCAGCACCTACAAGACCCTCAAGACCGTCACGACGGACAGCAAGGGCAACCTGAGGACGACAACGAAGGCCACGGCCCCAGGCCGCTTCCGCTACTCCTTCGCAGGCACGTCCACCACTCCCGCGGTCACCTCCGCGCCGGACTACATCGACGTGAAGTAACCCCCCGGGAGGCCCGCCCCTGGCGCCTTCCCCGGAGACGGTGCTGACACCATAGATGGCATGAGAGCAGAGGGAAGGGCACCAGGACCGGAAGTCTCTACGCAGAGTGGCCTCATATCTCTGGGTGAGTTGGCATGCCGCTATCAAGCGGATGAGATACGCCCGGAGGATCTGCCGATGATCGCTGCCGAGGCGCTCGCGGCCGGACTGGACACCCCGACACTGTGCGAGCTCGCCGGCTGGCCTCGCCACGCGGATGTCCGCGACATTCGCGACGCGTTCGAGCAGGCACTTGCCGAGTCCGGGATCGTGCTGCCCGACCGGACCCTGGCACGGCGTCACGCTCTGCGCCGGATGGCGGCGAGACTCGTCGGTGGCGAGATGGCTCCCGCTGACCTGGCGACGGACGACTGGTGGGAGACGGAGGTCGAGACCGCGGCGGAGCAATCGTTCCTGGCGTTGATCCCGCAGTGCACTTGCTGCATCGAGTACACCTTGGGGCTTGACCAGCAGACGTGGGCTGTCCAGCTGCGGAACGCTGCCCTCACCCTGACATCGTCCCCGCCGATCAGCCCTGGATGCTGACTCCGCCTGCCGCGTGCCCGCGCCCGGCCCTGGTCCCGGTCCCCGCTCACAGCCGCGTCCGGTGGTTACGCGCCGCCACCCGCGCCCGCAGCTCCTCGGCGGGGGTGGCCGGCCGGAGGCACCCGGGATCGGCCTCCCACTCGTCGCCGCCGCGCGGATGCCGGAGCCGGACGCGGGCCACTACGTATCCGACGACCTCTCCGACGGCGCCGCGCTCGGTGTCGAGCATCCAGGTGGCGATGGACGGCACGGGGATGTCGTTGTCCTTGACGTTGACGCTTCCTGACGTGTTGTCACGCGTAGTGGCCATGAACGGGACGTTAGGGGCAGAGCCACCAGGATCGCTGCGAATATTCTCGATCATTCGCGACTTGGTTTCGACTATTCCTCATCATTCTCCTGCGCGGCAGCGGATTCGGTAGCACTGGACCAACCGCCCACTCATGCTGGTGTGATCACAGTCGCAAGCGAGAGGACACGGACCATGGCGCGACGGCTGCGTTTCAACGGGACGGGATCCGGCATCAACGGATGTCCTGCCGTGCACGAGGACTTGGACACGGGCGAGGCCATCGTCCATGGACGACCGCTGACCGAGCCGGGCGACCTCGCCCAGTTGCAGCATCTCTCCGAGGGAGAAGTCGCCGTCGTCGTACCGAGGGAGGTTCTCGTGGACTTCGGGCCGAAGGACCGTGTGCCCCACATCATCGACCTCGACGAATTCGACCGGCTCTTCACCATCTTCAAGCACACCGCGTGGCGGCTGGAGACCCGCCGCCGCTACGGGTCGGACGAAACCACCGAGACCTACGCGCAGTTCACGCGAGGCGAGCCCGTCCGGTGGGACGGCGTCGACGCCGAATGGTGCGCCGAACGACGCAGGCAAGTCGCCCTCGGCAAGCGCTTCGAGCGGGTACGGATCCTGGACAGCCCGCCGACAACGGGACAGCGGTACCTCCTGGACAACGCACGCCGCAACAGTGCGGTCGGCGAAGTCATCCACACGCTGTCGCGCTCGGAGGCCGAAAGGCTGCGCCTGCCCGAGGAGGACTTCTGGATCTTCGACGCGCGGCTGGTCGCTCTGCTTCGCTTCGACGATGACGACCAACTCGTCGATGTCGAGCTGATCACCGAGCCCGCCGCCGTCCTGCGCTACGCCCAGGCACGCGACGCCGCCTGGCACTACGCCGTCCCGTACCAGGAGACCGAGGCAGGTCTCCCGGCCCCGGAGTAGGTACCGTGAACCGGTGAGCGATTACCAGCAAGCGCGCGTGGCTCTTGGCATGAGGCTGCGAGAGCTGCGCAAGTCGAGGTCGCTCACCGGTGCGCAGCTCGCGGAGTTGCTCGGCTGGACGCAGTCGAAGGTCAGCAAGCTGGAGAACGGTCGCCAGACCGCCACGGCGGACGATCTTCAGCGATGGGCAGCGGCCGTGGAGCGGCCCGACACGGCCGGGGAGCTGACCTCACGGCTCGCCGGGCTCGAATCCCATATGCGCTCATGGCGCCGTCAACTCGCCACGGGGCACAAGGCCGTACAGGAGACGCTCAACACCGAGTTCGACCGGACAAGAACCTTCCGCGCCTGGGAAGGGTCAATGATCGTGGGGTCGCTCCAGACTGCCGACTACGCACGGCACATCTTCAGCCGCTACACCGACCTGCATCAGTCGCTGCGCGATACGGAGGACGCGGTCCGGGCCCGTATGAAGCGGCAGGCCGGTCTGTACGAGGCAGGAAACAAGTACCGCATCATCCTGTGGGAGGCAGCACTCCACGCCCTGGTCTGCCCGCCCTCCGTGCTTGCCGCGCAGTTGGACAGGCTGGCGGGTGTGATCGGCATGGACACCGTGGAGTTGGGGATCATCCCCTTCAGCGCCCCGCTGAGGATCCCGCCCGCCAACGCTTTCTGGATCTTCGACGAGCGGCTCGTCATCGTCGAGGACTGGCACGCGGAGCTGTGGGTGGAGGACCGCGCCGGCATCGCCACGTACCTCCGGGTGTGGGACATGCTGAACGGATCAGCGGTGTACGGAGCCGACGCGCACCGCATCATCACGCGCGCGGGCCGGATGCTCGACGCGCGATGAGCTTCGGCTCCACGCCGCGCGCGGTGCATCCGGCGGCCACCGTTGTCCACGTGCCCCGATCGGTGGTCAGCGGGCGCAGAGGCCGTCCAGGCGTCCCCGTGCGAGAGCGGGGCCACTGACCGCGGCGAGCAGGGACCGGGGGCTCTTCGCCTCGGCGACCCGCAGCCCGTCGTAGGTCAGCTCGTGCCGGAGGTCGTGCTGGATGCCTACGCCTACCGGAGACACTGCCGCTCTGCACTACTCGGTGGTACCGTATAGCGGTACTCGGTAGCACGTAGTACCGACGGCTGAGGAGCATCTGCGATGGAGGACCTGACGGAGATGCTGAAGGGCACGCTCGAAGGGTGTGTGCTCGAAATCATCGCCGGCGAGGAGACCTACGGATACGCCATTACCCGCCGGCTGAACGAGCTCGGCTTCGCCGACGTCATCGAGGGGACGGTGTACACCATCTTGCTGCGGCTGGAGAGGAACGGGCTCGTCCGGGTGACGAAACGCCCCTCCGGGGTCGGTCCGCCGCGCAAGTTCTACGCGCTCAACGACGCCGGACGCGAAGAACTCGCGAAGTTCTGGGCGAAATGGCAGTACCTCTCATCACGCATCGACAGACTGAAGGAGGGCGGGAGATGAACTTCTGGGAGAAGGTCACAGGCAGCGATCTCACCAGGGAATGGAAGGCGTTCGACGCCCGGGCCGAGGCCCTGCCGGACGACTACCGAGCGGTATGGGGACAGATCATCGCCCACCTCTTCCCCTACGGGGACTTGACCGGCCGCAACCTGCTGCCGATCCTCGACGCCGCCCTGGGACTGCTCGAAGTAGCAGCGGCGGACGGGCAGAGCGTCCACGAGGTGTTCGGCGACGACATCGGAGGCTTCTGCACCGCGCTTGCCGGTGGAGAAGGGGCCCGAACCTATCGCGACCGGTGGCGCGAGCAGTTGAACAGGAACGTCGCCAGGAAATTGAGCCGGCTGGGAGGCTGACGTGAGCATCCAGGACATCGTTGAGGGCAAGAAGCAGTGGCGGGCGCACATGGCTCGGGTCAAGGCTCTCCCGCCGGACTACCAGATCGTCTACAAGGAGATGCAGAGGTACTTCTTCAAGGTCGGACCGGTCAGCCTGTCCGACGGACCCCTGCTGCCCGGGATCGTCGACTTCTTCGAGGAGGGCGTCGCCGCAGGCAAGGGCGTCCTGGAACTCATCGGCACCGACGTCGCCGCGTTCTGCGACGACCTGGTCAAGGACTCCCCTACCTACGCCGACGTCTACCAGGCATCCATCAGCGCGGAATCCGGCGCGGATGAGAAGTGACGCCCGCCCCGTGTCGACAGACGTAGCCCGCCCGAGCCGTTCGTTCGCCTCGGCACAGCTCAGCCAGTAAGCGGAATCATGGTCGCGTTCCACGCGTCCTCGCTGGACGGAGCGCGTGTACGCGCGGCTCGGTGGCACGTTCTCCGCCTGGATGGCGGAGACGCATCCCCGCTTCCCCCGCGAGGGTCTCGCCGCGCGCTACGCGGACCACCCGGACGGCGACTACCGTCGGCTGGCCGTCCGGGACCCGGCCGCCACACCCACGCTGATCGAACGGCTCAGCCATGACCATCCCCCGGTGTCCTGCCGCCTCGGGGCACGCGCTTGCGGCGCGGCGCGCCTCGCGCCGCCCCTGGCGCGCGTCGACGCGGCTGTCAGGCCGTACGGTCCGGGCCGTCGGCCTTGAGGCCGGCTACGAACGCGGCGAACGCGGCGGCGGTGACCGCGAGGTGGGGGCCGTTCGGGACCTTGGAGTCGCGGAGGCCGGTGGCGTGGCCCGCGGTGGCCACCTCTACGCAGTCCCTGTCGCCCGAGCTGTAGCTGCTCTTGACCCAAGACGTCGGCGCCACGCTCGGGTTGGCCTGCTTGCTCAACTCAGCTCCTTGTCGATCTCACGGATGAAGGTACGGGACTCCTCCGTACTGAGCGCTCCGGCCCGCAAAAGGTTGAACGCGAGTTCGCACTGACCCACGTGAGCACCTTCCTCCAGATAGAGGGAGGTTGTCCCTCAGGCCGTGCGGTCCGGGCCGGCGGCCTTGAGGCCGGCCAGGAACGTGGCGAACGCGGCGGCGGTGACCGCGAGGTGGGGGCCGTTCGGGACCTTGGAGTCGCGGAGGCCGGTGGTGTGGCCCGCGGTGGCCACCTCTACGCAGTTGTCGCCACCCGAACTGAATCTGCTCTTCGTCCAGTCGGCGGCTATCAGGTCAGCCTTGGTGGTCAAGCTTCCTCCTTGATGAGGCTCTTGATGAACTCGCGTGATGCCGGAATGTCCAGCGCCCGCGCGCGCAGATGGTTGAACGCCACGTCGTAGCGGCCCACATGTTCATCCTTCTCCAAGTAGAGGGAGTTCGTCAGCGGCTCCAGCACGGCCAGCGGGTCACCCGCGTCGAACCGGAACAGGGTGAACGTCCCGTCGATGCCCGCGTGGACGCCCGCGCTGAACGGGAGCACCTGGATCTCCACACCGGGCAACTCTCCCGAGACATCCAGCAGGTACCGCAACTGGCCCGCCAGTACCTGCTCCCCTCCCATAGCCCGGCGCAGCACCGCCTCGTCCAGCACGCACCACATGGAGAGGGGGTGCTCGCGCCGGAGCACCTGCTGGCGCTTCATGCGCAGCTCCACGAAGGTGCGCACCTCGCGGGTGGTGTTCCACTTGCCGCTGCCCTCGACCACGGCGTGGGCGTACTCCGGCGTCTGGAGCAGCCCCGGCACCAACTGGGCTGCGTACCAGTCGGCATGCACGGCGAGTTCTTCGAGTTCGAGGTAGTCGGCGAAGGGGTCGCGGACCGCGTCGCGGTACTGGGCGAACAGGTTGGTGCGGCGCGACGACGATGCCTGCGCGGCGAGTTGCCGGATCTCCCGCATCCGACGCTCGTCCTGAACGTCGTACGCCTCGAAGTACTTGTCCAGCGAAGTCGCCGGTACGCGCTGCTTGCCGTTCTCGATCTTGCTGAGCGCGGAGGAGCCCGAGAGCCCCAGCAGTTTCACCGCGTCCGCGAGGCTCAGCCCTGCTCTCTGCCTCAACGTGCGCAGCGCCAAGCCGAGTCGACGGCGCATCAGGTTGGGACCTCAACATTCGTACGTTCACCCCCCACGCGCCACGCAGGGGTGACCCGATGAGCATCGCCGGGCGGCCCTTGCGGCTGCTGCCGTGGACCGAGCCCGACGGGCGGCCCTGCTATCTGTCGGCGGACGGTGTCGGCACAGGGCCGGTGTCGCGGCTGGCCGATCGGGTCGAGTCCGTCCAGCTCGTCATGGCGGGGCGGCTGCTCGACGAGGCGTTTGACGCGTTCGCGGAGCCGGAGCCGGAGCCGAAACCCGAGGCCAAGGCCAAAGCCAAGGCCGACGGCTTGGACGTCGACGGGCTGACCGCCCGGTTGACGGAGGCGCTGCGTGACACGTTGCTCATCGCCGAGAGCCGGGGCGTGCGCCTCGGGCTGTCGGAGCTGGACTTCGGGGACGGCGACGGCGACGGCGATCCGTAGCCGGCGAGCGGGCCGGGGTCCCCTGGCCGTCAGGGGCGGGTGATCGTCTCGCCGATGGTGTAGCCCTTGGCCGGGCCGTCGGGGATGGTCGCTTCCGTGCCGTACGCGACGCGGTGCTCGTCGGCGTAGGCGGCCTTCCCCGGGGTGGGGTCGGCCAGGATGGTGACGGTGCCCTCCCCGTCGTGGTCGTCGATGAGCACGTACAGCGGAATCCCGGCGCGGGCGTATTCGCGGCGCTTGCGGTCGCGGTCGCGGACGATGTTGCGATGGCCCGGCGAGACCACCTCTACGACCATGGCGACTCCCGCGGCGGTAACGCCGAGGTCATCCTCGTCGGGGATCTCGTCCAGATCACGGGGCGCCACGACGAGGTCAGGGATCCAGACCTTCCGACGGTGGATGACGTTGACGCCGTGGTACGCCGCGAAGTCGCTGCCCGTCAGATGGGCGTCCAACTCCCGGCGGAGACGGTTGCTGAGCACCCCATGACGAAGACGGCCGGTGAGTGACACTTCGATGGCCCCTCGATGATCTCCGCGCGGCAGCCCTCGGGGGGATCCATGGCCTTCCACCTCTGCCACAGGAACTCGTCCAGTTCCTCGTGTGCGACTGCGGTCATCGCGACGCGCCTCCTCCGCGCCCGGTGCCACGACGGCACAAGCGACACCCGCACGCTAGAACCCCCGGCCTCGCCGGATCCGGCGTCCCGTCGTCCGATCAGCCGAATGGGTGACGATGGGGTGACCAGGGGGTCGTCAGGCCGCCGGCTTGCGGGCCACCGCGAAGATGCGGCGGAAGGGGTAGGGGGTGCCGTGGGGGCCCCTGGGGTAGGCGGTGCGCAGGAGGTCGCGGTATTGGGCGGTGAAGGCCCGCACGGCGTCCTCGTCGCCGTCCAGGGCCGTCAGGACCGGGCGCAGGGCTGTGCCCTTGACCCAGTCCAGCACCGCGTCCTCGCCCTGGAGGAGCTGGAGGTACGTGGTCTCCCAGACGTCCGTCGCGCAGCCCAGGTCCGTCAGGCGGGTGAAGTAGTCCGCCGGGTCCAGGACGTTGCCGGGGAAGCGGAGGCCGTCGCCCAGGCGGGCGCGCCAGGGCGGGGTGGCGCAGAGGTCGGCCAGGAGGGTGTGGCTGGGGGCCGTGAAGTTGCCGGGGACCTGGAACGCGAAGGTGCCGCCGGGGGCCAGGGCTTCGATCCAGCTGGGGAAGGAGTCCGGGTGGCCCGGCATCCATTGGAGGGCCGCGTTCGAGACGATCAGGTCGTACGCGTACGAGTGGTCGGGGGGCCAGACCGTCGCGTCCGCCGACCGGAAGTCCAGCTCGCCGCCGCCCGCGGTCGGGCCCGCGTACTCCCGCGTCGCGCGCTCCAGCATCTCCGGTGAGCTGTCGAAGCCGGTGATACGGGCCGACGGCCAGCGGTCGGCCAGCAGCGCCGTGACGTTGCCGGGGCCGCAGCCCAGGTCGGCGATCCGTAGCGGGCCTCCCGTCAGCGGGGCTCCCGCCCGCGGCTCCTCCACCCGCGCCAGCAGGTCCCGGAACGGGCGGGTCCGGTGGTCCGCGTACCTGAGGTACTGGGCCGGGTCCCAGGTGGGGGTCTTGGTCGGGGTGGCAGGAGTCACCGGGGTGGCGGGAGTCACCGGGGTCAAAGGGGTGCTGGGAGTCACCGGGGTGGTGGGCATGACCATCTTGCTCCTCTTGCTCGGGTGCCTGGCCTCCTTTCCACCCTGCACCCCATTTATCTTGACGTCAAGAGACTTCATATCGAGGGACCCTCTACACTGATCGCCATGGAGGATGAGGTCGACCGGTTGGTCGCAGCATGGCGCCGAGAGCGCCCGGACCTCGACGTGGAACCGCTTGAGGTGCTCAGCCGCGTCAGCAGGCTCGCCCGCCATCTCGACCGGGCGCGCCGGATCGCGTTCGCGGAGCACGGCCTGGAGCCGTGGGAGTTCGACGTGCTCACCTCGCTGCGGCGTGCGGGGGCTCCGTACCAGCTCTCGCCCGGGCAGTTGCTGACCCAGACCCTGGTCACGTCCGGCACGATGACGAACCGCATCGACCGGCTCACCAAGAAGAGCCTCGTCGAGCGGCTGCCCGACCCCAGCGACCGGCGCGGGGTGCTCGTCCGGCTCACCACCGAGGGGCAGGACCGCGCGGATCAGGCGCTCGCCGGGCTGCTCGCCCAGGAGCGGGCCATCCTCGCGGAGCTGAGCGCGGCCCAGCGCGGTGAACTGGCCGGGCTGCTGCGCCAGTTGACCGCGCCGTTCGACAACGTGCCCAGCTGAACCGGGGTCCCGGAACCGCGGGGTCCCGGCGCCCGTATCCGTGGATCGTGGATGCCGACGCCAGGACCCCCGCTCAGCCCGTCGACGTGATCGCCCGCGCCGCCAGGTCCACCGGTCCCACTCCCGCCCTGCGGGCCAGCGCGACGGCCGCCAGCGTGGAGTGCACGCCCAGCTTCCCCAGCACGTTCTGCATATGCGTACGGACGGTGTGCGGCGAGAGGAAGAGGCGCTCCGCCACTGCCTTGCGCCCCAGGCCCGCCACCATGCAGCGCAGCACCTCGCGCTCGCGCGGCGTCAGCGACTCGACGAGCCGCTCGCTCTCCGTACGGTGCTTGCGCGCCGCCGTCAGTTCGCGCAGGACGCCGGTGAGCAGCGCCGCCGGCAGATGCGTCTCGTCCCGCAGGACTCCGCGCATCACCGCGAGCAGCCGTTGCAGCGAGCAGTCCTTCGCGACCCAGCCGGACGCGCCCGCCTGGAGCGCCAGCGCCGCGCGGCGCGGGTCGTCCTTCTCGGCGAGGACGACCGTACGGACCGACGGCTGGCCCGAACGGACCCCGGCCACCAGCGAGATGCCGTCGACCGGCGTCAGCGTCTCGCCGCTGCCGCTGTCGGGTACGGCGCGGGCGACCGGCACCTGAACCGGTATCACCGCGCCGAGATCGGCGTCGACCAGCATCACATCGAATCTGCGCCCTTCGGACGCCGCCCGTTCGAGACAGCGCAGCGCCGCGGGCCCGCTGCCCGCGGCGGCGACGTCGACATCGGGCTCGGCCGCGAGCGCCGCGGCGAGCGATTCGGCGAAGATGCGGTGGTCGTCCACCACGAGAACCCTGATACGTACCAATGGACACCCCCTCAAGGTGGGAGCGGACGGCACAGGCACGGCGCCCGGTGGTGCGAGTGACAGGTCAAGTCGCACGGCCGCCGCCGCGTGTTGACTGCTACCCCACCCCGGGCGTCGTACCCGCTTGTCTCCACCCCTGATCAGCACCGGCCCCCACCGGTGCTGTGCATCAGCGTACGGGCGCGGACCGGGAGCGGAAGGAAAATCGCGGAAATCCCGGACAGTGCCCTTGGAGGTGTGTTATGGAAGTGGTGAATTATGTTCAGTGAGGCGGGAGTTGAGGGTGGGGCCGCCCTCGGCCCAAGTCCCGGCGGCCCCTCCCCCGTTCACCCCTACGCCACCCTGTGCGCCCCCCGCGACGCGATCGCCGGGAACACCCGCGGCGCCGTGTACCCCGCCGCCGCGAACGCCTCCGTGACCGACTTCGCCACCGCGTCCGCCGCGTCCACCTCGACCAGGACGATCGCCGAGCCGCCGAAGCCGCCGCCCGTCATCCGCGCGCCCAGCGCGCCGGCCGCCGTCGCCGTCTCGGCCACCAGGTCCAGTTCGGCGCAGGAGACCTCGAAGTCGTCGCGGAGCGAGGCGTGTCCGGCGTTCAGCAGCGGGCCGATGGCCCGGACGTCGTCCGCGTCGAGGAGGGCGATGACCTGCTCCACCCGGTGGTTCTCGGTCACCACGTGGTGCGTGTAGCGGCGGATCGTCTCGCTCTGCCCCGCCGCCGCCAGCCGCTCCAGCGCGGCCGGCAGTTCCTCGTACGGTACGTCCCGCAGCGCGGGCACCCCGAGCGCAGCCGCGGCGGCCTCGCAGCCGGTGCGGCGCTCGGCGTAGGCGCCGTCACCGAGTTCGTGCTTGACGCGGGTGTCGACCACCAGGAGCTGGAGGCCGTGGGCGGCCAGGTCGAACGGCACCTGGCGCTGCGCCATGTCGCGCGCGTCCAGGTGCAGCGCGTGCCCCTCGACGCAGCAGGCGGACGCCGTCTGGTCCATGACCCCGCACGGCACGCCGGCGAAGTCGTTCTCGGCGCGCTGTGCGACGACGGCCAGTTCGGTCGCGGAAAGCCCCAGCTCGTACAGGTCGTTGAGGGCGAGCGCGGTGACGACCTCCAGCGCGGCGGAGGACGAGAGCCCGGCGCCCGTGGGGACGGTCGACCGCAGGTGGATGTCGGCGCCGGTGACCGGGTGGCCGGCCGCGCGCAGCGCCCAGACGACCCCGACCGGGTACGCGGCCCAGCCACCGTTGTCGGCGCCCGGGTTCTCGGAGCGCGGCAGGAGGTCGGCGACGCCGAGCTGGTACACGCCCTGCGGAATGTCGGCGGAGTGCACCCGTACGACACCGTCGCTGCGGCGCGACACGGCGGCCACCGCGCGGTGCGGCAGGGCCAGCGGCAGCGCGAAGCCGTCGTTGTAGTCGGTGTGCTCGCCGATCAGGTTGACGCGGCCGGGCGCGGCCCAGACGCCGTCCGGCGCGGCGCCGTACAGCTCCTGGAACTCTTCCCTGACGCGGGCGGTGTCCACATCCGCGGTGCTGTCTGTGGGAACGGTCTCGCTCACGCCTGCTTCTCCTCGCTGCGTGCGAACGCCCACGCGTCCGCGACGATGTCCGCCAGCTCCGCGCGGGCGGGGGTCCAGCCGAGGCGCTCGTGCGCCGTGCCGGCGGAGGCGACCAGGACGGCCGGGTCGCCGCCGCGGCGCGCGGCCACGACCTCGGGGACCGGGTGCCCGGTGACCTTCCGTACGGTCTCGATGACCTCGCGGACCGAGAAGCCGTTGCCGTTGCCGAGGTTGCAGATCAGGTGCTCGCCGGCCGTCGCCGCTTCGAGCGCGCGCAGATGGGCCTGGGCGAGGTCGGCGACGTGGATGTAGTCGCGTACGCAGGTGCCGTCCGGCGTGGGGTAGTCCTCGCCGTACACGGAGATCGACTCGCGCGTGCCGAGGGCGACCTGGAGGACGAGCGGGATGAGGTGCGACTCGGGGCTGTGCCGCTCGCCGTACGTGACGCCGGAGGCGGACTCGTACGCGCCCGCGACGTTGAAGTAGCGCAGCGAGACGGCCGCGAGGCCGTGGGCCCCGCACTCGCCGGTGATCATGTGGTCGACGGCGAGCTTCGTCGCGCCGTACGGGCTGGTGGGCGCCGTCGGGTCGGACTCGGTGATCGGCGTGGAGACCGGCTCGCCGTAGGTCGCGGCGGTGGACGAGAAGACGATCGTACGGACGCCGGCGTCGCGCATCGCGGCGAGCAGCGCCATGGAGCCGGCGACGTTGTTGTCCCAGTACTTCTCGGGCTTGGCGACGGACTCGCCGACCTGCGAGGACGCGGCGAAGTGCAGGACGGCGTCGTACGAGGGGTCCAGCCACTTGGCGGCGTCCTGGACGCGGCCCTCGATGAAGGCGGCGCCGGCCGGGACGGCCGCGCGGAAGCCGGTGGAGAGGTCGTCGAGGACGGTCACCTCGTGCCCGGCCTCAAGCAGATGGGCGGCGACGACGCTGCCGACGTATCCCGCGCCACCCGTGACCAGGTACTTACCACTCATGTGCTCGCTACCTCTCGCAGTCGCTCTGCCGCGGCCTCCGGCGGCACGTCATTGATGAACACGCTCATGCCGGATTCGGAGCCCGCGAGGAACTTCAGCTTGCCTGAGGTCCGTCGGATGGTGAAAAGCTCCAGGTGGAGGGCGAAGTCCTCGCGCCCGGCGGCCCGGAACGGCGCCTGGTGCCAGGCGGCGATGTACGGCGTCAGCGGTTCACCTTCGCCGAAGATCCGGTCGAAGCGCTTCAAGAGTTCCAGATAGATCTGTGGGAACTCTGTGCGCGCCGCGTCGTCGAGCCCGCGCAGATCGGCGACCCGGCGCTTGGGGTACAGGTGCACCTCGTACGGCCAGTGCGCGGCGTACGGTACGAACGCCACCCAGTGCTCGCCCTCCAGCACGACCCGGCCGCCGCCGTCCTCGGCCGCGGCGGTCTCCCGCGCCAGGATGTCGTCGAAGAGGTTGCGGCCGGTCTCGGCGCGGTGGGCGGCGGCGTTGCGGAGCATCAGCGCGGAGCGCGGGGTGACGAAGGGGTACGCGTAGATCTGGCCGTGCGGATGGCCGAGCGTCACGCCGATCTCGGCGCCGCGGTTCTCGAACGGGAAGACCTGCTCGACCTCGGGCAGGTCGGCGAGTTCTGCGGTGCGGTCGGTCCACGCCTCCAGCACCAGGCCGGCCTGCTCCTCGGTGAGGTCCGCGAAGGACGCGTCGTGGTCGGAGGAGAAGCAGATGACCTCGCAGCGGCCCGCGTCGCCGGCCAGGGAGGGGAAACGGTTCTCGAAGACGGCGACGTCGTAGTCGGCGTCGGGGATCTCGCTGAGCCGGCCGTCCCGCGAGGGGCAGAGGGGGCACTCGTCGGCGGGCGGGTGGTACGTACGGCCCTGGCGGTGCGAGGCGATGGCGACCGCGTCGCCGAGGAGCGCGTCGTGGCGGATCTCGGAGGTGGTGGAGATCGGGTCGAGGGGCCGGCGGTCGGGGGCGTCGCGTACGACGTCGTCCCCGGAGTCGTAATAGACGAGCGCGCGACCGTCCGCGAGCTTCGTCACCGTCTTCTTCATGCGTTTGCCTCCGGCACTACAACGCCCAACCGATCACACTCAACAGAACTCAACACAACTAATCATAAGTCAACAGATGCGTCAACGGGCGAGGGTCCCGCCCCAGCGGGCAGCGGTCGGCGGTCGGCGGTCGGCGGCAGCGGGCAGCACGAAGCCCCGGGCGGCGGCTGTTTACCGCTGCCCGGGGCCGGTACGTCCCCTCTTACTTGTCCCGAGCCGGCTACTCGGCGCCCTCCGGCGGCTCCGCCGCCCGGTCCAGCAGTCCCGTACGGGCCGCCAGCGCCGCCGCCTCCAGCCGGGACCCCACCCCGAGCTTCATCAGCACGCGCTGCACATGCGTCCTGGCCGTGCTGGGCGCGATACCCATGCCCGCCGCGATCAGCCGCGTGTCTTCGCCCTCCGCGACCCGTACCAGCACCTCGATCTCGCGCGGCGTCAGGATCCGCAGCAGCCGCTGCCCCTCGTCGTCCGGCTGGGCCGCCGGATTGAGCAGCTCGGTGAAGGCGCCCTGGAGCAGCTGCGGGGCCACCGCCGCCTCGCCCGCGCGCGCCTTGATCATGGCGCGTTCGACGCCCTCGATGCGCTCGTCGTGCCGTACGTAACCCGAGGCGCCGGCCGCGAAGGCGGCGGCGATCCCGCGCGGGTTCGGCACCGGGCCGAGCACCACGACGGCCACCTGCGGGCGGTCGCGCTTGATCCGTACGATCGGGTCGAAGACCCCCGGCTCCGCGGGCACCGCCGTACCGAGCAGGCACACCTCGGGCGCCCTGCTCACCACCAGATCGGCGACGCCCGCCGTGGGCGCCGCCGCGGCGAGCACCCGGTGCCCGCGCAGTTTCAGCGCCGAAGCGAGCGCCTCGGCCAGCAATCTGTGATCGTCGACCACCATGAGCCGCACGCCCACGAACAACCCCCATCCCCGCTGGTCCCTTGGCCCCCCGGCCTCTTGACCCGGCAAGCTACACGCTTGTTCGACGCCGCGCGCCCCTTACTTGCCAGAAGCCGCTCGGATTGCCGAATTCCCGCCCATTCAGGACTACTTACGGCCTGTCGCAGGTACAGGGCGCTTTACAGAAACGGGGCCGCGGTCCGTGGTGTCACCCACGGACCGCGGCCCCGCCGCGTCCTTGCCGCTGTCGCCGCGGCTACTGCTTCGTCGTGAACGACATCGCCAGGTAGAGCTTCTTGCTGTACTCGCTGGGCTTGCTGATGTACGGGCTGGAGATGAACATCCGGCCGTCCCGGTACAGCAGCTCCATGGCGCTGGGCGTGCTGAAGTCGTTCTCCTGCTCGGTGGCGGACCGTTCGCTCGAGTTCTCCAGCAGCAGCGTCTGCTTGAACGTCGAGCCGTCGATGGAGATGATCTCGCCGCCCTTGTCATACGTGGGCACCTTGTACACGATGACGTGGGAGCCGTCCATGCGCACCGGGTACATCACCCGGCGCTCGCCCGCCTCGGCGCGGCCCGTGACGCCCTTGCCGGTGGTGAGGTCGAACGCGATGATCTCGTTGGTGCGCCCGTAGTCCGAGTTGCCCTCGTGCTCCGCGGTCGGCACGAAGATCTTGCCGTCGCCCACCGCCATCAGCGAGCACTTCTCGACCTCCGTCGAACCGCAGCGCGCCTCGAACTTGCCCACCGCGGAGATCTTCGTCAGCAGCTTGCCGGTCTTCTCGTCGATCGAGAAGAGGTCCGAGAATCCGCTGCCGCCCTCGGCCGTGTCACCGACGTCGGCGGCGACCACCAGCGGCTTGCTGGAGACGATGTGCGGGTAGTCGACACCGGCCGGCATCGCGTACGAGGAGAGCGGCGCGCCCGTGAGCGGGTTGAGCGACTGGACGGTCATCTGCGGGTCGTTGGTCGAGCCGCACCGGCGGACCGCCACCAGCGCCTCGCCGCCGCCGTACCCCGTGTCGTAGCAGCCGTCGGTGCTGACCTCGGGCTTCCAGCGGACGGCGCCGGTCTTGATGTTGAAGGCGGCGCCGCCGTCGAAGCCGCCGGCCGCGACCGTCTCGCCGCTGAGGGTGATCTCGCTGAAGGAGAAGTCCTTGTCCCCGTCGTTGGTGTCCTTGAGGGACTTGTTCCAGACCATCTCGCCGGACTTGAGGTCGATCACGGCGATCTTGGTGCAGCGCGGGTACTTGTTCGCCGCCGACGGCTTCTCGGCCGCGAACATGATCGCGGTCCGGTAGTCCTTGGAGACGTGCTTGGTGGTGGCGCAGATCTCGCCCGGGAGCGGGACCGTCCAGAGCTGGGTGCCCTTGACCAGGTCGTAGCCGACGATCTGGTCGATGCCCGTCTTGGCGTACGTGGAGTCGCTGATCCACGAGCCGTAGACGGACGTGCTGTCCGTGACCTTGGGCAGCGGGACGGTGAAGGCCACCTTGGCCTTGGTGTTGGACGGCGCCTGCTCCGATCCGCCACCGCCCCCGCCGCCCGTACCGTCCTTCTTGTCGCCGTCCTTGGTGTCTCCGTTGGTGCCGGACGAGCCGTTCTTGGCCTCGTCCTTCCCGGAGCCGCCGGAGTTCGCGAAGTAGACGCCCGTGCCGATGATCAGTACGACGGCGACGGCCGCGGCGATGATGATCTGGAGCCGGGTGTTGGACTTCTTGCCGCCGGGACCGGCGCCACCGCTGACCGAGGTCACGGGCTGCTGGAACTGCTGGTACTGCGGGTACTGCTGAGGCTGCTGATATCCCTGCTGCGGATACCCCTGCTGCTGGTACGGCGGGGGCTGCTGCTGGTAGGGCGGGGGCTGCTGCTGGTAGGGCGGCTGCTGGTACGGGGGCTGCCCGGGCGGCTGCTGCGCCGGGTAGCCGTAGCCGGGCGGCGGCACGGGCGGCTGCTGGCCGGGCTGCGCCGGGGGCTGTGCCGGGTAGCCGTACCCGGCGGGCGGCGGGTCCTGCGGGGCGCCGAAGCCGCCCGCCGGGGGCTCCTGCGGCGCGCCGAACCCGCCCTGCGGGGGCGCCGGCTGCTGCTGGGGCGGCGTGGGCGGCTCGCTGGGAGGCGTGGGAGGCGTGGGGGGCTGACTCGGCGGTGTGGGCGGCTGGTTGGGGGGCTGCGGAGGCTGCGTCATGGCGTGGGCACCTCGGTCACTTACCGTAAACGATCATGGTCTTCTTCTTCAGCAGCTCGGCCCTGGTGCCACTGACCCGGTCGGCGAGCAGATAGAAGCGGCCATCGACGTAGGTGAACTTGCTGTAGCTGAAGGAGTTCTCGATCGTCGCCGTCGAGTCCGGGTTCTGGAGCAGGATCTTCGGGCTGCCGCCGCCACCGGACGCGATGGTCGCGACCGCGCCGCCCTTCTCGTACGTCGGCGTGATGTAGACGAGCGGCTTCCCGCCCTCGGTCCCCATCAGCGTCATGGTGCGGCCGTCCGGGGCCTTCGTACGGGAGGTGATCGCGCCCGTGGCCAGGCTGTACGCGACGACCTCGTTGGCCTTGCCGTAGTCCACGCTCGTCGACATGTAGAAGTGGGTGGCGTCGGTGGCGACGCCGACGCAGCCCTCGATGGTGTCGTCGAAGATGATCCCGCCGCCGCAGTTGACGGAGAACTTGTCGTCGCTGCCCTTCATCACGGCGCGCTGGGTGCCGTTGGCGTTGAAGGAGACGATGCTCCAGGTCTTCTTGTCCCTGTCCTTCATGGAGACGACCAGGGGGTCCACCGAGTAGACCTTGTCGACCTCGTAGCCCTTGGTGAGCTTGAACGACCACTTGGCGGCGCCGGTGGTCGGGTCCAGCTCCTGCAGCGCCTTCGTGTCGCCGGTGCGGCAGGTGGCGGCGGCGATCATCCGGGGGCCGCCGCCCGACGCGAACGAGTACGGCTTGCAGTCGGTGGTCGGCGTCGCGAAGAGGTCCTTGCCGTCGCTCACGCGGTAGGCGTTGGCGTAGCTGGTGCGGCCGACGGTGACGGTGTTACCGGTGATCGCGAGCGTGGGGTCGCCGATGAAGTCGAAGAGCCCGCCCTTCTCCACGGTCTTCTTCCAGCCGGCCTTGCCGGTGTTCAGGTCGACCATCTGGAGCTGGGTGCAGTTGCTCTTCTCGGTGTTGCCGTCCATGATCGCGACGACCATCTTGCCGTCGGCGGTGGGCGCGGTGGGCGTGGCGCAGACCGGGGCGGCGAGCGGGACGGTCCACTGCTTCTTGCCGTCGGCCACGGAGTAGCCCACGACCTCCTTGTACATGGCCTTGACGACCGTGTCCCCGGCGAACCAGGGGCCGAACACCTCCGCGCCGTTGCGCGGCAGCTGCACGTCGTTGATCAGCATCCAGTCGACCTTGGCCTCGCCGGCCTTGCGCCCGGCGTTGAGGTCGTCGTTGGCCTCACGGCCCGTACCGCTGCCGTCGCCCTCGTCGACGCCCGGTGAGGGGGAGCCGGAGACGTCGGGGCTGCCGCTGCTCTTGCTGACGACGGGCTTGTCGCCGTCGTCACCGCCGTTGCCGACGACGGCCCACGCTCCGACGCCGACGATGACCAGCCCGGCGACGGCCGCGGCGGCGATGATGGCCACCTTGTTCTTGGGCTTCTGGCCACCGTTGCCGCCGTTACCACTGCCGTCGGCGAACGCGAAGGGCGCGCCGGGGAACTGCTGGGGCGGGTAGCCGCCTTGCTGGGGCGGATAGCCACCCTGCTGCGGCGGGTAGCCACCCTGCTGCGGCCCGGGCCCGTAGGGTCCCGCCTGTGCGGCGTACGGTCCGGGCTGGCCGGGGTACGGTCCGGGCTGGCCCGGCTGGTGGGGGTACGCGCCGGGCTGAGCCGGCTGACCCGGCTGGCCGGCGTAGGGGCCTGGCTGCTGGCCGTAAGGTCCGGGCTGCTGTCCGTACGGGCCCGGTGCCTGCGGCGGATAGCCGTAGCCGGGCTCACCGGCGGGCGGCGCCGGCGGGTACGCGTAACCGGGCTGCCCGGTCGGCGGAGCCTGCGGAGGCTGGGCCGGCGCCTGGGGCGGCTGCGGCGGAGCCTGGGGCGGTACGGCCGGCTGAGCCGGGGCCTGAGCCGGCTGCGGCGGAGTCTGCGGTGGCTGAGCCGGGGCCTGCGGTGGTACGGCCGGCTGCTGCGGGGCCCCCTGCTGCGGGTCCTGCGGAGCGCCGAAGCCTCCCTGCGGCGGTTGCTGGCTGGGTGGCTGCGTCATCAGCGCTTTCCCCCTGTTTGGCGCGGGTCCGCCACCCGTTCGTACTCCCCCGCAATCCCGGCGGGACACTGCCGTTAATGCGGCGTGCCTCCCCGGAATAGAGCGATTCGGGCGTGGATTCCGCATCGTCACATCAGTCGAGCGGGGCTTCTTTGTATCACCCGAATCCTTGAACGGGCCGGGCCGGTCCACCCCTGTACCCAAGGGAGGACCGGCCCGTGACGCTGTTGTTATGCGCTCTGCACGCCGCCTCTACACGTCCTCCGCGAGTTCGAGCCAGCGCATTTCCAACTCCTCGCGCTCGGCCTTCAGTTCGCGCAGCTCACCGTCCAGCTCGGCGACTTTCGCAAAATCCGTGGCGTTGTCGGCGATCAGCTGATGGAGCTTCTTCTCACGGTCGTCCATCTTGCCGACCTGGCGCTCGATCTTCTGGAGCTCCTTCTTCGCGGCCCGCCCGTCCTTGGCGGACGCGGCGACGGAGGAGGAAGCGGAGGACGAGGAGCCGGAGGAGGAGGAGGAGGACGCCTGTACGGCGGCGGGGGCGCCGGACCCGGCCAGCGCCCGGCGCCGCTCCAGGTACTCGTCGATCCCGCGCGGCAGCATCCGCAGCGACCGGTCACCGAGCAGCGCCATCACCTTGTCGGTGGTGCGCTCGATGAAGAACCGGTCGTGGGAGATGACGACCATCGAGCCCGGCCAGCCGTCGAGCAGGTCCTCCAGCTGGTTGAGCGTCTCGATGTCGAGGTCGTTGGTGGGCTCGTCGAGGAAGAGGACGTTCGGCTCGTCCATCAGCAGCCGCAGCAGCTGGAGCCGGCGCCGCTCACCGCCGGACAGATCGCCGACCGGTGTCCACTGCTTCTCCTTCGTGAAGCCGAACTGCTCGCAGAGCTGGCCCGCCGTCATCTCGCGGCCCTTGCCGAGGTCGACCCGGTCCCGTACCTGCTGGACGGCTTCGAGCACCCGCAGGGTCGGCTTGAGTTCGGTGACCTCCTGGGAGAGGTACGCGAGCTTCACCGTCCTGCCGACGACGATCTTCCCGGTCTCGGGCTGGATGTCGCCCCGGCTCGTGGCGGCCTCGGCGAGGGCGCGCAGCAGCGAGGTCTTGCCCGCTCCGTTCACCCCGACGAGCCCGATCCGGTCGCCGGGGCCGAGCTGCCAGGTGAGGTGCGTGAGCAGCACCTTCGGGCCGGCCTGGACGGTCACGTCCTCCATGTCGAAGACGGTCTTGCCGAGCCGCGCGTTGGCGAACCGCATCAGCTCCGAGGTGTCGCGCGGCGGGGGTACGTCCGCGATCAGCTCGTTGGCCGCCTCGATCCGGAAGCGGGGCTTCGACGTACGGGCGGGGGCGCCGCGCCGCAGCCAGGCCAGCTCCTTGCGGACCAGGTTCTTCCGCTTGACCTCCTCGGTCGCGGCGATGCGCTGGCGCTCGGCGCGGGCGAAGACGTAGTCGGAGTAGCCGCCCTCGTACTCGTGCACCGTGCCGCCCTGCACGTCCCACATCCGTGTGCAGACCTGGTCGAGGAACCACCGGTCGTGCGTCACGCAGACGAGCGCGGACCTGCGGGCGCGCAGATGATCGGCGAGCCAGGCGATGCCCTCGACGTCGAGGTGGTTGGTGGGCTCGTCGAGCACGATCAGATCGGGCTCCCCGATCAGCAGCTTCGCGAGCGCGATACGGCGCCGCTCGCCGCCGGAGAGCGGCGCGATGACGGTGTCGAGGCCCTGCGGGAAGCCCGGCATGTCGAGCCCGCCGAAGAGCCCGGTCAGCACGTCGCGGATCTTGGCGTTGCCCGCCCACTCGTGGTCGGCGAGGTCACCGATGACCTCGTGCCGTACGGTCGCGGCGGGGTCGAGCGAGTCGTGCTGCGTCAGCACGCCGAGCCGCAGGCCACCGTTGTGGGTGACGCGGCCGGTGTCGGCCTCCTCCAGCTTGGCCAGCATCCGGATGAGGGTGGTCTTCCCGTCACCGTTGCGCCCCACGACGCCGATCCGGTCCCCCTCGGACACACCGAGAGAGACACCGTCGAGCAGCGCACGGGTGCCGTACACCTTGGTGACTGCCTCGACATTGACGAGATTGACGGCCATTTCACTCCTGCTACAGGGGGACACGCGGGGACACGCGATCGACGTCCCAGCGTAGTCGCCCGGTAGGACAGCCGATCGCGCGGGAAACGGACCGGCCGCCGCGCGGTGAGGCGGGGCGGCCGGTCGGGGTTGGCGTGGTGCTCGTAAGGCGTGGCCGGGGTCGGGTCAGGCCTTGGCCTCGGACACCTCGGGGGCGGTGGCGGCGGCGCTGGGCGCGGCCTCCTCGGCCGTCTCGGTCTCCGGCCGGGCGCCCGCGCCCTTGGTCGGGATGAAGAAGGCGACGACGGACGCCACGAGGGCGACGCCGCAGCCGATCGCCATGGCGGCACGGAAGCCGTTCTCGGAGGGCAGGGCGTAACCGCCGAAGTCGGTGGTCATCTGGGCGAGGACCACACCGATCACGGCGGCGGCGAAGGAGCTGCCGATCGAGCGCATCAGGGTGTTGAAGCTGTTGGCCGAGGCGGTCTCCGACTGCGGCACACCGCCCATGATCAGGGCCGGCATCGCGCCGTACGCGAAGCCGACGCCGGTGCTGCAGATGATCGTTACGGCGAGCAGGCCCAGGGTGGAGCCGAGCAGCGCCTGGGAGGCGCCGTAGCCGATGGCGATGATGAGGCTGCCGAGGGCGAGGGTGATCCGGGGGCCGGAGGCGGCGGAGAGCTTGGCGCCGATCGGCGACATCACCATCATCATCAGACCGCCGGGCGCGACCCACAGGCCCATGGCGAGCATCGACTGGCCGAGGCCATAGCCGGTGGCCTCGGGCAGCTGGAGCAGCTGGGGGACGACCAGGGACTGGGCGTACATCGCGAAGCCGACGAGGATCGAGGCCACGTTCGTCATCAGCACCTGCGGGCGTGCGGTCACGCGCAGGTCGACCAGCGGGTCCTTCGTACGCAGCTCCCAGCGGCCCCAGGCCAGCAGGATGACCACGGCGCCGCCGAGCAGCCCGAGCGTGGAGCCGCTGCCCCAGCCCCAGTCGGCGCCCTTGGACACGCCGAGCAGCAGGCAGACCAGCGCGATACCGAGCCCGACGGCGCCAAGGCCGTCGAAGCTGCCCTTGGCGGTGTTCTCCTTGCCGGCGGGCACGAAGAGCGCGGCGAGGACGCCGACCAGCAGGCTGAGCGCGGCGGCGACCCAGAACAGGACGCGCCAGCTGGCGTTCTCGGCGATCGCCGCCGCGAACGGCAGGCCGAGCGCGCCGCCCACGCCCATGGACGCGCTGATCAGCGCGATGGAGCCGCCGAGCTTCTCGGCCGGCACGACGTCGCGCAGCAGGCTGATGCCGAGCGGCACCACGCCCATGCCCATGCCCTGGAGCCCTCGTCCGACGATCATCGGGACCACCGAGGAGGAGAGCGCGCAGACCACGGAGCCGAGGACGAGCGGGCCGATGGAGACCATCAGCATGCGCTTCTTGCCGTACATGTCACCGAGGCGCCCGGCGACGGGCGTGGTGACCGCCGCCGCCAGCAGGGTGGCGGTGATCACCCACGTAGCGTTCGAGCGTGAGGTGTCGAGCAGCGTCGGCAGTTCGCCGATGAGCGGCACCACCAGGGTCTGCATGAGCGCGGCCACGATTCCCGCGAGCGCGAGGATTCCGACCACACGGCCGGAGCGGACCTCGGTACTGGGACTTTCCACGGGTACTCCCTGTTGCTTCTTCCGGGCCATGGCGAAATTGCACCATGCAAACAATGTGCAGCATGCACATCGCGTGCATCGTACACGTCACGTGTTACATCTAATGTGAGGTGGTCGTCCCGCCCCCAGGGGAGGGCCAGCAGGAGCCGGAGGAAGCCGCACGTGAACAAGCCCATCGACCGGATCGCCTTCGAGACCATGCTGCTCGGGCGGTACATGCACCTGCTGAACCCGCGTCCGCTGGGCGCCGACGGACGACTGGACCGCAGCGCGTATCTCCTGCTCAGCCGGATCGAGGCGGAGGGGCCGATGTCGATCGGCCAGCTCAGCGAGGCCTTCGGCCTGGACACCTCCACACTCAACCGGCAGACGGCGGCGATGCTGCGGGCCGGGATCGTCGAGCGCATCCCGGACCCGGCCGGCGGCATCGCGCGCAAGTTCGCCATCACCCCGGACGGAGCCCGCCGCCTGGCCGCCGAGCGGGCGGAGAACATCCAGGGGCTGGCGAAGGTGATGACCGACTGGACGCCCGAGGAGGTAGCCGACTTCGCGGGCTACCTGGGCCGCCTGAACCGCGACATCGAACGGGTCGACGGGCGCCCTTGGCCGGGCCACTGAGGCGGGGGCGGGAGCGGGGCGGGGCGGAGCGGCGGAGCGGGGCGGGGCGGCGGGGACGCCCGCGCACTCGGGACCTCAGAGCCTCAGAGCCTCAGAGCCTCAGAGCCTCAGAGCCTCAGAGCCTCAGAGCCTCAGGGACGGTAGGCGCTCCGGTTGCTGTAGTACACCGTGCCGGCCTTGAGCTTGGTGGGCGCGAAGAGCTGATCGACCGTCACGAACTTGTACCCCCGCGACTTGAAGTCCGCGAGGATCTTGGGCATCGCGTCCACGGTGGTCTTGTGTATGTCGTGCATGAGCACGATGTCCCCCGGCTTGGTGTACTTCTTGACGGCGGCGGCGACCTTGGCCGCGTCGCGGTACTTCCAGTCCAGTGTGTCCACACTCCAGTTCACCAACGGCCGCCCTGCGGCGGAGCGGACCTTGGCGTTCTGGGCGCCGTAGGGCGGACGTACGGTGGTCGGCGACTTGCCCGTAGCGGCCTTGACGGCTTTGTCGGTGCGCGAGAGCTGTGACTTGATCTGAGCGGTGGTCAGCTTGGTCAGATCGGGGTGGTTCCAGCTGTGGTTGCCTATCTGATGCCCGGCGGCGGCCTCCTTGCGCACCAGATCGGGCTTGCTCGCGACGTTCTGGCCGACGACGTAGAAGGTGGCCTTGGCCTTGTAGTCCTTCAGAAGGCCCAGCAGCCGATTGGTGTACCCGGAGGGACCGTCGTCGAAGGTCAGCGCGACACACTTGACCTTGCGACAGTCCACGGCGGCGGCGGTGGTGGATGCGGTGGCGGCGTGCGCGGTGGTGGTGACGGAGGCGGTGACGGCCAGCAGGGTGGTGGTGACCATCACGGCGGCAGTTCGTCTGTCCATGGAGACCTCACATGAGTGTGGATGTGAACTCACCTGCTTGGACGACGACTTACCCGCAAAGGTTGCCCCCATGTGCCCCACTTCCGAGCCCGATGTCCTGAAGAAGCCTGCCGGCGCGGGGCGGGGTGGAGCAGGGACCCAGGAGGCCTGCCGTTCCGCCACTCGGCGCAGGGCCCGACGGCCCGGCGGACCCTGCGGGGCTACGCGGCAGAGGAGAGGGGTGACCCGGCCCCGTCCCGGCGGCTGACGGCCGGTTGTTTGCTGGCACTCATGCCCCGCTGGTCACTGGGGCGTTGCTGGGTGCGGGTCAGAGCAACGCTGAGTGGGGTGAGCCGGTGGCGGAGGCTGTTGGACGTGGGGCCGCCCCTCCAGCTGTGAGTTTCGCGCCTCCAGGACAGGAGTAAAGGGCGCTCCTCCGTCGCGTCGCTGCGCGATGACCTTCGGTCACCCTTGACACCTGCCCCGGAGTCGCAAGTGCAGGTGCGGGAGGGGCGGCCGGGGGGGGGAGGGGGTTGCCCGGGGGACCGGCCGGACTGCTGGCCGATTCAGGGTCCGGCGGCCCGGTGGACCCTGCGGGGCTGCGCACACTTTGCATGGGGCAGCGGGGCTCGTCTCGGCGGCCGACGGCCGCCGGTTGGCCGGCACTCATGCCCCGCTGATCACCGTTGCGCTGTGGTGCCCGGAAGGCGGGCGGGAGTTGCTGTCCGGTCGGGTCCTCGGGTCGATCGGGGGCCGGGGGTCTTCGGGCGGTGTCCGGGAGCAGGGAGTACGACGGTAGAGCCACTTCGGGCACGTCAGACGGCCGCAACGTCACAGTCGTCGGGATCAAGCACTCCACCACCCGCCGATCCGTCCCATATGGGATGGTTTGACGGGCGGTTGAGGGTCCCTCCGGACGGCACATGTGTCCTGAGGTGCATTAGACGCCCTCCTGGATGCAAAGACCGCTTCCAGAAACCCACTTGCCGCCACACACGTCCCACCAACCCCTCCCCCACCCAGAGTGACCAGCGGGGCACGAGTCTCAGCAAACAACAGACCGTTGGCCGCCGAGACGGGGCCGAGCCACCCCACTCCACTGCCGCGCAGCCCCGCAGGGCCCACCGAGCCGCCGGACCCTGAACCGAGTAGCAGAACAGGCGGACCTCCCGGGCCCCCCTCACCCCCCAGCCGCCCCTCCCGATAAGCCGCACTTGCGACTCCGGGACAGGAGTCAAGGGTGCAGCGAAGCGAAATCGGCGAAGCCGACGCGACGTTAGGAGCGCCCTTTACACCTGGCACGGAGACGCGAAACTCACAGCAGGAGGGGCGGCCCCCATCCCAACAACCTCCGCCACCCACACACACCACTCAAAACCGCCCTGACCCGCAGGACATCGCACAGCGCCGGGCCCGGCCCAACCCGACCCATTACAAGATCGACTTATGCGCGTCATGCATACAGAATCCTCACATCAGGCAATCGAGCTATTCGATGACCAACTCGTCGATAGCCATAACGAGAGGCATATAAGTGAAAGCGCCATCTTCCAGATGGAGACCCCGGCCCGCACAACTCACAGCCACCACAACGGTGTTGGCACTCGCGGTGTCCAGTCTTGTCGTCTTCGCCGGGCAGGCGCCGGCGGACGAAGGCGCCCAAACCCCTGAGCCCCCTGTGGCGGCTTCACCCGTCGACCACGGCCCGGCCGAGGCCGACGACGAGGCCACAGCCCGAGTGCTGGCGCAGATGCAGGACCGGCCGATCGAGATTCTCGACGCCCGCACGGAAGACACTTCCCTCTTCGCCAATCCTGACGGTTCCTTCACCACACAGGCGTTCGCCAGCCAAGTCCGGCTCAAGAGAAAGGGAGGCGGCTGGTCTGACATCGACACGGACCTGATAGGCACCGACGCCGGCCTGGAGCCTCGTACCGTCCCGGTGGACCTAGTGGTCTCCGATGGCGGCGGCACCGACCTCGCGTCGGTGTCCCGGGGCGACAAATCCTTCGGCATGGGATGGGAGACCAAGCTCCCCACCCCGACGGTCAAGGACGACACCGCCTTCTACAACCTCGGCAACGGGCAGCGCCTCACCGTCACCGCCCTCTCCCAGGGCTTCTCTCAGAACGTCGTTCTGCATGAGGAACCGAGCGGCCCGGTCACCTACCGGATCCCGCTCAACCTCGACGGGCTGACCCTGTCCCAGGCCGACTCGGGGCACCTGCTCCTCAAGGACACCGCCGGCAAGTTGGTCGCCGAGGCCCCCGCGCCGATGATGTGGGACTCCTCCACGGACCGGGCGTCCGGTGAATCCGCGCACCAGGCGCCCGTCGCCACCGAGGTCAGGACCGCCGGAGACGGGTCTCAGACGCTCGTCCTGACACCGGACGCCGAATTCTTCGCGAACGCCACCTACCCCGTCACGGTCGATCCGACCTCCACTCTCTCGGTCACCACCGACACCTGGGTCGCCACCAACTACACCGACTCCCAGGTCTCCTCAACCGAGCTGAAGTCGGGCACATACAACACGGGTACCACCAAAGCGCGGTCCTACCTGAAGTTCGACGTGTCCGCCTTCAAGGGCAAGCACATCATCGACGCCGACCTGTCCCTCTACTCCTACTACTCCTCGACCTGCGCCACCTCAGGGGCCGGCACCCAGGTCCGCAGGATCACCTCCGCCTGGTCGGCCTCCGCCGTCACCTGGTCGGACCAGCCCTCCACTACATCCACCGGAGCGGTGACGAACACGGCGGCACTCGGCTACTCGTCGTCCTGCCCGGCGGGAACCATGACGTTCGCCATCGACACCATTGCCCAGGCATGGGCCGACGGCACCGCCAATCACGGCCTGCGGATCGCGGGCGCTTCGGAGACCGACTCCCTGACCTGGCGCCGGTACCGTTCCTCGAAGTACTCCACTGCCTCCCAGCGTCCCAAGCTGAGTGTCACCTACAACTCGTATCCCAGTACCGCCACACTCGTCTCACCGGAATCCGGCACCGCTACCAGCAGCGCCACCCCGACGTTCAAGGCCAAGGCCACCGACGCGGACGGAGACGACATCCGCTACGCCTTCGAGGTGTGGGACAGCGCCCTGACCACACGGCAGACCAAGGGCAACTCCAAGTACGTGGTCTCCGGCACCACAGCCTCCTGGACCACAGGAACCCTGGCCACAGGTGCCTACAAGTGGCGGGCGAAAGCCTACGACGGGACCGACCTGTCCAGCGCATGGTCCTCCTGGAACACCCTGACCGTGGACACCGCCGCTCCGACCGTTCCCAAGGTCACCAGCACCAGCCACAGCAGCAACGCCGACTGGTACTCCAGTGGCACCTTCAGCGGTGCCCTCACCGCCACGGGCGTCAGCGGAATCTCCGGCTACGCGGTCAAGATCGACCGGGCTCCGGCCACCTCTGCGGGAACCACCGTCACCCAGTCCACCGCGGCCGTGTCCGCGACGGACAAGGCCGACGGCACCTGGTACGTTCACGCAGCCGCCCGGAGCAAGGCCGGACTCTGGTCCGCCACAGGGCACTTCGCCTTCAACATCGACACCACGCCACCCGGCGCCCCCAGTGTCGTCTCCTCCAGCCATCCGCTGAGCGAGGCCACCTACGCCAGCCGCACGGCATCCTTCAGCTGGACGGCCCCCGCCGACCTCTCCGGCGCTGCCACGTACACGGTCGTCGTCGACCGGAGCTCCGCCACACTGCCGCCCACGACCGGCACCACCCAGAGCGCTACGACGTACTCGACCACGGTCTCCTCCGACGGCACCTGGTACCTGCACGTACGGGCCAGGGACAGGGCGGGCAACTGGTCGTCGACCGCAGCCCACTTCTCCTTCGTCGCCGACTCCGCTCAAGCCCTCCTGCCGACGATCACCTCCAGCACGCATCCCGACCAGACCGGTGCCTACAAATCCAGTGCATTCAAGGCGACTTGGAGCACCACCGGATCGGCCGCCGGTTACAGCCACACGGTTGACGCCTCGACGGCCACCGTTCCCGCCGCCGCTGTCAACTCGACGAGCGGAAGCGTCACCGGCAACCACTCCGAGGGCACCTGGTATCTGCACGTAAGAGCAGTGGACGCGGCGGGAAACTGGGGTCCCACCGCCCATTACCGCTTCAGCGTCGACACCACTCCGCCCGACGCCCCCACCGTCGTCTCCCCCGACTACCCCGACGACTCATGGACCGGCGACGCCGATGTTCCGGGGTCATTCCTCGTCACCTCGGCCGACAAGGGCCTGGCGCGGATCAGTTACTCCCTTGACCGCGCCGCAACGGTCACGCGCTCCACCACCGGCGCGACCACCGCACTCGAACTGACACCCTCCACGGAGGGCAGCCATCTGCTGACAGTGACCGCCACCGACCGCGCCGGCAACACGTCGGATCCGACCACGTATACCTTCCACGTGGGAACCGCGGGTCTCACCGAACCGCTGACCGGTGAAGAAATCGGCTACAAGGTCACTCTGGCGGCTCAGGGACCGAGCACCATCACGGGCGCCACGTTCCAGTACCGTCGGGGCAGCACCGGAACGTGGACCACCATCCCCACCAACCGCGTCGCGCGCGCCGGCTCCCCTTCGGCAGTCACATGGCCCGTCGCCATGACCGAGGAAATGACTCCCGAACTGGTGTGGGACACAAGCGCACTCACTGACGGAAAGATCGAGCTGCGCACCACATTCAGCGGCTCCAACTCCCCGGCCCCTTCGGATGCGGTCGAAGTGCTACTGAACCGTGTCCCCGTGCTCGACGGAGAGGGAGACTACCGCGACATATCAGAGCCCACGGCGCTCCAAACTGCGGCTCTCGATATCGCCGAACAGCGCGCGGAAGAGTCTCCCGATACCTTCGCTCCTCCCTATCTCGACGCCGAGACCGGAGAAATCGTCGCCCCGGTAACGGAGAAGGAAGCGCAACAGGAAGCCACTGCGACCATTGTCCTCACCGATATCTCCACCGACGAGGGTTCAGGAGACTCCTCAATTGAGGAATCCGACGACGAAGAGAGCACAGAGGAAGATGAAGGGGCCGACGATGAAGAAGACACGGAAGAGCCCGAAGAAGACTCAACAACCAGCGGTGAAATAGCACCTGTCAGCTTCCTCACCCGATACAACCAGGGCGAACTCGACTCCATCGCCGAGGAAATCCTCATGCTGGACGAAGAGGACATTCCTGGAGTCTCCCCCCTAGTCACATCTCACGTCGATGCCGAGCACAACCGCGTGATAGTGACCGGGAGTACGGCCGACAGCAGTCTCGCGGACTCCCTGGGGGATCGCTACGGCTCCGACGCCGTAGCTATTCGCGTCTCCCCCGAAATCGAGAATCTCGACGCTACTGCAGGACGAAAGAGTGATTCAACCCCGTACAAGGGTGGCGCGATATTCGCGCCGACCAATAAGTTCGGAGAGCAAGTAGGCTTCTGCACCACTGGGTTCTCCTGGACATACAAAGGCGCCCCGTACATGCTCACAGCAGGTCACTGCACCACACTCAACGCATATTTCAACAATTACAACTCCGGCCTCACCGTAGGAAAAGTGGTAATCGACAACTGGAATAATTCAACCGGGTCGGTGAAGTTGTCCGGCCAGAAGTACTGGTCCGGCGACCTCTCCCTCATGGAGGTATACTCAAACAAGTATTCAGTATCGGCCAAGATATTCAAGGGCGGGACGAGCAGCAAATCCACCCGCCGCGTGGACGGGAGATGGACAACCCGTTCCAAGAAGGGCCAGAAACTCTGCACCGGAGGCGCGAGGAGCGGTGAGGTGTGCGGGTGGAAGGTCACGGAAACAAAAGCGAATGTCAAATACGACAAAACAGTTGCCAAAAATGTCACCGTCGCCACGAAAACCTCGGGAAAATGTGTCATCAGCGGAGACTCCGGCGGGCCGGTCTACACCGTAAAGAAGAACGGACGCGCCCAGGCCAAGGGGATCATATCCGGTGCCGGTTGCGTAAACCTTCTCGGGTACAAAGACTGCGACGGATGGTTCGACAAATGCAGGGTGATCTTCACGGACATCGCACTTGCTGAAACCGCACTGCCGGGCGGAGTGATGAAGAAGTGAGAAAATCCCTCATTGGAGCGACTGCGGCCCTGCTCATCCCGCTGGCCGTCGGATGCGCGCCGTCCACACTCAGCTGCGCGGCCGAACCCGCCCCTTCGAGTGCGACGGTACGCTGGCTCGAAGCCGAACATCCGCAGTTCGACGGCGCGACGGCCGAGCTCTGCGCAGGCGATTCCTGCGTACGCGAGAAGCCGGCCTCGCAAGATATCGTCAGGCTGAGCGTGGACATCCCGGAGGATTCCGCGGGTTCACGGATGAAAATTCGCCTTCGTGTTTTCCCTTCGGGTGCCAAAGAGCCGGCCATCGACCGGTCGATCACGGTGCTGCCGAAAAAGAGAGCGGATGTGTGCGGCGAGCCGGGTGGGTCTGGGGTCATGCTCGATCTCACGTCCGACGGGGAACTGACCACGAAGATCTCTGCTACCGGAAAATGGGATCCTGGTAGCTACAACACGCCTCCTCCCCCGAGTTCGACAGGCGCCCCGGGGTAGCCAACGCCACCACGGTTGGCCGGGCCGGACAGTGCCATTCGTTCGACCCGGCCGCCCGGTCATGAGGCGGCGGGCAGATCGCTACCCCCGGAGGCAATGGTTCCGGAAAAATGGGGCGGATCGGTGGGAACCATCCGGGGCCGTGGCTCATCTCCTCGTCCAAGACGACTGCCCGACGAGGCCCTGCCAACTATTGAGCTAGGCAACCCAGTTGGTGGTGTGCACGGACGGGCAACACGGTGTGCACTCATCCTGGGGGGACGAGTTGTTCAGGAGCAGGAGCAGGGACAAGAGCAGAAGTAGCAGCAGAAGCAGCAACAGCAGGCGAGCCGGCGCCGCCATGGTCGCGGCGCTGCTCACCGCCGGGCTCGCCACCGGGTTCGCCCCGGCAACCCCGGCGGCAACCACAGCGGCGGACCCGGCCGCCGGAGCAACGGACCCCGCCGCAAGCCGCGTTGGGGGAGTCGCTCCGCTGACGACCACCGTCGTGACCCTGATCACCGGTGACCGCGTCCACGTCGACGCCAAGGGCCGGGTGGGCCGGGTGGAGGCTGCCGAGGGGCGGGAAGGGGTGCGGGTATCGGTCCGGCGGGACGGTGGCGCGACCTACGTCGTGCCGGCGGACGCCGCCGCGCTGGTCGCGCAGGGGAAGCTGGACCGGCGACTGTTCGATGTGACGGGCCTGCTGAAGGCCGAGTACGACGACGCGCACCGGGCTTCGCTCCCGCTGATCGTGTCGTACGCGAAGGACGCGAAGCAGAAGGCGCGGGCGAAGGCGGCCATCGCGGACGCGGATGTCTCCGTACGCCGTAATCTGCCCGCCGTCCGGGGTGAGGCGCTCACCGCGCCCAAGGACGACACCGCCGATGTCTGGCACGCGCTCACCGCGCCCGGTGACCCGGGCGTCGAGGGGCGCGAAGTGGCGCCGGGGATCGAGCAGGTGTGGCTGGACGGCAAGCGCAAGGCGCTGCTGGACAGGAGTGTGCCGCAGATCGGCGCGCCGGCCGCGTGGCAGGCCGGTTTCGACGGTACGGGGGTGAAGGTCGCGGTCCTGGACACCGGGGTCGACCAGACGCACCCCGACCTCAAGGGTGCCGAGATCGTCCAGAAGGACTTCTCCGGTTCCGGCAATATCGTCGACCACTTCGGCCACGGCACGCACGTCGCGTCCATCCTGGCCGGCTCGGGCGCCAAGTCGGGCGGGAAGTACAAGGGCGTCGCGCCCGGTGCGAAGATCATCGACGCCAAGGTCCTCAACGACTCCGGCGGGGGCAACGACTCCGGCATCATCGCGGGCATGCAGTGGGCCGCCGACCAGGGCGCCCGGATCGCCAACCTGAGCCTCGGCGGCCCCGACGCCGGAAAGAACGACCCGCTGACTGCGGCCGTCGACCGGCTGTCCGCCACGACGGGCGTGCTCTTCGTCATCGCCGCCGGCAACGAGGGCCCCAACCCCCGGAGCATCGGCTCCCCGGGCAGCGCCGCCTCCGCGCTGACCGTCGGCGCCGTCGACCGCAAGGACAAGCTCGCCGTCTTCTCCAGCGTGGGCCCGACGGTCACCGGCGCGCTCAAGCCCGACATCACCGCACCCGGCGTGGACATCGTGGCCGCGAAGGCCGCCAAGGGGTTCATCGGTGAACCGGCCGCCGACGGCTACGTATCGCTGTCCGGTACGTCCATGGCGACGCCGCATGTCGTGGGCGCCGCCGCGATCCTCGCCCAGCAGCACCCCGACTGGACCGGGCAGCGCATCAAGCAGGCGCTGGCCTCCTCCGCCAAGCCCACCGCCGGGCTCACCCCGAACCAGCAGGGCACCGGCCGCGTCGATCTGACGAAGGCGATCACCCAGACCGTCGTCAGTGAGCAGACCGCCCTGGACTTCGGCATGAAGCCGTGGCCGCACACCAACGACAAGCCGGTCACCAAGAAGATCACGTACGCCAACGCCGGTACGGCCCCGGTCGCCCTCGATCTGTCGCTGGAGATCGCCGGCCCCAAGGGCAAGCCCGCCGCGGCCGGTTTCTTCACCCTCGGCGCCCAGCGGATCACCGTCCCCGCCGGGGGCACGGCAAGCGTCACACTGGTCAGCAACACCTCGGTCGGCAGTGTGGACGGCGCCTTCACCGGTGCGGTCGTCGCCAAGGCCACCGACGGCGGCCAGAGCGTCCGTACCGCCTTCATCGCCGTCCGTGAGGTCGAGTCGTACGACCTCACAATGAAGTTCATCGACGCCAAGGGGAAGTCCGCCTCCGCCGCGATCAATGTCATCAGCCACTCCGGTGACTTCCTGTGGGACTCCTGGAACATCAAGGGCACCGCCAAGGTCCGCGTGCCGAAGGGCTCCTATCTGTTCGACGCCGAAGTGATCACCCCCAAGGGCGACTTGGCGGTGATCGTCCACCCGAACGCCAAGGTGACCAAGAAGGCCACGTACACCTTCGACGCCCGCAAGGCGAAGCCCATCAAGATCACAGCGCCGGACTCCGCGAAGTTCGCCCAGGCGTCCGTGAGTTACACGCTGTACCGGCCGGCGATCGAGTACGGCAGGGGCTGGATCGCCGGCTCCTTCGCCGGGATCAGGACCCTCCAGGTCGGCGCGGGGCTGCCGGCGAAGGAGTTCGTCGCGGAGATCGGCGGCCAGTGGGTGAAGGGCAGCACCAGCTACAACCTCCTTTACCCCCGCCCGGGTTCAATGTTCAGCGGATTCACCCACAAGGCCGCCAAGAGTGAACTGGCGCTGCTGAACGTCAAGATCGGATCCTCCGCCAAGAACCGCAAGGGTTCCGTCTCCGTCGGCTGGACCGGCAGGGGCGAGACCGGGTTCAGCGCCACCACGGGCACCTTCTCGTTCCCGCGTACGGCGAAGACCTATGTCTCGGCGCCCAAGGGCTACACCTGGGACGTATCGGTCACCCAGGGCAGCGGAAACGAACCGAGCCTGTACCTCAACGACACGGCGAGCAGGGCGTACAAGGCCAAGAAGACATACAACTTGACCTACAACGTGGGGGTGTTCGCCCCCTCGGTGAACCGCAGCCGCTTCACCACCTACGAGCAGTGGGGGAACCTGCTGTTCTTCTGCGTGCCGCAGTTCTCGGACGGCGCCGGGCACCTCGGCGTCTCCGCGGTCGCCAAGCAGCGGTCCTCGGTCACCGTCGACGGCAAGAAGATCGCCGACTTCAAGGGCGAGATGTGCGGGCTGTTCGAGGGCCCGCCCGACAAGGCGGCCAAGGCGCGGGTCACCACGGACGCGACGCGCTCCACCACGGTCGCCGGGGTCACCACCCGTCTCGTCGCGACCTGGAACTTCACCACGAAGAAGCTCTCCGGTAACGACAGGGCGACGCTGCCGCTCTCCTCGCTCCGCTTCAGCCCGAAGCTGAGCCTGGCGAGCACGGCCTCGGCCGGCAAGAAGCTCACCGTGCCGCTGACCATTGAGGGCGCGGCCAGGAAGAGCCTCAAGTCCCTTGCCGTGCAGGTCTCCTACGACGGCGGCAAGAAGTGGGCCAAGGCTCCGGTCACCACCGCGAAGGACGGCAAGAAGAGCCTGAAGCTGAGCCACCCGAAGAAGGCGACGTCGGTCTCCCTCAAGGCGAAGGTCGTCGACAAGAACGGCAACAGCTACGAGGTCACGATCATCAAGGCGTACCTGCTGAAGTAGGCGACTGAAGCAGGGAGACTTCGGCAGTACGCGCGTCGGGCAGTACGTACGTCGGCCGCGTCCGGGCGGGGATCACGCACCACTCCCCCGGGCGCGGCCGGCGCCGTTCCCGCGTTCGGTTCGTTCACACCACCGTCGCGCCGGGCGCCGGGGACGTCGCCACCCTGGCTGTACGGCACGTACCCGAGGCGGTCAGCGCCTCGGCCACGGTGGTTGCCGAGTCGGCATCCTTCGTCAGGAAGGCCGTCGTCGGGCCCGAGCCGGAGACCAGCGCCGCCAGGGCGCCCGCCGCCGTACCCGCCGCGAGGGTGTCCGCCAGGGACGGGCGCAGGGCGAGGGCCGCGGGCTGGAGGCCGTTGGAGCCGGCGAGGGTCGCCGCCAGCGCGACGGGGTCGCCCGTACGGAGCGCGGCGAGGAGCGCGGGGTCGGCGGCCGGGGGCGGGACGTCCGTCCCCTCGGTGAGGCGGTCGAACTCGCGGAAGACCGTCGGTGTGGAGAGGCCGCCGTCCGCGACCGCGAACACCCAGTGGAAGCCACCGCCGACATCGAGCGGGGTCAGGTGCTCGCCCCGGCCTGTGCCCAGCGCCGCGCCACCGATCAGGCTGAACGGTACGTCGCTGCCCAACTCGGCGCAGATGGCGAGCAGTTCGTCCCGCGAGGAGCCCAACCCCCACAGTGTGTCGCAGGCCAGCAGGGCACCGGCGCCGTCCGCGCTGCCACCCGCCATGCCGCCCGCGACCGGGATGTCCTTGTCGATGTGGATGTGGACGGCCGGTTCGATGCCGTGCCGCTCCGCCAGGGCGATCGCCGCGCGGGCGGCCAGGTTCGTCGCGTCGAGCGGGACCTGAGCGGCGTCCGCGCCCGCGCAGGTGACGCGGAGCGTGTCGGCCGGGGTGACGGTGATCTCGTCGTGGAGCCCGACCGCGAGGAAGACGTTGGCCAGGTCGTGGAAGCCGTCGGGACGGGCGGCGCCCACCGCGAGCTGGACGTTGACCTTGGCCGGGACCCGTACGCGTACGCGTTCCGGCCCCTGCACCTGCGCCCCTACCCGCTGCGGCTTCAGCTCTTGCTCCCGCTGCTGCACCTTCGCCGGTTCCTGCCCCCGCCCCCGCTCCGTGCTCACGCGCCCGCGCCCTTCGACTCCGCGATCCGCGCGAACTCCTCGACCGTCAGCGACTCGCCGCGCGCCTGCGGCGACACCCCCGCCGCGACCAGCGCCGCCTCCGCCGCCGGTGCCGAGCCCGCCCAGCCGGCCAGGGCGGCCCGCAGGGTCTTGCGGCGCTGCGCGAAGGCCGCGTCGACGACCGCGAAGACCTCGGTCCTGCTCGCCGTCGTCTTGACCGGCTCGGCCCTGCGGACGAGCGAGACCAGCCCAGAGTCCACATTGGGCGCGGGCCAGAACACATTGCGGCCGATCGCGCCCGCCCGCTTCACGTCCGCGTACCAGTTGGCCTTCACGGACGGCACGCCGTACACCTTGTTGCCCGGGACGGCGGCCAGCCGGTCGGCCACCTCCGCCTGGACCATGATCAGGGTCCGCTCGATGCTGGGGAAGTGCTCCAGCATGTGCAGCAGCACCGGTACGGCCACGTTGTACGGGAGGTTCGCGACCAGCGCGGTCGGCGCCGGGCCCGGCAGCTCGGTGACCCGCAGCGCGTCCGAGTGCACCAGCGCGAAGCGGTCGGCGCGCGCGGGCAGCCGCGCCGCGATCGTCGCGGGCAGCGCGCCCGCAAGGGTGTCGTCGATCTCCACGGCGGTGACCCGGTCGGCCACCTCCAGCAGCGCCAGCGTCAGCGATCCCAGCCCGGGGCCGATCTCCACGACGACATCGTCGGGGCGCACGCCGGCGGTGCGGACGATCCGGCGGACGGTGTTGGCGTCGATGACGAAGTTCTGGCCGCGCTGCTTGGTCGGGCGTACGCCCAGCACCGCGGCGAGTTCGCGGATCTCCGCGGGGCCCAGCAGGGCGTCGGAGGCCGGAGCCTCTGGGGCAATGTCGTCGGGGGCCGGGGCGTCGGGGGCCGGGGCGTCGGGCTCAGTGCTGCTCACCTGCTCAGCCTACGGGGGCGCCGTACCCGAACGCGCGCGCCGTGTTGTCCGCGAGCGCCCGCGCCATCGTGTCCTCGTCGATCCCGCGCACCTCGGCCATCGCGCGCAGCGTGACCGGGATGAGGTACGGCGCATTCGGACGGCCGCGATAGGGCGCCGGCGTGAGAAAAGGCGCGTCCGTCTCCACGAGAACGAGTTCCAGCGGCGCTATTGTGAGCGCATCCCGCAACGGTTGAGCGTTTTTGAATGTGACATTACCGGCGAAGGACATGTAATAACCGGCGGTCGCACACTTCTCCGCCATTTCCGCGTCACCGGAATAACAATGGAAAATCGTGCGTTCCGGCGCGCCTTCCTCCGCGAGGATACGCAGCACATCGGCGTGCGCGTCCCTGTCGTGGATCACGAGCGCCTTGCCGTGGCGCTTGGCCATCTCGATGTGCGCGCGGAAGGAGTACTCCTGGGCGGCGACGCCCTCGGGGCCGGTCCTGAAGTAGTCGAGGCCGGTCTCGCCGACGCCGAGCACCTGCGGCAGGACGGCCAGCCGGTCGATCTCGGCGAGCGCGTCGTCCAGCGCGTCACTCAGCGCCTGGCCGATGCGCGGCGCCTCGTTGGGGTGCAGGGCCACGGCCGCGTGCACGTTCTCGTACGTCCCGGCCGTCTCGGCGGCCCAGCGGGAGCCCTTCAGGTCGCACCCCACCTGGACCACCGTCGTGACACCGACCGCGGCGGCCTTCTCCAGGGCCTCCTCGACGGTGCCGTCCTGCATGTCCATGTGGGTGTGCGCGTCCGCGACCGCCACCCGGAGGGGCTCGGGCAGCGGCGGCGGGGCTTGCTTCGCACTCATGGGAGCGATCCTACGAGGGCCCCTCGGCGCCCGCTCCCACCGGCCTGCCTCAGCCGGTCCGGCCTGTCTCAGCCGGTCCGTCCTCTCGGTCCGTCCTCTCGGTCCGTCCTGTCCCGGTCCGTCTCAGCCGCGGTGGCGGTGCTGGAACGGATGCAGCAGATCGGAGAGGTGCCAGTGGTGGTGGCCGTCGGCCACCCCGGATATCGCGTCGCCGGGCTCCCCGGCCGGCCGCGCCGCCGCCGTTGCTGTCGCCGCCGTCGCTGTCGCCCCGGTCGCGGTCGCCGCAGCCGCCGCGGCTGCCTCGGCCCCCGCCCGGGACGTCTTCGCCGGGTGGCGCTGCTCGTGCGTCAGCGCCAGGACGGACGAGACCTGTCCGGACCTCATGATGCGTACGACATGCCCCCCGCAGTTGACACAGGTCGGGCTCGACAGCGGCGACGGAACCCGTACCCCGTCCACCTTGTACACCACGACATTACGGCCCGCGCCGTCGACGAAGTGCGTTATGTCGAAAGACTGCTCCCAGCCGTGTCCACAGTGCATGCAGCAAAAGGCATATGCCTCGTGGGCGACGGCGGTGCCCGTGATCTCACTCATGCCAGCTCCTCTCCACTGACCCAGTGGACGCCTTTGCGGGCGTGAGTGCATCGGGCCTGTCGATTAATGGAGGGGTCTTGGCCTTCTCATGCCACAAAAGCCCGGCAAAAGGCACACGGCACGGTCTGCGCTTTACATTTCAAGAAGGTCCTTTGCCGTTCCCGCCGGTCCCCCCGGCCGTCGGCGCCACGTTCTTCGCCACGTTCTTCGCCACGCCCCGTGCCGCGTTCTTCGCCGCAACCACCGCGTCGAACACCTCGCGCTTCGGCACCCCGGCCCCGGCGGCGACCGCCACGATCGCCTCCTTGCGCGGCTCCCCCGCCTCCTCGCGCTCCCGCACCCGCCGCACCAGTTCGGCCGCGTCCACGTCTCCGGGTACGGGGGCGGGCGCGCCCTCGACGACGACGGTGATCTCGCCCCGTACGCCCTTCGCCGCCCAGGCCGCGAGGTCGCCCAGGCCGCCGCGCCTGACCTCCTCGTACGTCTTGGTCAGTTCGCGGCAGACGGCGGCCCTGCGCCCGGCGCCGAAGACCTCGGCCATCGCGGCGAGGGTGTCGTCCAGCCGGTGCGGCGCCTCGAAGTAGACGAGGGTGCGGCGCTCGCCCGCGACCTCGCGGAGCCGGCCGAGGCGTTCGCCCGCCTTGCGCGGCAGGAAGCCCTCGAAGCAGAAGCGGTCCACGGGCAGCCCGGAGAGCGCCAGCGCGGTCAGTACGGCGGACGGTCCGGGCACGGCGGTGACCCGGATGTCCCGCTCGACGGCCGCCGCCACCAGCCGGTACCCGGGGTCCGACACGGACGGCATGCCCGCGTCCGTGACCAGCAGCACCCGCGCGCCACCGGCCAGCGCCTCGACCAGCTCGGGGGTACGGGCGCTCTCGTTGCCCTCGAAGTACGACACGACGCGGCCCCGGGTCCGTACCCCGAGCGCCTGCGTGAGCCGGCGCAGCCGCCGGGTGTCCTCGGCGGCGATCACATCGGCGGTCTCCAGCTCGGCGGCGAGCCGGGGCGGCGCGTCCGTGACATCGCCGATGGGCGTCCCGGCGAGCACGAGCGTGCCGGCAGCCCCGTCCGCGCGGTACGCGACGTCGGCGCGGTGCGTCCACTCCTCCTCGACGACGTACGACGCGTCCGTACCGTCCGCACTATCCGCACCGTCCGCACTATCCGTACCGTCCGCGCCGTCCGTATCGCGCGCTTCGCGTGCTTCGTGGGGTTCTTGAGGTCCGTGAGTTCCGAGCATTTCCGTCACATCCGCCATCCTCGCAGGACGCGACGCGCCCCTCGCACAGCGGCGTTCCCTACGATGGCGCGGTGACGAGTACTGCGCCCACACCCCTCCAGGGGCACGACGCCGGGGACAAGCCGCCCTCATGGCCCCAGCGGCTCCGCCGATTCGGCCACGCCCCCCGGCGGGTGACCGGGCTGCGCGAACGGCTCGTGCCGCCGTACACCAGGCCCTCGGAACGGCTGTGGGCCGTCCTCGGGGTGTCGCCCGCGCTCGCGGACCGGATCGTCCGCTGGTCGGCGTGGGGCGGGCCGCTGCTGGTGGCGCTGGTCGCGGGGGTGCTGCGGTTCTGGCGCCTGGGCAGCCCCAAGGCGGTGATATTCGACGAGACGTATTACGCCAAGGACGCCTGGGCGATCATCAACCAGGGCTACGAGGGCAGCTGGCCCAAGGACATCGACAAGCAGATCCTCAAGGACCCGTCGTCGGTGCCCGTGCCGTCCGACCCCGGCTATGTGGTGCATCCGCCGGTCGGCAAGTGGGTCATCGGCCTCGGTGAGCAGCTCTTCGGGTTCAACCCCTTCGGCTGGCGTTTCATGGTGGCGGTGCTCGGCACGCTGATGGTGCTGATGCTGTGCCGGATCGGGCGCCGGCTCTTCCGGTCGACGTTCCTGGGGTGTCTGGCGGGCGCGCTGCTGGCCGTCGACGGGCTGCACTTCGTGATGAGCAGGACCGCGCTGCTCGACCTGGTGCTGTCCTTCTTCGTACTGGCCGCGTTCGGCTGTCTGCTGATCGACCGCGACTGGGCCCGGCGCAGACTGGCGGCGGCCCTGCCGGTGGACGAGGAGGGCCTGCTGCGCCCGGACGCCACCGTCGCGGACCGGCTGCGGCTCGGCTGGCGGCCGTGGCGGATCGGCGCCGGGCTGATGCTCGGGCTGGCGTTCGGAACAAAGTGGAACGGCCTCTACATGCTGGCCGCCTTCGCGGTCATGGCGGTGCTCTGGGACGTCGGCGCCCGCCGCGTCGCGGGCGCGCGCCTGCCGTACGCCTCGGTGCTGAAGCGGGACATTCTGCCGGCCTTCGTCTCGACGGTCCCGGTCGCGATCGCCACGTACGTCGCGTCCTGGACCGGCTGGATCGTCACCGACAAGGGGTACTTCCGGAACTGGGCGACGACGGCGGGCCAGGGCCAGGGCGGCCACTTCACCTGGCTGCCCGACTGGGTGCGCAGCCTGTGGCACTACGAGTACGAGGTCTACCAGTTCCACATCAACCTCACCTCCGGCCACACCTACCAGTCGAACCCGTGGAGCTGGATCGTCCTGGGCCGCCCCGTCTCGTACTTCTACGAGGACCCGGCCGCCGGTACGGACGGCTGCCCGGCGACGACGGCCGGCAAGTGCGCGCGCGAGGTGCTGGCGATCGGCACCCCGCTGCTTTGGTGGACGGCCGCGTTCGCGCTCTGCTACGTGCTGTGGCGCTGGCTCTTCCGCCGCGACTGGCGCGCGGGCGCGATCGCGTGCGCGGTGGCGGCGGGCTGGGGCCCCTGGTTCATGTACCAGGAGCGGACGATCTTCCTCTTCTACGCCGTCCTCTTCGTGCCGTACCTCTGTCTGGCGGTGGCCATGCTGCTCGGCGCGATCATCGGCCCGCCGGGCTCCGACGAGCGCCGCAGGACGGTCGGCGCGGTCGGCGCGGGTGTGCTGACCCTGCTGATCATCTGGAATTTCATCTACTTCTGGCCGCTGTACACCGGGACACCGATCCCGATCGACTCGTGGCGGGCGCGTATGTGGCTGGATACCTGGGTGTGAGGTGTGGGCCGCGTCGCAGTCCGGCGGCTCTCGCCCCGGGGGTCGCGGCGGTCCCGTAGAGTGCGGCCACCTGGGGACTGGGGAGGGGAGACCGCACTCATGCGCAGTGGAGCGAAGACCGCCGTGATCGGCGGAGTTTTTCTGGTGTTCGCGGGTGGGGTCGGGTACGGCGCGTACAACGTGTACGACGGGATCACCGGCGGCGGTACGGACACGGGTGGTTCGTCCGTCTCCTCGGCACGGGACGCCGGCACCGCGCCGCTGACCGCCGCGGAGGTCGACAAGGCCGGCCGGGACTTCCTCGCCTCCTGGGCGAAGGGCGACGACGGCGCCACCGTGGCCCAGTTGACCAACGACCCGAACGCGGCGGCGACGGTCGTCAACGACTACCGCGAGCAGGCGCATGTCACCCGGGCGGAGATCACCCCGGGGCAGGCGTTCGGCACGAAGGTCCCCTTCACCGTCCGCGCCACCGTCGAGTTCGGCGGGCTCAGCGCGCCCTGGACGTATACGTCGGAGCTGACGGTGGTGCGCGGGCTGACCACCGGCCGGCCGCTGGTCGACTGGTCGCCGTCGGTGATCCACCCACGGCTGACGAAGACCAACCAGCTCGTCACGAGCGAGGCGTCGGCCCCTCAGATCGAGGCCGTCGACCGCAATGGCGTGGAGCTGACGAAGGAGAAGTACCCGTCCCTCGGGCCGGTCCTGGACGAACTGCGGGAACGGTACGGCGAGTCGTCCGGCGGCGCGCCCGGCATCGAGCTGATGCTGCGGAACGACAGTGACGGCGGTACGGGCGGCAGCGGTACGGGCAGCGGCGGCGGTGCGGGCAGCGGTACGGGCCGGGCAGCCGAGACGCTGCTCAAGCTCTCCGAGGGCACGCCGGGCCGGCTGACGACCACGATCGACGCGAACGCGCAGTCCGCCGCCGAGCGTTCGGTGAAGCAGTTCAGTGAGGCGTCGGTGGCGGCCGTCCAGCCGAGTACGGGCGAGATCCTGGCCATCGCCAACAACCGCGCGGACGGCTTCAACGCGGCGCTGCTCGGCAAGCAGGCGCCCGGCTCCACGATGAAGATCGTGACCGCGGCGCTGCTGATGGAGAAGGGCCTGGCCGCCGCTGACCGGCCGGCCGAGTGCCCGCCGAACGCGTCGTACCAGGGCCGTGGATTCCAGAACCTGAACGGGTTCTCGCTCGACAACAGGCCCTTCTCGGAGAGCTTCGCGCGCTCCTGCAACACCGCCTTCATCAAGCTGATCGACGACGTCAGGGACGACTCCGCGCTGGCGACGGAGGCCCGGGACGTCTTCGGAATCGGACTCGACAACTGGAAGACGGGCATCCCGACCTTCGACGGCAGTGTGCCGGAGACCGTGGGCGGCGAAGCGGCGGCGCAGTACATCGGACAGGGCACCGTACAGATGAACGCGCTGAACATGGCGTCGATCACGGCCACCGCCAAGAACGGCTCCTTCAAGCAGCCCGTCATCGTGGCGCCCGAGCTGGACGGCCGGGAGATCGCCACGGCCGCGCGCTCGCTGCCGTTCGATGTGGCGGACCAGCTGCGCCGGATGATGGTCATCACGGCCACCTCCGGTACGGCCGCCAACGCGATGTCGGGGCTGAGCGGCGACAAGGGCGCGAAGACCGGCTCCGCCGAGGTCGACGGCCAGGAGACCTCGAACAGCTGGTTCGTCGGCTACCGCAACGATGTCGCGGCGGCGGCCGTCGTCCAGGCCGGCGGCCACGGCGGCGACGCGGCGGGCCCGGTGGTGGCGGCGGTGCTGGGCGCGGGAGGGTAAGGGACGGGCGGGGGTAAGCCGGGCGGGAGTAAGCCGGGCGGGAGTAAGCCGGGCGGGGGTAAGCCGGGCGGGAGTAAGCCGGGCGGGGGTAAGCCGGGCGGGGGTAGGCCGGGCGGGGGTAGGCCGGGCGGGGGTAGGCCGGGCGGGGTAAGAGCCTGACGGGGGGAGGCAGATGACACCGCTGGTGGCCGCGGCCGTCCTCATCGCCGCTCTGACGCACGCCAGTTGGAACGCCATCGCGCACAACATCCCCGACAAACTGGTCGCGTTCACCCTGATCGGCGGCGGCGCGGCCGGAATCGGCGCGGTCCTGGCCTGCTTCACACCGGTCCCGGCCGCGGCGGCCTGGCCGTATCTGGTGGTGTCGGGCGTGGTGCACGTGGCCTACAAGCTGCTGCTGATGCGCTCCTTCCAGCTCGGTGACTTCGGCCAGATGTATCCGATCGCCCGGGGTACGGCGCCGCTGGTGGTGACGGTGGCCGCCGCTGCCTTCGTCGGCGAGTCCCTGGACGCGTGGCAGGCGACGGGGGTCGCGGTCGCCTCGGCGGGGCTGGTGGGACTGGCGCTGTGGGGGATCCGGGGCAGCGGGACGACCTCAAGGGCGGAGCCGGGAGCTGAGCCCAGGGCGACACCGCACTGGCCCGCCCTGCTGGCCGCCCTCGCGACCGGGCTGTCGATCGCCGCGTACACCGTCGTGGACGGCGTCGGCGTACGGAACGCGGACTCCACGCTCGGCTATATCGCCTGGCTGATGATCCTGGAGGGCGCCGTGATCCCGGCGTACGCCCTGTGGATCCGGCGCGGGCCGCTCCTGCCGGAACTGCGCCGGCACGCCGGGCTCGGCCTTCTCGGCGCGGTGCTCGCCATGTTCGCGTACGGCCTGGTCCTGTGGGCCCAGACGCGGGCGGCGCTGGCCCCGGTCTCGGCACTCCGGGAGTCGTCGATCATCGTCGGCGCCGCCATCGGGACGGTTTTCTTCAAGGAGCGTTTCGGCGGGCCTCGGATGGTGGCGGCGGGGTTGATGGTGGTGGGCATCGGACTGATGCTGCACGCGGGCTGACGTGTCGTCGGAGGTTCACCGGCACCTTCGTGTTCTCATCTCCTCCCGGAGGTGCAAAATAATATGAATACACCCATGCGGGACACAACGCCCCGGCGCACCCTGCTCACCGCCGCCGCGCTGGCCCCCGTACTCGCCGGAGTACCGCTCCTTACCGCCAGAGCATCGGCGGCATCGGCTGAGCCGCCACGCGTCGGCGATCCCGGCCACGGCACCGAGCCGGTCCGGCCCGTACCCAGCACCGAGGCGTACTGGCGGGGCGTCGCGGCGGAGCTGGGCCGGCCGGGGACCCTGGGGAACAACAACACCGCCTACTTCACCCGCTACCCGCGCGGGGACCTGCGGCTGAGCGCGCACGGCGTCCCCGTGTCGCCGTCGCTCGCCCTCGGGTCGCACATCGCGTTCGTGCGCTACCCCGGCGACGAGGTGCTGCTCATGGGCGATCTGACGATCACCGAGAGCGAGGTGCCCGGGGTGCTCAACGCGCTCCAGGACCACGGGATCTCGCAGACCTCGCTGCACAAGCATCTGCCCGCCCACCAGCCCGACGTCTGGTGGATCCACGTCCACGCGCACAGCAAGGACCCGGTGGCCCTCGCGCGCGGCATGCGGGCGGCACTGGACCAAACCGCCAGCCCGCCGCACACCGACCCGGTGCCGCCGCCACCGCTCGATCTGGACCTCGACGGAATCAACGCGGCGCTGCGCACCAAGATCGGCCGGGACGGCGAGGTCGCCAAGGCCACCTTCGCCCGCCGCGAGCCCATCGTGGACCAGGGCATGGTGCTGCCGACGGGACTCGGCTCGATCTCCGCCCTCATCTTCCAGCCACTGGGCGGCGGACGGGCCGCGCTCAGCGGGGACTTCGCGCTGATCGCCTCGGAGGTGCAGGGGGTCATCAAGGCGCTGCTGCGCGGCGGTATCGGCCTGGTGGAGCTGCACAACCACGGGCTCACCGAGAGCCCGCGGATGTTCTTCATCCATGTGTGGGCGGTCGGCGACGCGGTCCGGCTCGCGAAGGCGCTGCGGCCGGCGCTGGACCTCACCAACGTGGAGCCGGTCAGCAACCCCCGGGTCCCGGCGTCGCAGGAGTAGTCGTAGGAGTACTTGTAGGAGTACTTGTAGGTACGGAGGAGCGGGACGGCCTCACACCGAGCCGGAGCCCATAGCCCCTCAGGCCGCCCCGCCCTCCGGCGTCGCCCCGCCCTCCGGCGTCGCCCCGCCCTCCGGCGCCACCACGCTCCGTACCGCCCGCACCAGCGCCTGCGCGCGCGGGTCCGCCGTCACGCCCTTGCGCATCCCGTTCGTCACGTACCCCAGCGCGATCCCCGTCTCCGGGTCCGCGAAGCCGAGCGAGCCGCCGCGCCCCGGATGGCCGAAGGAGCCCGGCCCCAGCAGCGGCGCCGCCGGGCCGTGCAGCATGAAGCCCAGGCCGAAGCGGGTGTGGACGACCAGGACGCGGTCGGGGCCCGCCGACTCCTCCGTACGGGCCAGGGTCAGCGTCGCGGGCGCGAACAGCCGGTGCCCGTCGACGGGACCGATCATCGCCGCGTAGCAGCGGGCCAGCGCGCGGGCCGTCGAAATGCCGCCGGACGCGGGGAGTTCGGCCGCGCGGTACGCGGGATCGTTCTCGTCCGGCAGCGGGTCGATGACCCCGAACGCGCGCCGCGTCAGCGACCCCGGGTCGCCGTACGCCGCCGAGACGGACCGCTTCGGCCGCAGCCGCAGCGCGCCCCCGACGGCCGCCGGCTCCGTCACCGGGCCGATCCGGCCCACCCGGTGCGCCTCCTCGGCGGGCAGCCCGACCCAGAAGTCGAGCCCGAGCGGCCGGGCGATCTCCTCGGCGATCCAGCGGCCGATGGACCGGCCCGTCACCCGTGCGACCAGCTCGGACAGCAGCCAGCTGTAGGTCTGCGCGTGGTAACCGTGGTCGGTGCCCGGCTCCCACGCGGGCCCCTGCGCGGCGAGCGCGCGCGCCCCCGACACGCCGTCGATCGCCTGCGCGGGCGTGAGCGGCCGGTCGAGCACGGGCACACCGGCGCGGTGCGACAGCAGATGCCGGACGAGTACGCGCTCCTTGCCCGCCGCCTTGAACTCCGGCCAGTACGTGCCGAGCGGGGCGTCCAGGTCGATCTGGCCGCGCTGGTGGAGCAGCAGCGGTACGGCGGCGGCGATGCCCTTGGTGGCCGAGCGGACGATCTGCGCGGTGTCGAGCGCCCAGGGGGCACTTACGCCCGTGTCGCTGCCCACGTCACCGCCCGCATCGTCGCCCGCATCGCCGTCCGCATCGCCGTCCGCATCGCTGCCCACGTCGCTGCCCACGTCGCGCGTACCCGCCCACAGGTCGACGACCTTGCGGCCGTCCCGGTACACGGCGACCGCCGCGCCCCGTTCACCGAGCCGCTCGAAGTTCCCGGCGAACGCGTCCCTAACCGGCTCGAAGCCCGCATCCACCGTGCCCTGGACGTCCACGCCCGTACTCCCTGCCCGTCGTTGCCCGTCGTTGCCCGTCGTTGCCCGTCGTTGCCCGTCGTTCCGCCCTCGCCGCGTCCCGTCCCGTCCCGTCCCAGCAGGGCGGTCCTTCTATTGCAGCACGGCGAGGGCGGCGACGAATTCCGGGGCGGACCAGGCAGACCCGAGGCACTCTTGACCTGACCATGACATAACCCTCAGGATGGCTCCCCCCTACACAGGAGAACTCATGCGCCTCCGACCCTCAGGAAGCGGAACCACAGGGAGCGGAACCAAACGCACCCGCCACACCCGCCACACCCGTCGCGGCCGGACCGGCCCCCTCGCCGCCCTCGTGGCCCTGGCCCTCGGCCTCACGGCCGTTGCCGCCCAGAGCGACTCGACCTCCCCGTTACAGCAGGCCGCGTCCGGCACCACCACCGCCGCCGTCGGGCCCGACACCACCGAGGACATCGAGCAGTACGAGATCCACCTGCACTCGACCCCGGCGACCCGTACCGAAGTCGCCTCCACCGGCGTGTCCATCGACGAGACGGACAGCGAGTCCGTGGTCGTCTCCGCCAACCCCGCGCAGGTCGCGAAGCTGAGCGCACTCGGCTACGAGGCGACCCCGCTGGGCGGCCCCCCGGACCGCAGGGCCGACGGCGAGGTCTCCATCGCCGACTTCCCCTCCTCGGACTCGGCGTACCACAACTACGCGGAGATGACGACGGAGATCAACTCGGTCATCGCGGCGAACCCCACCATCGCGAGCCAGCGCGTCATCGGCACCACGTACGAGGGCCGCAACATCGTCGCCATCAAGATCAGCCGCAACGTGGCCGTCGACGAGAACGAGCCCGAGGTCCTCTTCACCCACCACCAGCACGCGCGCGAGCACCTCACCGTCGAGATGGCGCTGTATCTGCTCAAGGAGCTGACCTCCGGTTACGGCACCGACTCCCGGGTCACCACACTCCTCAACACCCGTGAGATCTGGATCATCCCGGACCTCAACCCGGACGGCGGCGAGTACGACATCGCCACCGGCTCGTACCGCAGCTGGCGCAAGAACCGCCAGCCCAACTCCGGCTCCACCGCCGTCGGTACGGACCTCAACCGCAACTGGGCGTACCTCTGGGGCTGCTGCGGCGGCTCGTCCGGCAGCTTCTCCTCGGAGACGTACCGGGGCACGGCGGCCGAGTCGGCGCCCGAGGTGAAGGTCGTGGCGAACTTCGTCCGAAGCCGGGTCGTGGGCGGGGTGCAGCAGATCAAGGCCGCGATCGACTTCCACACCTACAGCGAGCTGGTGATGTGGCCGTACGGCTACACCACGGCCACCACCGGCACCGGCCTGACCGCCGACGACCGCGACGCCTTCGCGACGGTCGGCCGCAAGATGGCCGCCAGCAACGGCTACACGGCGCAGCAGTCCAGCGCCCTGTACATCACGGACGGCTCGATCCCCGACTGGCTGTGGGGCACGCACAAGATCTTCAGCTACACCTACGAGATGTACCCGAGGACGAGCGCGCAGGGCGGCTTCTACCCGTCGGGCTCACTCATAGCCCGCGAGACCAGCAGGAACCGCGACGCGGTACTCCAACTCCTGGAGAACGCGGACTGCATGTACCGGTCGATAGGCAAGCAGGCGCAGTACTGCTGACGTGACGGCCGTGCCCCCTGCCCCCGGCCCCGGCGTACGCCGCCGGGGCCGGGGGTACGGACAAGGCCACGCACCCGGACCGCGTCACACCCGCGCCCACCCACGCGGCCGGGGCAGCTCACCGGCCGGTACGGTCACGAGGACCGGCGCGCGGTGGCAGTGGCAGGTGTACGCGTAGACGGGGCCGGGCGCGCCCGTCACGCCTGTCTCGGCGGCGATGAGCAACGCCCGCGCGTCGTCGCCCGGCTCGACGGAGGACGACGAGGCCGCCCACAGGACGGTCACGACGAGCACGAGAAAGCTCAGGCCGAGCGCGACGACGCCCCAGAGCCGCGCGTCGCTGACGGGCTCAACCATGTTGCCGTCCGACCGACTTGGCCCGGCCACCGCCGTCGCGAACGTCAAACTCGGCGAACACCGTCTTCCCCACGGTCCGGGGCTCCGTCCCCCACCGGTCCGCGACCTCCGCGACGATCCGGAGCCCCCGCCCGAAACACTCGTCGTCCGCCGCGACTCGGGCATGCGGCAGCCGCTCCCCACGCGGGTCACTGACCTCGACGCGCAGGGTGCCGACGCGGAGGACGTTCCGCACCTGAAACAGCCGGCCGCGAATGCAGCCGTGCATCAGGGAGTTGGTTCCCAGCTCGGAGACCACCAGCCCGACGGACCAGGCGAGTTCGGGATACCCCCACTCGGTCACCAGTTGCACGGCACGGTGTCTGGCGAGGGTGACACTGCTGGCGGCCGGGGTGTAGCTCAGCCGGTCCTCGTGCAGCACGGGCCCGAAGGGGGGCTCGGGGCAAGGGGTTTGGGGTCCTGAGGCCATGGACGCGCACCTCCAAGTGCGGTCGGGGGCGTTGCCCGTACGGGGCGGATACGCGGCGGTGGCGATACCGGAGCCCGCGTCGGCCGTTGGGCAGGGCGGGGCGGTGCACTTCCGCTGGGCGGTTCCGCTGTGCGAGCGGTTGCGTACACACCGTATTGGGGTGATTGGCTGTCCCGCAAGATGGCGGACAGCCAGTTTGCTGCCCAAGTTGAGTTCACCGGCGCCGAGACCCCAAAATGGGGCGTCACCAACGAGAGGAAGGGTCAGCGTGGGCGGTACCAACCCGGATCGCGGGAAGACGGTCTCAACCGTCCTCGGACGCAGACTCGGCGGCGAGTTGCTGCGCATGCGATTGCAGCGAAAGCAGGGGCAGGCGGCTGCGGCAAGGGCCCTGACGGCATCCGCGACCAAGGTCGCGAAGATGGAGCGCGGCTTGGTCCCCATGCGGGACCCGGACATCCGAGCGTTGTGTCACCTGTACGGGGAACGGGACGAGGCGTCCATAGCGCGCTTGCTGGAACTGGCGGCCGTAGACCGCGATCGCCGAAAGGCGAAGGGCTGGTGGGACCACTACGCGGATCTTCAGTCTCTGGTCGAATACGTGGCACTGGAGGACATCGCCACCCGCATTCGAGCGTGGGAAATCGCGGTTCTACCAGGTGTGCTCCAGACACCGGACTACGCGCGAGCCTTGGCCGCGGGAAGTGGCGCATGGCCTGACCCGGCCAAGATCGAGCCGTTCGTCGAGGCCAGGATGGCCCGAAAGGGACGCCTACTGGGGGAGCAACCGTTCGAACTGTGGGTACTCCTTCATGAAGGAGTACTGCGTCAACACGTCGGCGGCCAGGCCGTGATGAAGGACCAGCTTTCACACCTGCTGGACATGGCCAAGCACCCCAACGTGAAGTTGCAGGTGGTGCCGTACAGCGCGGGTGCCCATCCGGCCATGGGCATTGCCTTCAATATCGTTTCGTTTGCTGAAGCGGACGCACTCGATGTCGTACACATGGACACCGCGTCGTCAGCCGTCTGGCTGGAGGGAGAGGCCGATGCCAAGCGACACGGTCAGTTCTTCGAACGACTCGCACAAATGGCTCTCGTACAGCGCGACTCCCTCGCACTGATCAGCGCAATCATCAAGGAGTTGTAGCCGCGTGCCGAACTACGAGTTCGTCAAGTCCAGTTATAGCGGGGGCAACCCCGAGAACGCGTGTGTGGAAGTCGCCAGGAACATAGCCACCACCGTCGCCATACGCGACTCCAAACACCCCACCGGCCCAGTCCTGCGAGTCACCCCTACGACCTGGCAGACCTTCACCACCCACATCGAACAGGGGTAGACGCCATTCCCACCTTCGATTTCATCAAGTCCAGCTACAGCGGCGCAGAACAGACCCAGGAGTGCGTGGAAGTCGCTCGCAACGTACCCACCATCGTCGCCATACGCGACTCCAAGCACCCCACCGGTCCGGCCCTGCACGTCACCCCCGCCACCTGGCTGACCTTCACCACCAACCTCTAGGCAAGTGGGCCCTGCGGGGCTGCGCGGCAGTGGCATGGGGTGACTCGGCACCGGTTCGGCGGCCAACGGTCCGCCGCTCGCTGAGACTCATGCCCCGCTGGTCACCGTGGAGTTGTCGGGCTCGGCTCAGTGCAACGCTGAGTGGGGTGGGTCGGTGGCGGAGGTTGTTGGGCGTGGGGCCGCCCCTCCAGCTGTGAGTTTCGCGCCTCCAGGACAGGTGTAAAGGGCGCTCCTGCGTCGCGTCGGCTGCGCCGATTACGCTTCGCTACACCCTTGACACCTGCCCTTCCGGCGCAAGTGCAGGTGCGGGAGGGGCGGCCGGGGGGGAAGGGGGGCCCAAGAGGTCCGCTGCCCTACCACTCGGCTCAGGGCCTGACGGGCCGGTAGGCCCTGCGGGGCTGCGCAGCAGTGGCATGGGGCTGCCGGGCTTGTCTCGGCGGCTGACGGCCGCCCGTTGGCCGGCACTCATGCCCCGCTGGTCACCGTTGCGTCGTGGTACCCGGCAGCCGGGCGGGAGTTGCTGTCCGACCGGGGCCCTCGGGCCGGACCGGGGATCTCCGGGCGGCGCCCGGAGCAGGGAGTGCGACGGTAGAGCCACTATCGGCACGTCAGACGGCCACAGCGACACCGTCCTCGGGATCAAGCACCCCCACCCCCACCGGTACGCCCCATATGCCCCACTATGGCGGGGCGTTGGGGCTCACCCGCCAGGAGTCATGTGTCCTGGAGTGCACAAGCCGCGCTCCAGGACACATCCGCAGCCTCGGGGGCCGACGCGGTATCCACGCTGTCATCCCCCAGCCGTCCGACCAGACCGGCCACCGCCTGCGGCGAGGCAGTGCCGGCGGCCTACCGCCGCCCTTCGACGCGGAGGAGTACAAGTAGCGCAACGCGGTCGAGCGACGCATCGCCCGGCTCAAGCAGTGGCGCGGCCTGGCCATGCGAACGGACAAGCTCGCCATCGCCTATCAGGCCGCACTCCACCTCGCCGCGATCCTCATCCGGGCCCGGCGATAAGGGTCGTCAGCAGTCGGAAGCAACGCGCGTCCGCAGGCGAAGAGACCAGTACCGACGTGCTCCACGACGCTGAACGCCATGCGGATAGGCACGGTGTCCTCACCCGGGCGTCACGCGGATATCACTCCCGGAGGAACTCGAACGCCCAGGCCTGGGGCTTGCCGATGCCCGTCATCCCCAGCCCGAGCTGAGGCGGGAAGATCTTGATCGGCAAAATGATCGCTGCCAGGTCGCTATCGGGAACACGGATGACGAAAGGTTCCGGAATGATCCCGATCGGCAGTGGCTCGACGTTCCAAATACGCGTGGGGAAATCACTCAGCGGCCCCAGGATCAGCCTCTCACCGGACTGAGGCTCCTTGTAACTCAGGGAAGCACTGGGGATGATCTGGGCGGGGAACTGGATGGCAGTGCCGCCCTCGGCGCGCTCTACGCGCCACTCTTGCTCTCGTTCCGGCACAGCCCCCTTACCCGCAAGGGTCACACCCTGCTCGGTCGCCGTGAGGATCGCCGCCTCAGGGGCGATGCCTTCGCCGAGCGCGAAGATGCGGTATGTGCCGTTGCGTAGGTTGGCCAGGCTGCTGCTCATGGGTGACTCCTTCGCCTAGTGATCGCCACGACCGCGACCGACTACGGCCGACAGCCTCCTGCGGCGACAAGTGGACCGGCCCGCGGATCGGCCGGACCACCAGGCAACGCCACAGAAGCCCTGAACAGGCGCCACAAGACAGCAAACCACCCGAACGTGGGAAAACCCCAAGGAGACAGGCCCTGGGCAAGTGGGCCCTGCGGGGCTGCGCAGCAGTGGCATGGGGCTGCCGGGCTCGTCTCGGCGGCTGACGGCCGCCCGTTGGTCGGCACTCATGCCCCGCTGGTCACCGTTGCACTGTGGTACCCGGCAGCCGGGCGGGAGTTGCTGTCCGGCCGGGCCCTCGGGCCGGACGGGGTCCTCGGGCCGGTCCGGGGTCTCCGGGCGGTGCTCGGGGGCAGGGGGTGCGACGTTAGAGCCACTATCGGCACGTCAGACGGCCACAGCGACACCGTCCTCGGGATCAAGCACCCCCACCCCCACCAGTACGCCCCATATGCCCCACTATGACGGGGTATTGGGGCTCACCCGCCGGGGTCATGTGTCCTGGAGTGCACAAGCCGCGCTCCAGGACACATCCGCAGCCCCGGGGGTCGTCCCAACGGCCGGCAGGTGCGGGCCGTCGGGGCCTAGGCAACTCTGCCGGTCGCAGCGCTGGTCTTGTGGCTGTGGTTACTCACACGGCGCGCTCCATGCACAGCAGTTGGTCCCGGCCCTCCCAAGAATCGGCGACGGTGAAGCCGAGACGTTCGTACAGGGCGATGGCGTCGGTCCGCCACTTCCACACCGACAGCCGTACCGTGCTGACGCCGCTTTCCGCAGAATGCTCAAGCGCGGCCCCGACCAGGCCGGACGCGATGCCCCGGCCTCGGAAGGCGGGATCCGTCCAGAGCCTCTTGATCTCTGACCGGCCGTGCACGGGCGCGGTCACCACCAGACAGCCCACGGCGGTGTCGCCGCTCAGAGCGATCAGCACGGCGTCGTCGGCGAACGCGGCCCGGGGGTTCAGGATTTCCGCCCGGTAGCGGTCCGGCAGCCCCTCCACATCGGCAACGGCCTCGCCCTTCTCGGCCTCCGTCCGCAGATGGTAGGCCGCCAACAACTCGGCCACGCGATCCTCGGAGGTGCCCTGACCTGGCCAGCGAACGACGACAGGCTCGCGTTGATCATTCATTGCGCCAGCATCACACGCCCCCCTCCCATCCCGCTCCAGCCGGCGCACACACCGCGGGCCCCGTGGTCGTCATACGTCGCAGGCCCCCAGTCAACAACGCCTGAAAGCAACAGCGTTGAAGCGTCCCCCAGCCCTCTCAGGTGCGGGTTACGCACTCCAGGACACAAGAACTCCCTCCGGGAGCCCACTCGTCGCCACACAAACCCCACCCACCCCACCACCCCCACCGGCGGTGACCAGTGGGGCACGTGTCTCAGCAAACGGACGGCCGCCAGCCGCCGAGACGAGCCCCGCTGCCCCACTCCACTGCCGCGCAGCCCCGCAGGGCCCACCGGGCCGCCAGCCCCTGAGCCGAGTGGCAGAACAGCAGACCCCCCGGGCAACCCCCACCCCCCGGCCGCCCCCTCCACTCCCGCACTTGCGCCTCCGGGGCAGGTGTCAAGGGTGCAGCGAAGCGAAATCGGCGCAGCCGACGCGACGCAGGAGCGCCCTTTACACCTGACCCGGAGGCGCGACACTCAGAGCAGAAGGGGGCGGCCCCACGCCCACAACCTCCGCCCCCGTACACCCCTGTCTACGTCTTGGCGCTGACCCGCACCCAATATCCCCACAGCGGTGGGGGGGGGGTTGCCGCCCGGCCGGGACCTCCCCGGGGGCCACTTGTGTCCTGAGGTGCGTAAGACCGACCGGTCCAAGACACACTCCGGGACGCGAAGGCGGCCGTCGCGTTCCACGCCGCACCTGACCGCCGGGGTCAGTCCGTGTGGATGTAGGTGCCGGGCGTGTGGCCGGTGACGCGGCGGAAGGCGTTGATGAAGGCGCTGGGTTTGCGGTAGCCGACGGCTCGGGCCGTGGTGTTGACCGAGGCCCCGTCGGCGAGCAGTTGGATCGCCGCCCGGATGCGGACCTGAGTGCGCCAGCGGGCGAAGCTGAGCCCGGTCTCACTGAGAAAGAGCCGCGACAGGGTTCTGACGCCGGCGTGGACGTGATCGGCCCAGGCGCCGAGTTCGCGCTGATCCGACGGGTCCGCGATGAGCCGTTCCGTGATGGCCCGTACGCGTGGGTCTGTTGGCATGGTCACGTTGATGTCATGGGTGGGCAGCGCGACGAGCAGAGCGAACATGAGAACTTCGGCGTGCGGTCGGCTCGGGTCATGGCGGCTTGCCAGGTGAAGGTGCGCGATGAGCTCGCGCAGCAGCGGCCCGACCGCGACGCCCGTCGGCTGGGTCCAGGTGATCGGGCAGCGGTCCGGGGAGAAGGCGACGGCCGACCCCTCGCCGCCGCGCAACACCGCTCCGCCGTGTTCGACCCCACCGGGGATCCACAGTCCGTAGCCGGGCGGGATGAGCCAGGCGCGCGCCGCGGCGGTGACCGTGCCCGTCGCGCTCACGGACCAGAGCAGCTTGGGTTCGGGATGGGCGTGCGTCTCGACGATTTGGTCGAACTGATCCGAGTTGCCGCGGTCGATGCGCAGGATCGGCGACACAGAGGCGTCCGCATCCGCTGAACTGGCCGCTGTGGGGTATTGGTTGACCGCCATGCGCATGAACGCCATCCTACGGTCGAGGACATGGCAACTCTTCTCTACCGTCTCGGCAGAACCGCATACCGCCGCTGGCCGGTCTTCCTGGCCGGGTGGCTGATCGCCCTGGTGGGTGCCGGTGCCGTCGCCGGCGCGTTCTCCAAGCCGATGACGAGCAGTTTCGCTATTCCGGGCATCCCTTCCATGCGGGCCGCCGAACTCCAGCAGGAACTCTTCCCCGGCGCGCAGGATGTCGAGGCACCGACGGTGACGATCGTCGTCGCCGCACCGAAGGGCGCGAAGTTGGCCGAGGAGCCGTACGCGAGCGCCGTCGCCCGTCTGGTGAGCGGTGTTGCCGCCCTGGACCACGTCCCGGGCCCGGTCGCCGGTCCGGTCGAGGCCGCTGCCGCCCTCCGTCGGGCGGCGGGGGACTCGCCGGAGCAGCTCGCCGCGACCCTGCCGATCTCGGCCGACGGCCGGGTGGGCACGATCGACTTCGCCTTCGACGTCCCCGAGGTGGCGAACGTGACACCGGCCATGAAGGCCGAGGTCATGGACATCCTGAGCAACGCACGCGGCACGGGTCTGCGAGCTGAGGTCTCGGGACCCGGGATGGAGACCATGGCCGCCCCGGACAGCACCGCCGAGATCATCGGCATCGGTGTCGCGCTGGTCATCCTCGCGCTGACCTTCGGTTCGCTGGTCTCGGCCGGTATGCCGGTCGTCTCGGCAGGTGTCGGCGTCGGTCTTGGCGTCCTGGGCATCACCGCGCTGACCGCGTTCGTCGACGTACCGGACACGACCACGATTCTGGCTACGATGCTCGGCCTTGCCGTGGGCATCGACTACGCGTTGTTCATCCTTGCCCGCTACCGCGGTGAACTCCAGCACACTCAGGACCGCGAGGAAGCCATGGGCATCGCGGTGGGCACCGCGGGCTCGGCGGTCGTGTTCGCCGGCCTGACCGTCATCATCGCCCTGGTGGCGCTCGGCGTCGTGGGCATCGGGTTTCTCACCGCCATGGGCCTGGGCGCCGCCGCGACCGTCGCCGTCTCGATCCTGGTCGCCCTGACCCTGATACCGGCCGTCGGCGGCATGCTGAAGTCGAAGATCTTTGGCGGACAGTTCCGCCGCTACGTCCCGGCCCGTGACCGGTCCGGCAGAGTCCTCAACCACGGTGTGCGCTGGGCTCGCACCGTAGCCAGGGCTCCCTTCGCATGGATTCTGATCGTGGTGATCGGCCTCGGGGCGCTGGCGCTGCCCTTCAAGGACCTCCATATGGGGCTGCCGGGCGACTCCACCGCTCCAACGGACACCACCGCCCGCAAGGCGTCCGACCTGATCACCGAGTCGTTCGGTCCCGGCAAGCTCTCTCCCCTGCTGGTCGTCGTCGATGGCCGGGCCATCACGCCCGCGCAGCAGCAGCAGCGACAGCAGCAACGGCAGCACGCATACGACCAGGTCACCGCATGGGCTGCCGGACAGGACAACGTCGCCCACGCGGCCCTGGTCGGCACAGGCGAGAACGGCGCGATGGTGCTGGTGCAGTCGACCGCCGGCCCGGAGTCGGTCGCGGCCGAGAACCTGCTGCGCGATCTGCGCGACACCGCGGCCATCGAGAAGCGGACCGGGGTCACCATCGGCGTCACCGGAACCTCGGCCGTGCAGTCCGACATCTCGGCCAAGCTCAGCGATGCGCTCGTGCCCTACCTCGGCATCGTCATCGGGCTCGCGTTTCTCTTGCTGGTCCTGGTGTTCCGCTCGATCCTGGTGCCGTTGACCGCCACCTTCGGGTTCCTGCTCTCCATCCTGGCCACGCTCGGCGCCATGGTCGCCGTGTTCCAGAAGAGCGCCTTCGGGTGGTTCCCGGGCCAGCCGATCGTCAGTTTTCTGCCGATCTTCCTCATCGGCGTGGTGTTCGGTCTGGCGATGGACTACCAGGTCTTCCTGGTGACCCGTATCCGCGAGGCCCATGTCCGCGGTGCCTCCCCGCACGAGGCGGTGAGGGACGGGTTCCGTAACTCGGCGCGCGTGGTGACCGCCGCTGCGCTGATCATGACGGCGGTGTTCTCCGGCTTCATCTTCATGGAGGACACAATGATCAAGTCGATGGGCTTCGGCCTGGCGGTGGCGGTCGTCTTCGATGCCTTCGTCGTACGGATGTGCCTCATCCCCGCACTCCTGTATCTCATGGGCGACAAGGCGTGGTGGCTGCCGAGGTGGCTCGACCGCATCCTGCCCAACGTCGATATCGAGGGAGAGACCCTGCACCGCCCACGCCTCGCAAGCTCCGTCACCGGCACCGATGACCAGCAACTGACCAAGGCAGGCACACGATGAACGACATCAACGACCCATCGTCCGGCAGCGGTCGGTTCGACCTGAGCCGGCGGCTGCTGCGCGGCGGTTACATCGAGGAAATCGAGGACCTCACACCCACCTCCAAGCGGATGCGGCTGGCCGGACCCAAGCTGACCGGTCTGAACTGGCAGCCCGGCGACCACATCCGGGTGCGGATCGGAAGCCTGCTCACGCTGCGCACCTACAGCGTCTGGGACGCCGACCCCGACCGGGGGTGGATCGACCTCGTCCTGTTCGACCACGGCACCCCCGACAGCATCGGCCTCCAGTGGGCCGAAGCCGCCCGCCCCCGGCAGTACGTGGTGTTCATGCGCGACGCCCGGGCGATCCGCCTCAAGCCCGACGCCCGCTGGCACCTCTTCGCCGGCGAAGAGACCGCCGCGGCCGGCTTCGGCTCACTGCTGCGCGCCCTGCCCGTCGACGTTCCCGTCTTCGGCGTCCACCAGGCCGCCACCGAGGCCGACCACATCGACCTGCCCCGGCCCCTGACCCGGATCGCACGCCACGGAGCCCCCGCGGCCTCCTCCGAGCAGCTCGTCGCCGCCGTCGCCGCCCTCGACCTGCCCGACACTCCGGGCGCCGCCTACCTGGCCGGCGAGGCCCGCACCATCCAGATGATCCGCGGTCACCTCGTCAACGACCGCGGCTGGAACCGCCGCGACATCGTCACCAAGCCCTTCTGGACACCCGGAAAGCGCGGAATGGACTGACGGAGCGAGGCCGGCAGCCAAGGCGGCTCCCCCCGCACCAAGCCCCGGGAGGGGCACTAGGTTGGCCCGATGACTCACCTCCACCACCCACTGCTGTCCGGGCTGGGGCGGAATCCGGCGGCCCCCGAGGACGTCCTGGTACGCCTCGCCGCGCACCCGGCCGGCCGGCACGGAATAGCGGGGCATCCCGGCCCGCTGCCGGATGCCGTCGTCGAGGCTCTGCTGGCGTACGGCGACGGTGGCGTCTCGGTGGGCCGGCGCAGGGACCGGCTCTCCCCGGCGATGCGCCGCCGGATCGCCGGGCATCCCGATCCGGCGATCCGCGACGCGCACGCGGACTTCGTCCGCTCCATGGTGGACGTCGAGGTGCCGATCGGCATCGACGACCTGGAGGAGGCGTACGGCCGGCCCCGTACGGCGCTCGTCGGCGCGCCAAGTCCGTTGCTGCGCGCGGCGGTCGCGCGGGCCTGGCGCGACCGGCCCCTCGCCGTACACGTGGAGCTGCTCGCCGACCCTGATCCCATGGTCCGCGCGACGGCGACCGGGCACGGGCAGCCTGCCGTGCCGCCCGAGTGGCGGGACCGCTGCCTCGCCGACCCGGCCACGCGGGCGAACGTGGCGCGCCACACCCCGCTCACCTGGGACCAGTTCGTACAGCTCATGCGGAGTGAGGACGAGGAGGTCCATCAGGCTGTCGCGGAGAACCCGTGTCTGTCGTCCGCGATGGTGGCCCGCATCCTGGAGATGGACGCGGCCGGGGAGATCGACGATCCCATCGTGCGCGTCGCCGTGGCCCAGAGCCGCCATACGGACCCCGCGACGCGGGACCGGCTGTACGCACACGTGGAAGCCGACCGCGCGAGCGGAAGCACCAGGGCCGACGTGGCTCTGAGCTGGTACGGCATCGAGCCGGACTGGCTGCGCGAGGCGCCCCTCGAAGAGCGGCTGACCTACCTGGACTGCCCGCACACCGCATTCCGGAACGTACTGGCCTCCTGCCACGACCTGCCCGACGAGGCATGGCGTCAGCTCGACAACGACCCGGAACTCACGGTCCGGCGCACCGCCGCCCGCCGCCCAACCGCTCCCCCGGAGGTCCTGGAACGGCTGGTCCGCGCCCACGGCGAAACGTTCCACATCCGGCCGCTGCTGGTCGACCACCCCCGCTTCCCCCGGCACACACTGCGCACGCTCGTCGACGAACCGAGCGCGAACGTCCGCTACGTAGCCCTCCAGGACCCGGAACTGCCCGTACCCGCCCTGGAACAACTCGCCGCCGACGCCGAGCCCTTCGTGCGCCGAGGCGTCGCCGGTCACCCCAACATCACGAGTGAACTGCTGACGCGGCTGCTCTCGGACCCGGACCCCGAGGTGGCCGACGCCGCCGCCGCCAACCCCGCCCTGCGGCCCGCCGAGATGTACGAGATCCTCGCCACCCACACGGGATGACGGCTACGCGGTTCCGGAAGGGGCCCGTACCGCCCCCGGGTCGAAGCCGAACGGCAGCTCCAGCCTGTGCGCGCGCATCAGTTGGTCGTCGGCGAGCAGCGCCCCCGTCGGGCCGTCCGCCGCGATGACGCCCTCGCTCAGGACGACGGCGCGCGGGCAGAGTTCGAGCGCGTACGGCAGGTCGTGCGTGACCATCAGCACCGTGATGTCCAACGACCGCAGGATGTCGGCGAGTTCGCGGCGGGACGCCGGGTCGAGGTTGGACGACGGCTCGTCCAGGACCAGGATCTCGGGCTCCATGGCGAGTACGGTCGCCACCGCGACCCGGCGGCGCTGGCCGAAGGACAGATGGTGCGGCGGCCGGTCCGCGTACTCCGCCATCCCGACCTGCCGCAGCGCCGCCACGACCCGCGCCTCCAGCTCGGCGCCGCGCAGTCCGGCGGCGGCGGGGCCGAAGGCCACGTCCTCCCGTACGGTCGGCATGAAGAGCTGGTCGTCCGGGTCCTGGAAGACGATGCCGACCCGGCGTCGGATCTCGGCCAGGTTCCGCCGCTCGACCGGCAGCCCGGCGACCGCGACCGTACCGGCGCCCGCCGTGAGAATGCCGTTGAGGTGCAGGACGAGCGTGGTCTTGCCGGCGCCGTTGGGGCCGAGCAGCGCCACGCGCTCGCCGCGCGCGACGGTCAGATCGACGCCGAACAGGGCCTGGTGGCCGTCCGGATAGGCGTACGCGAGGCCGCGCACATCGAGGGACGGCGGAAGCGGTACGGAGTCGGGGTCGGTCATAGCGCCCAGCCAAGCAGACACACCGCGAGCGCCGACACCGGGAGGGCCGCCGCGTACGTCCACTGCGTCCGGTCCGCGCGCACCTCGTCGATCACCGGCATGGTCCCGGCGTACCCCCGGCTGACCATCGCCAGATGCACCCGCTCCCCGCGTTCGTACGAGCGGATGAAGAGCGCGCCCGCCGACTTGGCGAGCACGCCCCAGTGCCGTATGCCCCTGGCCTCGAAGCCGCGCGAGCGCCGGGCGATCGACATCCGGCGCATCTCGTCGGTGATCACATCGCCGTAGCGGATCATGAACGACGCGATCTGGACGAGCAGGGGCGGCAGCCGCAGCCGCTGGAGGCCGAGCAGCAGGGCGCGCAGTTCGGTGGTGGAGGCGAGGAGTACGGAGGCGGCGACGCCCAGTGTGCCCTTGGCCAGCACGTTCCAGGCGCCCCACAGGCCGGGGACGCTGAGCGACAGACCGGCGAAGGTGACCTGCTCGCCCGGGACCACGAAGGGCATGAGCACGGCGAACGCGACGAACGGGACCTCGATCAGCAGCCGCCGCAGCAGAAACCCGGCGGGGATCCGGGCGACGGCGGCGACCGCCGCGAGCAGCAGCGCGTAGAGCGCGAACGCCCAGACCGCCGTGCGCGGGGTGGAGACCACGACCAGGACGAAGCCGAAGACGGCGGCGAGCTTGCAGTGCGGCGGCAGCGCGTGGACGGGCGAGTGGCCGTGCCGGTAGAGCCTGTGGGCGTGCCCGGCGCCCATGTCAGACGTTCCCTGCGGGTACGGAGGGCTCGCGGCCCGAATCGCCACCGGCCGCCCCCGGCCCCTGCCCCTCGGACGTACGCCGCCGCCGTACCGCCCAGAAGACCCCGCTGCCGACGGCGACCGTGGCGCCCACCCCGATCACCCCGGCGAGCCCGCCGGAGAGCCGGCCGTCGGAGATGTCCGCGACGCCGTAGCCGGCGAGCGGGGAGCCGTCGGTGTGGTGCGCCTCGGTCTTCTCGTCGATGCCCTGGTCGGCGGCGACCTTCTCCAGGCCGTCGGGGCTCGACGAGGCGTAGTACGAGACGAACCCGGCGAGGACGAGCGCGGTGACCAGCCCGGCGATCCGGACGTTACGCGTGGACGCGGACACGGACGCGGACCGCACCGCTACAGGCGCAGCCCCCGGAACCGCCGCCGGAACCGCCGCGTCCACCAGCTCCCCGCCCACCCGCAGCTTCAGCGGCGCGGTGAGCCCCCGCGCCCCGTACACCAGGTCAGGGCGTACGGCGATGACGGCGCCGACGGTGAGCGCCGTGATCACGGCCTCGCCGATGCCGATCAGCACATGGACCCCGGTCATCGCGACCGCCACCCGGCCGATCGGGATGTCCGTCGTCCCCCCGAGGGCGTACATCCCGGTGAAGGCGAGCGCGGCGGCCGGTACGGAGACCAGCGCGGCGACGAAGGACGCGGCCGTGATCGAGCGGCGGGTGCGCGGCAGGATCCTGACCAGGCCGCGGAAGAGCGCGTACGCGACGACGGTCGTCACGACGGCCATGTCGGTGATGTTCACGCCGAGCGCGGTGAGCCCGCCGTCCGCGAAGAGGATGCCCTGCATCAGCAGGACGACGGAGATACAGAGGACGCCGGTGTACGGGCCGACGAGGATCGCCGCGAGCGCCCCGCCCAGCAGATGCCCGCTGGTCCCGGCGGCGACCGGGAAGTTGAGCATCTGGACGGCGAAGACGAAGGCGGCGACGAGCCCGGCCAGGGGCGCGGTGCGCTCGTCCAGCTCGCGGCGGGCGCCGCGGAGGCTGACGGCGACGGCGGTCGCCGCGACGGCGCCGGTGGCGACCGAAACGGGCACGTTGATGAATCCGTCGGGGACATGCATGGACCGATGATCGGGCCTCTTGCGAATGGTTTGCAAGAGCGTGAGCTACGCGACATGCCGAGCGGAGTTATTTGTACTATTAAATGCAGTATGTCACTCGATCCGCCGAGCGATGCCCCGATCGAACCCCCGAGCAGTGCCCGGAGCAGTGCCCGGAGCAGTGCCCGGAGCAGTGCCCGGAGCAGTCCCCCGAGCGATCCGCCTCCGCCGAGGAGCGATTCGATGTCCCCCGTCGTCGAACAGCCCGCCAAGGCCCGTCTGATCACGGACGCCCCCATGGACGCCCCCCAGTCCAGACCGGTCACCGTCGCCCTCCGCCACGACGGCGCGGATCCGGGGACCGTACGGATCGCGTTCCCGCCCGAGGTCTCCGCCGACGGGGACGAGGTGGTCTGGGCGTTCGCCAGGGCGCTCCTCGAAACCGGTCTGCGGCAGCCCGCGGGGGACGACGGCGACGACGTACGGGTGTGGCCGTGCGGCCGGGCGCAGACGGTGGTGGAGTTCCACTCGCCGGACGGGGTGGCGGTGGTGCAGTTCGACTCGGCGCCGCTGCGCAGGTTCCTGGAGAGCACGTACGCGCGGGAAGAACGGGAGGAGCCCGCGGACCGCACGGACCGCGGCCTCCTGCACAGAAGCTGAACGGAGCCGAACGAAGCTGAGCGAAGCCGAACGAAGCCGAACAACCCCCCGCACCCAGCACGTACCGCGGCCCGGCCCCACACCTCCCACCGAGGTGTGCGACCGGGCCGCGTGTTCCGCTCCGGCTCCCGTCCCCACGGTGCCGCAGCGATCCGGAGCCGCGCCCCGCTCAGGCGGCGGCCCCGGAGTCAGAGGGGTGGTCCGGGCTCAGGGCCCGGACCACCGACGGGGGTCGGGGATCAGACCCGTACCAGCTGCCGGTCCGCGTCGGGACCGCCGTCCGAACCGCCGTCCGAGCCCTGCGCCGGAGCCTTGTCGTACTTGCTCAGCGCCTCGCCCTCGACGTCGACGTTGGGCAGCACCCGGTCGAGCCAGCGCGGCAGCCACCAGGCCCGCTTGCCGAGCAGCGCGAGGACGGCCGGCACGATCGTCATGCGGACGACGAACGCGTCGAAGAGGACGGCGACGGCGAGTCCGAAGCCGATCATCTTGATCATCGACTCGCCGGCACCGATGAAGCCCGCGAAGACCGCGATCATGATCGCCGCGGCGGCCACGACCACCCGGGCGCTGTGCCGGAAGCCGGTGACGATCGCCTCGCGGGGCTCCTCGCCGTGGGCGAACGCCTCCCGCATGCGGGTGACGAGGAAGACCTCGTAGTCCATGGCGAGGCCGAAGACGATACCGACCAGGAAGACCGGCATCATCGCCATCACCGGGCCGGTCTGCTCGACCCCGATGAGGCTCGCGAGCCAGCCCCACTGGAAGACCGCGACGACCGCGCCCAGCGTGGCGACGACGGAGAGCAGGAAGCCGAGCGCCGCCTTGAGCGGGACCAGGATCGACCGGAAGACCAGCATCAGCAGCAGGAACGCGAGACCGACGACGAGCCCGAGGTAGGGGATCAGCGCGTCGTTCATCCGCTGCGCGAAGTCGATGTTCATCGCGGTGTTGCCGGTGACCAGCACCTCCGCGCCGTCGTCGGACTTGACGGTGGCGCCGGTGTCACGGATGGAGTGGACCAGTTCCTCGGTGGAGGTCGAGGAGGGCCGGTCCTTGGGGATGACGGTGATGATCGCGGTGTCGCCCGCCTTGTTCAGGGTGGGCGGCGCGACGACGGCGACATGGTCCAGCTTGCCGACGGATTCGACGACCTTGTCGGCCGCCTCCTGGGTGTTGTTGCGGGCCTTGCCGTCGACGACGACCATCAGCGGCCCGTTGAAGCCCGGGCCGAAGCCGTCGGAGAGCAGGTCGTACGCCCTGCGCTGGGTGGTGTCGGTCGACTGCGAGCCCTCGTCGGGCAGCCCCAGCTCCAGCGAGGTGGCGGGGATGGCGATCACACCGAGGCCGACGACCGCGGTGAGCATGACGGCGACCGGCCGGCGCAGGACGAAGCGCGCCCAGCGCGTGCCCATGTTGGGCTTGCCCTCGGGCCGCGTCCCGGCGGCGGCCTCCGCGGCCTTCGCCTCCATCGCGTTGCGCTCCTTACGGCCGAACACCTTCTTGCCCGCGAACCCGAGGGCCGCCGGTACGAGGGTGAGCGCGACGAGGACGGCGACCACGACCGCGCCGGCCGCGGCGAAGCCCATCTTGGTGAGGACCGGAATGTCGACGACGACCAGACCGGCCAGCGCGATCACGACCGTCAGACCCGCGAAGACCACGGCGGATCCGGCGGTGCCGACGGCGCGTCCCGCGGCCTCCTCCCGCTCCCGGCCCTCGGCCAGTTCGGACCGGTAGCGCGAGACGATGAACAGGGCGTAGTCGATTCCGACCGCGAGTCCGATCATCGTCGCGAGGCTGCCCGAGCTCGTCCCCAGGTCGAGGGGGCCCGCCAGCGCGGTGATGCCCGCGAAGGAGATCCCGACCCCGATGATCGCGGTCAGCAGCGGCAGCCCCGCCGCGATCATCGAGCCGAAGGTGATGACGAGCACGACCGCGGCCAGGGCCACCCCGACGGCCTCGGAGGATCCGCCGGCCTCGGGCTCGGCCTGGAGGGCGGTGCCGCCGATCTCGACCGTCAGCCCGTCGGCGCGCGCGCCCTCGGCGGCCTCGGTGAGCGCGTCGCGGCTCGCGTCGGTCACCGTCGCCTGGTCGACCTTGTACGAGACGGAGATGTAGGCCGTCGAGCCGTCCTGCGAGACGGCGTTCGCGGTGTACGGATCGGCCACCGAGGCGACCTGGTCCGAGCCGCTCTTCAGCTCGCCGATGATCTTGTCGACCTCTGCCTTGTGCGCGGCATCGGTCATCTTCTCGCCATTCGGCGCCTTGAAGACGACCCGAGCGGTCGCACCGTCGGCGGTGGCTCCGGGGAAGCGCTGTTCGAGCAGGTCGAAGGCCTTCTGGGCCTCCGTGCCGGGTATGGAGAAGGAACTGGCGGCGGGGGTGGACGCGGAGACCGCGCCGACCCCGGCGAGCGCCAGCAGTGCCACCCACACCAGGGCGACATAGTTGCGGCGCCGGAAGGCGAACCGACCGAGCTTGTAGAGGAACGTGGCCACGAGGGCGTACTCCCGGGTCTATGGAACGAACAGGGCATGGGGAGCCGGCCCGACGGCAGAGCGGTACGCGTCAGGTATTGCGGGTGCTGCGGGGTGGAACAGGTCCTACGGTCCTGCGGGTCCAACTGGTCCTGCGAGGGAGAGAAGGACTCAGACGCCGAGGGCGGGGAAGACGACGGCGTCGATATAGGTACCGAGGAACGCCTGGTCCGGCGGCAGATCCTCGATCAGCTGCCGGGCCACGAAGGCGCCGACCAGCATGTGGGTGACATATTTCAGCGCGGGACTGTCCGCGGGGATCTCGCCCCGGTCCACGGCCCGCTGGAGCAGCACGTGAAGCCCGTTGATCTCGGGCTCGATGAGCAGCTCGCGCAGCGCCTGGTGCAGATCGGGATTGTCGTGCACGGCATGGAACAGACCCCGCATCAGCGCGGTGTCCTTCTCCACCTGGCAGTCATCGGTGTGCGAGACCATCGCGAGGAAGTCCCCGCGCAGCGAACCGGTGTCGATCCGGTCCGACTGCAATGGCTTGTTGCTCCGCATCGCCCGGACGACCAACTCGGCCTTGCTCCCCCACTGGCGGTAGAGGGTGGCCTTGCTGGAGTGGGTACGTGCGGCCACGGCGTCCATGGTGAGGGCGTCGTAACCGACCTCGCGCAGCAGATCGAGCACGGCACCGTACAGCTCGGCCTCACGTTCAGGCGTGAGTCTGCTGCGTGCCATGGCCTTCGACCTTCCCGAACGAACGAAACGGTTTCGTACAGTACGAAGATAACCCTACCCCCAAGCGAAACGGACCCGTTTCGCTTGTGTCCTGCGCCACATCACGGTGGGCAACACGGCGCTGGCCGCCGCGCTGCCGTCTCTCGTCCCCGACGAACTCGAGTGGAACACCTCTCCGGCACTGGATCCGTACTGCACGGCGGTGTACGACTTCACGCACTGGTAGACGCTCGGCCCCTTCGGACGGCCACAGGCCCGAAAACCCGCGTTCAAGAGGCGCGCCACCCCCGACGAGTGCAGCATGGGGGAGGTGAGTGACGAGACCGCGTACCTTCGCTTCCCGCACCTGCACGGCGACTCCCTGTGCTTCGTCGCCGAGGACGACCTCTGGGTCGCCCCGCTCCCGCGTGCCGGGGAGGAACCCGGCCGGGCCTGGCGGGTGACGGCGGACCGGACCCGGCTCGGCCATCCCCGCTTCTCGCCCGACGGGCGGCACATCGCCTACACGAGCTGGCGCAGCCTCGATCCCGAGATCCATCTGGCGCCCGTCGGCGGCGGCCCCGCGCGGCGGCTGACGTACTGGGGCGCCACCGACACCCGGGTCTGCGGCTGGACCCCCTGCGTCCGTGAGGACGGCGAGCCGCAGACCCCGCAGATCCTCGCCGTCTCCTCGCACGGCCAGCCCTTCTCGTACTTCGCCTGGGCGTACAGCCTGCCCCTCGACGGCTCCCCCGGCGGCGCGCTGCCCTGGGGCCCGGTGACCGACATCGCCGTCGCGGACCTCGACGGCGAGCGCCGTACGCTCCTGCTCACCGGAAAGCCGCCGCACGAGCCCGCCGCCTGGAAGCGCTACCGGGGCGGCGCGACCGGCCGGCTCTGGCTGCACGGGGAGCGGCTGCTGCCGGACATCGGGGGCCATCTCGACTCGCCGATGTTCGTGGCCGGGCGCATCGCGTTCCTCTCCGACCACGAGGGCGTGGGCAACCTCTACTCCTGCCTCCCCGACGGTACGGACCTCACCCGCCACACCGACCACGACGCCTTCTACGCCCGCCACGCCTCCTCCGACGGCCACCGGGTCGTCTACCAGTGCGCGGGCGATCTCTGGCTGGTGGACACGCTGGCCCCCGACTCGCAGCCGCGCAGGCTGGACGTACGGCTCGGAGGGACACGCGCGGGCCGGCGCGGCTACCAGGTGCCCGCCGGCCGGCACATCGACGGGCTGTCGGTGGACCTGACGGGCCGCGCGAGCGCCGTCTCCGTACGCGGCAGCCTCTACTGGCTCACCCACCGCGACGGCCCCGCCCGCACCATCGCGGACACACCGGGCGTACGGGTCAGGAACCCGGTGATGCTCGGCAGCGGCGGCCAGGTCGCGTACGTCACGGACGCGGACGGCGAGGACGCCGTCGAGATCGCGTACCTCCCGCGCGCGAGCGGCGACCGCCCGCCGCGCAGGCTGGCCTCCGGGCGGCTGGGGCGCGTACTGGAGATGGTCGCGGACCCGGACGGCGAACGGATCGCGATCGCGTCGCACGACGGGCGGCTGCTGCTGATCGATGTGGCGGACACGGACGTGGCGGCGGCAGACGTGGAGACGACGGCCGAGGAACCCCCCGAGCAGGCCGAGCAGACCGAGCAGACCGAGCAGACCGAGGCCCCCGCCGAAGAAGCGACCGCGGAACAACCCACCCCCGACCCCGTCACCGAACTCATCCGCTCCATCAACGGCCCCGTCACCGACCTCGCCTTCTCCCCCGACGGCGGCTGGCTCACCTGGTCCCACCCCGGCATCGGCCGCTCGCTGCGCCAGATCAAGCTCGCCAAGATCGCCGGCAGCTTCGCCCGTACCGTCGTCGATGTCACCAACGGCCGTTTCGAGGACGAGAACCCCGTCTTCACCAGCGACGGCCGCTATCTCGCCTTCCTCTCCTGGCGCGGCTTCGACCCGGTGTACGACGTGCACACCGGCGACCTCTCCTTCCCGCTCGGCTGCCGCCCCTACCTCGTCCCCCTCTCCTCCGCGACCCCGTCCCCCTTCGCGCTCTCCCCCGACGGCCGCCCGGCTGCCGGCGGGCTCGATCCGACGCTCAGTGAGGACGGCGAGGGTACGGTCACGGTCGAGGTCGAGGGGCTGCCCGACCGGGTCACACCGTTCCCCGTGACCGCGTCGAAGTACTCGGCGCTGCGCCCGGTGAGCGGGGGCGGGCTGGTGTGGCTGCGCTGGCCGATCTCGGGCGCGCTGGGCGAGACGTTCGCCAACCCGGCGGACATGTCGGGCCGGCCGACGCTGGAGCACTTCGACATCGCGAAGGCGCGCAAGAGCGAACTCGTCGCGCATCTGGACTGGTTCGCCACGAGCGGCGACGGCAGCCGGCTGGTGATCGTGGACGACGGCGAGCTGCGCGCCGTCCCCGCGACCGAGCTGGGCGACCTCGACACGACCGTCTTCCTCGATCCCCGGCGCATCCTGCACGACGTCGACCCGGAGGCGGAGTGGCGGCAGGCGTACGCGGAGGCGGGCCGGATCATCCGCGCGTACTTCTGGGAGCCGGAGATGTGCGGCATCGACTGGGACGGGGTCCTCGACCAGTACCGGCCGCTGATCGAACGCGTCGCCTCCCCCGACGAGTTCGCCGATCTGCTGCGCGAGGTCCTCGGCGAGCTGGGCACGTCGCACGCGTACGTCACCCCGGCCCGGCGCAACGAGGGACCGGCGCACTACCAGCGCGCGATGGGGCTGCTGGGCGCCAACCTCGTGTGCAGGGACGGGGATTGGATCGTCAAGCGCATTCTGCCGGGTGACTCCTCGGACTCCCGGGCGCGCTCACCGCTCGCCGGTACGGGCATCCGCGAGGGCGCGGTGCTCACGCATGTCGACGGGCGCGCGGTGGATCCGGTGACCGGCCCGTACCCGCTCCTCTCCGCAGCCGGCGGTACGACGGTCGAGCTGACCTTCCGCCCGGCGGCGCGCGAGGGCCGCGAGACCCGCGAGGACCGGCCCCGGCGCGTCGCGGTGGTCCCGCTGATCGACGAACGGCCGCTGCGCTACCAGGACTGGGTGTCCAAGCGCCGGGAGGCGGTACGGGAGATCAGCGGCGGCCGGTGCGGCTATCTGCACATCCCCGACATGGGCGGCTCGGGCTGGGCGCAGTTCAACCGGGATCTACGGCTGGAGGTCTCGCGCCCGGCGCTGATCGTGGACGTCCGGGGCAACGCGGGCGGCCACATCAGCGAACTGGTCGTGGAGAAGCTCAGCCGCCGGATCGTCGGCTGGGACCTGACGCGCGACGCCCAGCCCGTCTCGTACGCCTCGAACGCGCCGCGCGGCCCGGTCGTCGCGCTGGCCGACGAGGCGACGGCCTCCGACGGCGACATGATCACCGCCGCGTTCAAGCTGCTCGGCCTCGGCCCGGTCGTCGGCCAGCGCACCTGGGGCGGTGTGGTCGGGATGACGGGCCGGCACCGTCTGGTCGACGGCACGGTGATCACCGTGCCGATGAACGCGGCCTGGTTCGACGCGTACGGCTGGTCCATCGAGAACCACGGCGTCGCCCCGGACGTCGAGGCCCTGCGTACCCCTCTGGACTGGGCGGAGGGGCGGCACGCCCAGCTCGACGACGCGGTCTGGATGGCCCTCGACCTCCTGGCCGGCACCCCGGCCGCCACCCCTCCGGGCTACGGCGCGGTCCCCGACCTCCGCCGCCCGCCGCTGCCGCCCCGTTCGGGGTAGGCAGCGGCAGGCAGCGGTAGGCACGCACCGGCTCGCGAACGGCGTTCGGCCCGCGCGGCGCCTCCCGGACTCAGTAGTAGTACCCCCCACGTGAGCGCCTGTCGTCGTCCCTGTCACGGGCGTCACGGGCGCTGCTGAGGCGATCCGGAGGGGAGGCGGAGCGGTCGTCGCGCTCGTGGACACTGTCCCGCCGGCGGGGCCGTGGCCTGGGCTCGGCGGTGACGATGTCGACGCTGCCCGAGCGGGAGGACCGGGAAGAGCCGTAACCGGGGGCCGGCGAAAGCCTCGAAGCCTGGTTGCCGGCAGCGGGGTAGAGGTGCGCGTTGGCCACCGGCGGCCGGCTGCGATCCGGCCTGGGCGCGCTCGTGGTGGGGGTGCCGCTCCGGCTGTTGCTTCTGCTCAGGGATTCACTGCGGCGCCGGTGTCCTGAGCCGGAGGGGGCAGGGGCGGGGCTCTCCCGACTGCGCTCGCGCGAGGTCCTGATGTGGGCACCGCTTGCCGACGATGTCGGCGCCGACGACTGCCCCCGCGACTGCTCCCAGTCCCGGTACTCGGACGGGACCGCCTCGTGAGGGAGCGCGTTCATCGTGAACTGCGCGTGATACGCCTCCGACTGGCGGTGAATCGACTCACGTGACGGCAGGTCTCCGGCCTTTTCGCGATCGCCGACCGATCGCGGGTCCAGGGGATCGAGCTTCCTGTAATACATGTCTCGCGGATCATAAGGCGAGTGGACCATGTACTTCGCCTCACGGAACACGTTCTTCCCGCCGGGGACACGGCCGTTCATGGCCATCTGCGTGACCGGCGTCCCGAGCATGTCGACGCCGCCCGCGAAGTGGCCACCGCCGTCGCCGCCGTCGCTCTTTCCGCTCTTGCTCTTGCTGCTGCTGCTCTTGCCCTTGCCCTTGCTGCTGGCCTTGCCCTTGCCCTTGTCGTCCCTGGCGGGTTCCGACAGGGCGGACTCCCAGCGGAGGTGCTCCATGTTCGTCGCCTGCGTACCGGCGACCAGGTTGTCCGCCCGCTGCGGCGTGCCGTGCACCGCGTCACCGTGGTGCCAGGCGGCGGCGGCGTGCAGCCAGCTCGTGGTTCCGCCGGGGTGCACTCCGGATGCCTTCATCGCGTCGGACGCCGACCCGCCCATCACCGTGTTCTGGTCGGGTCGCCTGGGACCGTGCGGCACGCCCGCCATCGTGTCCCTCGATGTGTAACTGATGTCCAGGTGTTCGTACTCAGGGGTCTGTGAGCCCCGTGAACGCGAAGGCGTGCGACGTGAGCTGGAGGCGTGCGACTTGCTGCGGTGGCGGCGACGACGATCATCGTCATCATCGTCGCGGGCGCGCTGAACCAACAGGCCCCGCGTACCGCCCGGTGCCGAAACCGGGGCGCCGCTCCCGCCGTTCATCGCGGATATCACCGCCGAGTTGCCGACGGCGCTCTGCAAGGTGAGCAGTGAACCAGAGGTGGGCCGCGACAGGCCGGCCAGGGCGGGACCGACGAGATCGTCCGCGGCGCGAGCGTTTCTCAGCACGGCACGCCGTGCCGGGTCCTCCACCTGATCGGTTCCCCTGGCCGGGGTGTGCTGAGTGCGCATGGACGCCCTTTCCTCTGTGCCGAGATCCGCGAACGTCCGGATTCTCAGGGCGTCAACGTACCAGGGGGCCTCCTGGGCAAAGGACTTCGGACGAGCACGCGCGAAGAGCGCACCCGGCCGGAGCCGGGTGCGCTCTCGTCGAAGCACCGGAGCGGCGCCCGCGTCAGTGGTCGAAGCGGTCTTCCGCGTCGTCGCGTGCGTCCTGGGCCCTCGACTGGCCCTGGTCGCGGGCGTCCTGCGCGCGGTCCTTGGCCTTCGACGGGTCCTTGTTCTCGTCCATCTTGGCCTTGGCCTGGTCGGCGAGCTGCTGTGCCTTGTCCTTGAACTGGTCGGAAATGCCCATGGAATGTCACTCCTGAAGTTGTGGAGCCTTGGGATGAGGCCCGGAACCCCCTCGCGGGGTGGGGCCTCGATCAGACTGACACGGCCCGACATTCCACGCATTTCGATCAAGGTTCGCTCAGTTACGGAGCGTGCGCCCCCGTTCGTCCGCCGCGCCGCCCGCGCCGAGCAGGCCCGTACCCACGCCACCGCCCGCGCCCCCTCCCACGCCACCGCCCACGCCGCCGCCCGCTCCCGCCGGACGGCCCGCGAGCCGCGCCTCGAAGCGGCGCATCTCGCGCTGTCCGGCAGTGGCGATGACGCCGGGCACACAGCCCCGTACGCCCTGCATGCCGCGCAGCCACCACTGCGCGTACACATGCGGAGCGCGCCGCTCTATGCCGGCGACGATACGGTCCACGGCGGGGCCGAGGGGGTACGTACGGTTCGCCGGCCAGGGCAGCCGGGCGCGCAGTTCGCGCAGCGCCTCGTCCTCGTCGGCGCCGCGCACCATGTCGGTGTCCGTCCAGGACAGATAGCCGACGCCGACGCGTACGCCCTGGTGGGCGACCTCGGCGCGCAGGCTGTGGGCGAACGCCTCGACACCGGACTTGGACGCGCAGTACGCCGTCATCAGCGGCGCGGGCGTGATCGCGGCGAGCGACGCTATCTGGAGGAAGTAGCCGCGGCTGCTGCGCAGGAACGGCAGGAAGGCCCGCGCCGTCACCGCGCCGCCGATCAGATTGACCTCGATGACCCGGCGCCAGGCGGCCGGGTCCGCGTCCGCGAAGGGGCCGCCGGCGGCGACGCCCGCGTTGGCCACCACGATGTCGACGCGGCCGAAGCGCTCCCGCACCTCGCCCGCGACCCGGGTCATCGCGGCGTCGTCCGTGACATCCGCGTGCCAGTGGCCGCCCTCCGTGTGCAGCCGCCCGGCGACGCGCTTCAGCCCGTCCTCCTCCAGGCCCACGAGCGCCACCCGCGCGCCGCGCGCCGAGAGCTTGCGCGCCAGCAGCTCACCGACCCCGCGCGCCGCACCGGTGACGACGGCGACCTGCCCGTCGAGGTCGCGGAAGCCGCGCGGGCGTCCTGTCCGGTTCCTACGGTTCGCCGTGCTCACGTCGCTCACGCCGTCCCCTCCGCCGTGCCGAGATGCGCCGCCGTGAGCTCCCGTATCGACTCGCCGACGGCCTCCGGCGCCTCCACCGGCCCCATGTGCCCGACGCCCGCCAGTACGGTCAGCCCCACGCACTCCGGCAGCGCGGCGGCCAGCGCCCGCGACATCACCGGCGGGGTCATCCGGTCCGCCTCCCCGGCGAGTACGGCGGTCGGTACGCGCAACTCCCGTACGTTCGCGTCGAGATCGAGCCCGTCCAGCACCTTCGCCCACCCCACCCGGGTACCCCGGGGACAGGCCTGTACGACGCGCGCGCACGCCGTGACCCGCTCCGGCGCCGCGCCGGCGCCCATCGTCCCGTACCGCAGGAGCCGCTTCGAGACCGGTGTGACCGGGCCCAGCGGCAGCCGTGTGCCGAGGATCCGCCGGGTGAACCAGTCGCGCGCCCGCCCGGCGGGCAGCGGTACGACCTCCATGTCGGCGACCAGCCGCGAACTGCCCGTGTTGCACAGCAGGACGGCCGCCGTGTGCTCCCGGAAGACGGGCCGGCGGGCGGCGGCCATCACCGCCATGCCGCCCATCGAGTGGCCGACGACCACGGCCTTCTCGCCGGGCGCGAGGGTGGCGGCGAGCACCGCTTCGAGGTCGTCGGCCAGCGCGTCGGCCGAGAACGCGCCTGGACGGCCGCCCGGACTACCCGGGCGGCCCGAACGGTCCGAACGGCCCGCATCGGCCGGTACGTCGGCCGGTACGCGCGAGCGGCCGTGTCCGCGCAGGTCGTAGACGATCACCCGGTGGTCGACGGCGAGGTCCGCGAGCTGCGCGGCCCAGTACTGGACGGAGCAGGTCCAGCCGTGCGCGAGGACGACGGCGGGCCGGCCGTCCTCGCCGTGGATCTCCGTGTGGATCCGGGTGCCGTCGGCCGAACGGACGGACACCTCCCGCTCCTTGGGGAAGTACCGCCGCCCCGGCCGCGCAGCCTTCCCCCCTGCTGTCCCGCTCTCCGCCCGGCTCATCGGACCGCCTCCTTCTCCCGCTCGTTACCCCGCGCGGGCCCCGCCGCGCGGATCACCTCGTACTCCGCGAGGTTCACCTCCCGCGTCGCCCGCCGGAACTCCGCCGTCGTGCCCGGCCAGAGGGTGGTGTTGTGACCGCTCTCGTCGATGTACCAGCTGGTGCAGCCGCCGGTGCTCCACACCGTGCGCGCCATCCGCCGCTGCACACGGTCGTTCCAGCCGCGCACGGCCGCCGCGCGGGGTACGAGTGCCACCCGGCCCCGGCCCGCGTCCCGGCCGCCCAGGCCGTCCAACTGCCGTAGATAGTCCGCAAGATAGTTCAGATGGGACTCGATCATCAGGACCATCGAGGAGTTCCCGAGCCCGGTGTTCGGGCCGATGATCGTCATCCAGTTGGGGAATCCGCCGGCGGTCGCGCCGCGCAGCGATGTCACCCCGCCCTTCCACACCTCCGCGAGTGTGATCCCGTCCGCGCCGATCACCCGCTCGGCGATGGGTGCGTCCGTCACATGGAATCCGGTGCCGAAGACGATCGCGTCGGCCTCCACCTCCGTACCGTCCGTCCCCACCAGCGTCGACCCGCGCACCTCGGCCAGCCCGGCCGCGACCACCTCCACATTCGGCCGTGCGAGCGCCGGATAGTACGAGCTGGAGAGCAGGATGCGCTTGCAGCCGATGCGGTACGCGGGGGTCAGCCTGGCCCGGAGCGCCGGGTCCTTGACCGACCTCGCGATATTGGCCTTGGCGAGGGTCTCGACCAGACCGAGCTCCCTGGGCCGCTTGGTGAACGCCTGGATCTGCAACTCCCTTATGGACCGGAGCAGTCTGCGACGCAGCGCGCTCGTGACGGGCAGCGCCCTGTGCAGCCCGCGCTCCACCGCCGTGATCGGCCGGTCGGCGCGCGGCAGCACCCAGGCCGGGGTCCGCTGGAAGAGCGTCAGCCGGGACACCTCGGGCTGGATGGCGGGGACGATCTGGATGGCCGAGGCGCCCGTACCGATGACGGCGACGCGCTTGCCGCGCAGGTCGTAGCCGTGGTCCCAGCGCGCGGAGTGGAAGACCTTCCCGGGGAACTCCGCGAGCCCGGGTATGTCCGGGATCTTCGGGTCCGAGAGCGGGCCGGTCGCCGAGACGACCACATCGGCGGTGAGTGTGGTGCCGTGCGTGGTCTCGATCTCCCAGCGCAGGGCGTCGTTGTCCCAGCGCATCAGCCGTACGTCGTGGTGGAAGCGGAGGTGCGGCCGGAGCCCGAAGGTGTCGGCGACGTGTTCCAGGTACGCGCGGATATGGCGCTGCCCGGAGAAGGTGCGCGGCCAGTCGGGGTTGGGCGCGAAGGAGAACGAGTAGAGGTGCGAGGGGACGTCGCAGGCGCAGCCCGGATAGCTGTTGTCGCGCCAGGTGCCGCCGACGGAACCGGCCCGCTCCAGTACGACGAAGTCGGTGATCCCCTCCCGTCGCAGCCGGACGGCCGCCCCCAGACCGCCGAACCCGGATCCGATCACCGCCACACGTACGTGCTGATCCATACCGCACCGCCTCCTGACCCACTGGGCCCATCCGCCGGACAGACAAGAACAGCGCCAGCGATCACTGGCGCAATCCGGAGCGTAGAGCAGCGCCGTACTGATGGGTAGGGGTCGGACCAGGGCAAGTTACCCGCGGTACGACGCGTACGACATAAGCTGCCCGGCATGGAAGAGGGGCAGCGACGGGCGCAGGACACGGCGGTCCGCGAGTACCGCATGGCGGAGCTGGCCCGGGAGGCGGGCATCACCGTCCGCACCGTGCGCTTCTACCGTGAGCGCGGGCTGATCCGGCCGCCCCGCCGGGAGGGCCGGATCGCCTGGTACGACGACGGTCATCTGGCCCGGCTCCGTACGATCGCCGCCCTCCTGGAGCGCGGCCACACCCTGAACGGCATCGCCGACCTCGCCGCCACCATCGAGACCGGCCGGGACGTCGGCGAAGTCCTGGGACTCGGCGCCGACTTCGAGGAGACCCCGGTCCGGCTCTCCCCCGAGGAGCTGGCCGACCACTTCGAGGGCGAGGTCACCCCGGCGAACCTCGCCGCCGCCCTCGACCTCGGCTATCTCGCCACGGACGGCACGGACATCGTCCACGTCAGCCGCCGGCTGCTGGACGTCTCGACGGCCCTGGTACGGGAGGGCGTGCCGCTCGCGGCCGTCCTCGAAGCGGGCCGGAGCGTACGGGTCCACACGGACGCGCTGGCCGCGATCTTCGCCGAGGTGCTCAGGGACCACACCCCCGGCACGGACCCGGCCAAGCTCAGGCCCCTCGCGCAGAGTGTGGTGGCGGCGGAGGTGTCACTGGCCCTGGACCGCCACCTGCGCACGGATCCGCCGACCCCGTAAAGGAGCCGCAGAAGACCCCTACGCGTCGTCCGCCGCCGGCAACCTCGGTACGCTCGCCAGCAGTTGGCGCGTGTACGGATGCGACGGCGCACCCAGGACGCCGGCGGTGTCGCCCTGCTCCACCACCCGCCCGTGCTCAAGCACCGCCGTCCACTCGCAGAGGGCCGCCACCACCGACAGATCGTGCGAGACCATCGCGATGGTCAGCCCGCGGGTCTCCTTCAGCTCGATCAGCAGATCGACGATCCGGACGCGGGTGGTCACATCGAGCGCGCTGACCGGCTCGTCGGCCAGCAGAACGCGCGGATCGCACACCGTCGCCCGCGCGATCGCGATGCGCTGGCGCTGACCGCCGGAGAACTCGTGCGGGTAGCGCCCCGCGACATCCGCCGGCAGCCCGACCGCCTCCAGCGCGGCCCCGACGCGCGGATCGTCCCCGCGTACGCCGCGTACACCGCGTACAGGACTGGCCGTCGGCGCGAGCCCCAGCGATCGCAGCGGCTCCGAGACGATCCTGCCCACCCGCTGCCGCGGATCCAGCGACGAGTACGGGTCCTGGAACACGCTCTGCACGCCCCGCCGGAAGCGCCGCATCTGCTCCCGGTCGCGCAGCCGGAGTTCGTCGCCGTCGAAGAGGATCCGCCCGCTGGTGGGCCGGGTCAGGCCGAGCAGCAGCCGGAGCACCGTGGTCTTGCCCGCGCCCGACTCACCGACCAGGCCGACGCTCCGTCCCGCCGTGATGTCGAGCGAGACACCGTGCAGTACGGGCGGCGCCCCCCGGTACGCGAACCCCGCGTCGCGGGCGGCCAGAACGGGGGCCGTGGAAGGGGTCGTTGGAGTGTGTGGCGTCATCGAACGATCCGTTCCAGCGCGCTTTCGAGGTGCCGGGCGCTCCCCACCAGGTCCCGGGTGTACGGATGTGACGGCCGCCGCACGATGTCGTCCACGGTGCCCGACTCGACCGCCGCCCCGTCCTTGAGCACCAGGACATGGTCGGTCACGGCCGAGACGACCGCCAGATCGTGGCTGATGAAGAGCAGTGCCATGCCCCGCTCGGCGACCAGGCCGTCCAGCAGCGCGAGCACCTCCGCCTGCACGGTGACATCCAGCGCGGTGGTCGGCTCGTCCGCGATCAGCAGCGCCGGTTCCCTGGCCAGGGCCATGGCGAGGGCGACCCGCTGGCGCTGGCCGCCGGAGATCTCGTGCGGATACGCGCGGGCGATCCGGTCGGGCTCGGGCAGCCGTACGCGGTCCAGCGCGTCGGTCACCGCGCGCCGCAGCGCCGGGCCGCGCAGCCCGCGGCCGTGGGTCAGGCGCAGGGACTCCGCGATCTGGTGCCCGGTACGCATCAGCGGGTCGAGGGCGGTCAGCGGCTCCTGGAAGACGACGGTGGCCGCGCTGCCGCGCAGCCCGTTCAGCCGCTGCTCGGACGCGCCGACGACCTCGGCGGCCGGCGCGGAGTCCGTGGGCCTGAGCAGGATGCTGCCCGACGCGCTCATTCCGCGCGGCAGCAGCCCCATGACGGCGAGCGCGGTCAGCGACTTGCCGGAACCCGACTCCCCGACCAGCCCGAGCCGGGACCCGGCGCCGATCGAGAACGAGACGTCGGAGACGAGGTCCCGCCCGTCGTCCGTGCGGACACCGAGCCCCTCGACCTGCAGTACGTCGCTCATCGGGACCTCCGTCGCGTCGGATCGAGCGTGTCGCGCAGCCCGTCCGCGACCAGGTTCATGCCGACGACCAGCATGACCAGCAGCACGCCCGGCGCGATCACCCCGGTCGGCGCGGTGAAGACGGTCGCCTGCGCCTCCTGGAGCATCCGCCCCCACGAGGCGTTCGGCGGCGGCGCGCCGAGCCCGAGGAACGACAGGCTCGCCTCGGCCATGACGGCGAGGCCGAACTGGAGGGCGAGGTTCACCACGAGCGTGGGCCAGATGTTGGGCAGCACATGGCCCGTGACGATCCGGGGCCACGAGGTGCCCGAGGTCCGGGCCGCGGTGATGTAGTCCTGCGCCAGTACCCGTTTGACCAGCACTCTGGTCAAACGGGCAACAACCGCCGTCATCGCGAGCCCGATCGCCAGGATCGCCGAGCCGAGCGACGCGGAGCGCGCCGCGACCATCAGCATGGCCAGCAGCAAGGTGGGGAAGGCGATCAGCACGTCCAGCAGGGTCGACAGTGTGTCGTCCAGCCAGCGCGTCGCGAATCCGGCCGCGAGCCCGGCGCACACCCCGAGCCCGGCACCGATCGCGGTCGCGCCGAGCCCGGCACGCAGCGCGATGCCCGCGCCGTTCATCAGCTGCGTCAGCAGATCGCGGCCGAGCTTGTCCGTACCGAGCAGATGGTCGAGCCCCGGCGCCATCAGCCGCCCGCCCGAGGTGTCGTCGGGCGCGTACGGCAGCCAGAACGCCGACACGACCGCGATCAGGACGATGAATCCCACGAGGACGAGTCCGGTCACCAGCGCGGGCGACCGCCGCCGGCGGCGTGTGGTCTTCTCCGTAGCCGTGTCCCGCACCGTGGTGTCACCCATCACGACTTCGCCCCCCGCCGACCCGACGCCAGATGGCCGCGCAGCCGCGGATCGACCAGCCGCTGCGCGAGATCGCTGAGGAACCCGATGACCAGGACCGCGAAGGTGGATACGAACAGCACGCCCTGCACCACCGGGTAGTCGTGCTGCGCGACCGCCTGCGCCAGCATGCTCCCCAGGCCCGGCAGCGCGAACACCGTCTCGACGACCACCGCGCCGAGCAGCGTCGTCGCCAGTTCGATGCCGAGCACCGATATCACCGGTACGGCGCCGTTGCGCAGCCCGTGGCGCCACATCGCGCGGGTGAAGGAGGAGCCCAGGGCGCGCGCCGTACGGAGGTAGTCGCTGCCGAGGACATCCAGGGCGGCGGAGCGTACGTACCGGATGAGCGACGCCGACATCACGAGCGCGACGGTGATGACCGGCAGCGCGAGCGATCTGAGCGCTTCCCCGGGCTCCGCCCAGCCGTCCTGCGGGAAGCCCCCGGCCGGCAGCACGCCGAGGCGCAGCGCGAAGACGGTGATGAGGAGCATGCCGACCCAGAAGACGGGTACGGCGATGCCGAGCTGGGAGACTCCGCTGAGGAGTGTGCCGAGGCGGGTGTTCGCGCGGAGGGCCGCGGCGTAGCCGACCGGTACGGCGACCACCACGGCCAGCAGGAAGGCAAGCAGCGTCAGCGGCACGGTGACGTTCAGCCGGGAGGTGATCTCCGGGCCGACCGGCAGCGAGCTGATGAAGGAGTTGCCGAGGTCGAAGGTGACCAGTTGGTGCAGCCAGTGCCCGAACTGCTCGGGCAGCGGCCGGTCGGACCCTATCTGGTGGCGGGCGGCGGCGATCTGCTCCGGGGTCGCGCCGACCGAGAGCAGGGAGTTCGCCGGGTCACCGGGCAGCAGCCGCAGCAGCAGGAAGAGCACCACGCTGGCCAGGAAGAGCGAGCCGACGAGGAAGCCCAGCCGCCGCAGGAGGTAGGAGAGCATCAGGAGACCGAACCGATCGGGGGAAGCGGGTATTCCGCGGGGCGGCGACGGGCGGGAGAACCCGGCCCGGCCGCCCCGCGGAACAGCACATCAAGAAGGGATCCCAGCGGGCGGGAGGTCAGCTCTTCTTGATGCCGTACGCGAAGAACTGCGAGTTCAGCCCGTTCAGCGGGTACCCCGACAGCTTCGTGTTGGCCACCACGATCTGCGGGTAGAGGTACAGCCAGTCGCTGGCCGCGTCCTCCGCGATCTTCGTGTTGACCTTCTTCAGCAGGGCCGTCTGCTGTGCGGTGGTGTCCGACTCCTCCGCCTGCTTCACCCACTCGGTGACCTGCTTGTTGTCGTAGCCCCAGTAGAAGTCGGGGTTTCCGTACCAGACGATGTCGCGGTCGTTGACGTGCTCCTGGAGCGTCGCGCTGAAGTCGTGGTTCTTGTAGACCTTCGTGTACCACTCGTCCGGCGTGATGATGTTGATCTTGACGTCGATACCGACCTTGGCCAGCTCCGACTTGATGAAGGTGGCGGCGGTGGGGTGCGGGTCGTAGTTCGGCGTGTCGAGCGTGAAGCTGAAGCCCTTGGCGTAGCCGGCCTTGGCCAGTTCCTTCTTGGCGAGCGCCACGTCGTACGGGTTGACCTTGGTCAGGTCCTCGTACCAGGGGTCGGTGGGCGGGACCATCGAGCCGATCAGTGTGCCGTGGTCGCCCCAGACCGACTGGAGGAGCTTCTTGTTGTCGATGGCCGAGGTGACGGCCTTGCGCACCTCGACGTTGTTGAAGGGCTTGACCCGGTCGTTGAAGGCCAGCAGCAGCTTGGTGGTCGACTTGCCGTCGTTGACCTTGTAGTTCGTGTTGTTCTTGAACTGGTCTAGGGCGTCGGGGCTCTGCTCGCTGGTCACCACGTCGACGGCGTTGGTGAGCAGCGCGTTGTTGAGCGCGGTCGCGTCCTTGTAGTAGTGGAAGACGACCTTCTCGTTGGTGGCGGCCTTCCCCCAGTAGCCCGGGAAGCGGACGAGGCTGAGCGCGGAGCCGCGGGTCCACTTGTCGAGCTTGTACGGGCCGGTGCCGTCCTCCGACGTCTTGAGGTTCTTGGCGTCGGCGTTGATGATCCAGACGTAGCTGAGGTTGTAGACGAACGAGATCGACTTCGACGACAGCGCGATCTTGACGGTGTCGGCGTCCGGGGTCTCGATCGACTTCACCACGTCGAAGCTGCTCTTGCGCGCCGACTGGGAGTCCTTGGCCCTGACCTTCTCGATGCTGTACTTCACATCGGCGGAGGTGAGGGTCTTGCCGGAGTGGAACTTCACGCCCTTGCGCAGGGTGAAGGTGTAGGTGAGGCCGTCGGGGCTGACCTTGTAGTCGGTGGCCAGCAGGTTCTCGACCTTGCCGTCGTCCGTGAGCTTGAACAGGCCCTCGTAGACGTTCCCGTTGAGCGCCTCGGTCACGCCCTGGCCGCCGCCCCCGGTGTTGTCGAGGTTCTGCGGCTCGTAGAGCGAACCGATGCCGATGGTCGCGTTCTTGTCGTACGAACCGGAGCCGCCCGAGGAGGACTTGCTCCCGCCGCCGCCACCGCAGGCGGAGAGGGCGAGGGAGAGGCTGACGGCGAGGGCGCCGCCGCCGAGAAGCCGTGCGGACGTGGATCTCATGACGTTGTTTCTCCTGCTGTAGGCCGGGACGGGGTGCTCAGTCGCTCGAACAACTCAGTGAACCGCGTAGCCGCCGCGGAAAACCGGAGCCTTCTCGCCCGCCTCGACGGGCACATGGATCCGGTTCTGCCGCGGCGGCAACGGACAGTTGTACTGAGCGGAGAAACCGCACGGCGGCACGAAGGCGCGGTTGAAGTCGAGGACGACGGTCGAGCTGCCGGCCTCGTGCGGCACGAAGAGAAACCGCCCGGCCCCGTAGGTGTCCACCCCGTTGGTCGGGTCGCCGAAGACCAGCAGAAGCGTTCCGTCGTCGTCGAACGCCGACAGGACGTACTCGACGCCGGCGATCGTCACCCGGATGTCCCCCGGCACGACCAGCTCCCGGCTGCCGCCGCTGTCCCTGATGTGCTCGAACGGCACACGCCGGCCGCCCTCGACCGGCGTGAAGCCCGCCTCGAACACCCAGTCCGCCCGGTAGGGGAACGTGTCGATCCGCTCAAAACTCCGTACGGCCGGAGCGTCCGCGTCCCAGAACCGCAGCCCGTGCTCGGGCTCCCCGGTGTGCAGATTCGTCCGCCGTACGGTGGTCACCGTCACCCCCGCGCCGGCCTCGGCCTCGGCTTCGGCCCGCGCCTGCTTCCACGCCACCTCGGCGTCCACCCGGGGCGGCAGCCAGCGCGTCTCGACCAGCGCCAGATTCCCGGTCTCCGCCACCACGGCGTCCCGCCGCGCGGCCTGCCAGACGTCGTGCTCGATCTGCGGTGAGCCCTGCGGTGAGGTCTGCGGTGAAGACATACGAGGCCAGCTCCGGTCCGTGCGGGGACGACGATTCGATCCGGCGCACCGTCGCAGCCAGGTCTGTAACGGAGGAATGGTACATACATGGGAGCATTTCCGGCCATGATTGACCAAATTCCGAGACGCCCGTCTCAAAATGGCCGGGCGGGGACATGACAGGAACGCGGCTGTGGCACTTGCCGACACGGAGTGATCCGACACCGACCCGAGAGACCGTTCGCCGACTGGGTGGGCGGTCGTTTCCGTTCAAGCGCTCTGTACGCGCACCGAAACAGAGCGCGTTTCCGGGGAACATGCTCTCTGGCGTAGCTTCGGAAGCATGGTTACTGAGCATTTGGGTGATCGCATCGCGAGACTGCGCCGCCTTGCCGACCTCACCCAAGAGGGGCTGTCCGAGCGTTCCGGCGTATCCGTGGACGTGATTCGGAAGTTGGAGCAGAAACGCAAGCACAGTGCGCGGCTGCCCACCCTCCACGCCGTGTCCAAAGGGCTTGGCGTCGAACTCACGGCGCTACTCGGCGACCCACCCGGCGTGTCATCGAACGGCGAGCCTGATTCCCCTTCCCTGGTCGCTGTCCGGCGCGCACTCATGCCGCCGCTCTTCGCCCCGCCTCCCGAGCCGTCGGGCGTCGAACGGCTTTCACTGCCCCTTCTGCGGGCTGAACTTGCCGCCGCGTGGACGCTCTACCACGACGCGGAGTTCGGACGGCTCATGGACGTTCTTCCGGGGATCATCGCGGACGCTCGCCTGGTAGCTGCCGTGGGCAGCGACGATGAGCGCGCGGCCGGGCAGGCGGCATTGGGCAAGGCGTTACAACTGGGCGGTCATCTGGCCATCCGGCTCGGGAAGTCGGATCTTGCGCTGTCCGCTCTGGAACGAGCCATAGGGGCAGCGGAGAAGTCTTCCGATCCCTTGCTGTCCGCCATGGTCTCCAACTCCGTGGCGTGGGCGTATCAGCGGCAGAACAGGTTGGATGACGCGCAACGCCTGGCGGTGTACGTCGCTGACGGAGTTGAGCGGCAGCACACCGACACGGCGGAGGGCGTCCGCGTGTGGGGCGGCTTGCTCATGTCCGCAGCAACGTCCTACGCCCGGAATGGTGACTACGGCACAGCCAACGACATGATGGTGACCGCTGAAGCCGCTACAGGCCGTTTGGCGACACTTCCGCCCCCGGCGGACAGCAAGCTGGTGTCAGTCTTCAGCCGGTCCTCTGTACGGATTGAGCGGGTGCGTCTGGCCGTCCAGCACGGTCGCCCGGACGAAGCGTTGACATTGGCGCGCGGTATGCGCCTCAGCCGGGATATCCCGCCCTCATGGCGAACGTGGCTGTTGCTCGACGTGGCCCGTGCCCATGCCGACGTCGGGGACTCCGCCGGAGCTGTCCGCGCGCTGGAATCGCTGCGCAGGGTTGCCCCGGCATGGATGAGGCATCACACGTTGGCTGTCGCGATCGTCGGCGATCTGTGGCACGGCCCGACGCGGCCTCCGGGGTTGCGCAAGTTGGCCGAGTTCCTGGGAGTCACCAACTAGCTACGGAAAGTAGGACGTTCCGTCCCTGTAACTCCGTACCGTTCAACGGAACGCTCGGCACATGACCGAACCAACGCGTTACCAGACCATGCCGGTCGAGCTGCCGTTACGTATGGAGTTGGAGCCGACCCCGGTGGAGGGGTGTCCGGGCTGCACCGAACTCGCGAACGTGCGGGACCGCGCCCGTACCGGGGGCGACATGACCACCGTGTCCGACTGCAACGTCTACATGCGGCGGCACCCGGAGGGACACGGGTGATCGCGCGGGCGGACATCGGCACTCGGGTGGAAGACGCTGCGGGCCGTGCCGGCATCCTGCGCGACGTGATCCCCGACTATGAGGACCCTGCCGAGCCCCCTGGCCAGCGCCGTAAGCGTCCGACGGCGTTTCTGTGGCCCGTGGGCGGGGGCGCCGAGTGGCTGGCGCCGCCGGACGACGTGAGGCGCGCCGAGTGAACCGTGCGGCGAGGCAGCGGGTCGGCAGGATCACTTGGGGACTCGGCGTGGCGATCTGCTGGGGCCTCATCGCGCTCGGCGTCGTGCCGGCGGTCCGCACCGAATGAGCGAGCACGACCACGACGACGGGTAGAAGCGCGTGATGGTCGCGCTGATGGTCACCGGGCTGACGATCATCACGTGCTCGGTCGCCGTAGTGGCGGTCATCATCGGACTGGCCACATAGACCCCGCCCCGTTCGGTCCCGTGCCGTTCGGGGCTTCCCGCTGCCCCTGCCTACTGGTCGAACACCGCCGTCACGGGCGCGTGGTCGCTCCACCGTTCCGCGTGCGTGGCCGCGCGCTCCACATACGCCTTGACCGCGCGGTCCGCCAGACCCGGCGAGCTGACGAGGTAGTCGATGCGCCAGCCCGCGTCGTTGTCGAAGGCACGGCCGCGGTACGACCACCAGGAGTACGGCCCGTCCTGCTCCGGGTGCTGGGCACGTACGACATCGACGTAACCGGCCTCGTCGAAGACGCGGCTCAGCCAGGCGCGCTCCTCGGGGAGGAAGCCGGAGGACGTGCGGTTGGCCTTCCAGTTCTTGAGGTCGGCCTCCCGGTGGGCGATGTTCCAGTCGCCGCAGACCACGACCTCCCGGCCGTCGGCCGCCGCGCTCGCCTTCAGCCGCTCCAGGTACGGGAGGAACTCGTCCATGAAGCGGATCTTCTCGTCCTGGCGCTCGGTGCCGACCTCGCCCGAGGGCAGATAGAGGCTGGCGACCGTGACCCCGGGCAGGTCGATCTCCGCGTACCGCCCGCTCGCGTCGAACTCCGCGCTCCCGAATCCCACCTGCGTACGCTCCGGCTCCCGCCGCGCGTAGACGGACACCCCGGCCCGCCCCTTCGCCGTCGCCGGCGCGTGCAGTACGTGCCAGCCCTCGGGCGCGCGGACCTCGTCGGGGAGCTGATGGGGCTCGGCGCGCACCTCCTGGAGGCAGACCACATCGGCGGAGGTACCGGCGAGCCACTCCACGAACCCCTTCTTCGCGGCGGCGCGGAGTCCATTCACATTCACGCTTGTCACGGTGAGCATCCCGGCACAGTACCGGGCGGACATGACCCCCTCCCGCCCACTAGTCAGAATCCAAACTAGTCGGATAGTCTGGCTACTCAAGGGTTGGACGACTGAGGGAGGGCGGATGGCGGAGACACCGGCGGACTGGCAGACCGGCTGGCTGCGCGGCGTGCTCGAACTCGCGCTGGCCGCAGTCCTCACCGACGGCGCCGGGCACGGATACGCGCTGGCGCGGCGGCTCGACGAGCGGGGATTCGGGAAGGTCCGGGGGGCCGCGCTCTATCCGGTGCTCGGCCGGATGGAACGGGACGGAACGGTGACCGCGACCTGGGAGCCCGGCGAGGGCGGCCCTGGACGCAAGGTCTACGCCCTCACGGCGGCGGGCCGGGAGCGGTTCGCGGAGCAGCGGGGGCAGTGGGACCGCTTCTCGGTGCTGATGACGGGGCTGCTGGACGCCGCCCCGAGAGACATGGCTGACCAGGGGGAAAGATGACGAAGACGCCCACGCCCACGAACGGGACGAGCCAGAAGAACCAGGAATGGCTGGACCGGCTGAGGCTACGGCTGGCCCTCGCCCCGGGCATGACCCGTGAGGTGACGGAGGACGTCGTCGCCGAGGTCACCGCGCACTGCGCCGAGACCGGCCAGCGCCCCGAGGAGGCCTTCGGCCCGGCGGACGAGTTCGCGGCGCAGGCGGCGCGGGAGCGGGTCCCGGTCGCCGAACGGGCCCGGCGGGACCGGTCCGACCGGCTGCCCGCCGACTTCTGGAAGGCGGGGCTGACCACCCTCGCCACGCTGCTGGGCATCCGCACCGTCAACGTCCTCATTCACGACGGTCTCTGGTTCCACGTCACCGCGGCGGGGCTGGCCGCGATCCTGCTGATGGCGGCGGTCGTGCAGGCGACGTGGATGGCCATGGGGCTGTACGCTGACGGCCGGATCCGGGCCACCGCCCTCGCCGCCGCCGGAATCGCCGTCCTGGTCGCGGGGATCTTCGCCGCCTTCGCCCTGCTGCCGGACGGATCGCTGGGCCAACTCCCCACACTGGTCCTCGCCCTGGCGGCGCTGGCACCGCTCGGACTGCTGTGGCTGCTCAACCGCCGGGCGGGCGCCACCGATACCGGTACGGAGGACTCCAGCGACCCCTCCGGCCCCTCCGACCCCGAAGCGTGGCTGCGCCGGCTCGGCGGACTGCTGACCGGCCGCCACAAGGTCCCGGGCCGCCGCTCCCGCGAGCTGGTCGCCGAGGCCCGCGGCCATCTGGCCGCCACCGGCGGCTCGCCCGCCGAGGAGTTCGGACCGGTCGAGGTGTACGCGCTCCAGTTGGCCGAGCAGTCCGGCCCGCAGGTGTGGTGGTCGCGGGCCGGATGGCAGACACCGCTGTTCTGCGCCCTGTTGCTCGTCTACGTCACGCTGAGCATCGTCCAGGACCAATTCGGCTGGCGGTTCTGGCTGTGCGCGGTGGGACTGGCCGGCGCCGCCCTGGTCCTGGCGGCCAAGCTGATCGACACCGAGGACGCCTGACCGATCCGGGAAACAGGTCCCGATCGGCCAGGGATCAATCGACCACGGATATCTTCGTGCCCAGCGCGCCGAACTTCCATATCGCGTCACCCGCCGTCGTGGCGACCCGGATCCCGCCCGTGCTCACCCCGGGGGCGGGGCTCGGTGCCGCCCCGTCCACCGCGTTCGAGAACGCTATGGACATGCCTTCCTTCACCGCGAAGTAGACGATGTGCTCGATGGACACCCCGTCCGAGCCGACCCCGTCGTCCCGCCGGAAGGAGACCGCGTACGCGCCCTTCTCCGGACTGATCGTGCCCGGCCACACGGCGAAGGAATCGTCGTAGTTGTTGTTGGGATCGACCAGCCACACCCGCTGCTCACCGAGCGAGTACACGATCCGCCGGCCCTCGCCGGACGCCGTCGGCACCTCGTGCTTCACGTCCGCGCCGGGCGCGGGGGACGACGCCGCCTTGGGGCTCGGGCTCGCGGCCGGTTTCCCCTGTGCGGTGGGTACGGCGACGGTGGGCCGTGGCCCGTTCTCGGCCTCCATGGCCAGAAAGGTGACGGCCACGAGAGCGCCAGCGGTCAGCGCGGTAACCCAGGCCCACGAGGGCAGTCGGCGGCCATGCACAGGTGTGGATCTCCTCAACTCTCCTACAAGCAACGACAATGTAGCCGCTGCTCGACGCGCACTTCTTCCGGCCCCCATGAACTTCGTCACTTTCCGCGCCGGTGGCTCGCCGGGGATACTGAGCCACCCCGACCCCCGCCCCCACTCTCCGGCGCGCGAGCGTCGCGTGAACACGAAGGAGTCCCCGTGCCCCCCGTCGTCGCGCCAGCGACCGCCCCCTTGACCGCCGTCCCCGCGACCGTCCGCGTCTTCATCCTGGACGACCACGAGGTCGTCCGCCGCGGAGTGCGCGATCTGCTGGAGGCCGAGGACGGCATCGAGGTCGTCGGCGAGGCGGCCGACGCGCGCGAGGCGCTGGCCCGGGTGCCCGCCGCCCGGCCCGATGTGGCGGTGCTGGACGTACGGCTCGGTGACGACCGGGGCGGTGACCACGCCGGCATCGAGGTCTGCCGTGAACTGCGTGCCGCGATGCCGGAGCTGGCCTGTCTGATGCTGACGTCGTTCGACGACGACGAGGCGCTCTTCGACGCCATCATGGCTGGCGCGGCCGGCTATGTGCTGAAGCAGATCAACGGCGCCGACCTCGTGGCCGCCGTCCACACCGTCGCGTCGGGCACCTCGATGCTCGACCCGCGCACCACCTCACGGGTCATGGCGCGGCTGCGCGGACCGCGTACCGGCGCGCACGGCGGCCCGGTGGCCACGCGGAAACCGGCGCCGTCCGAGCTGGACGCGCTCGCGCCGAGGGAGCGTCAGATCCTGGACCTGATCGGTGAGGGCCTGACCAACCGCGAGATCGCCGACCGGCTGTGCCTGGCGGAGAAGACCGTCAAGAACCGCATCTCCTCGATCCTCGCCAAACTCGGCGTGGGCCGCCGGGTGCAGGCCGCGGTGATAGCCGGCCGGGTACGGGCCCGGGAGGCCGCACCCGGCTACGGCACGGACCGCCCCCGTCCGTAGGCCCCGCCCGTAGACCCCGCCCGTAACCCTCCCCGTACGAACGGTCACCCCGGCGGCAGCGGCACCCGCCACCGCACCCGCGTGCCGCCGCCCTCGGGGGTCTCCAGGGTGAGGGCGCCGCCGTTCAGACGGGCCCGGGTGCGCATGTTCGCCAGGCCCCCGGTGTGCGGGGACTCCCCCGCACCCGAGCCGGCCATCCCCACGCCGTCGTCCGTGACCGTCAGGGTCACCGTGTCGTCGTCGGCCACCGTCAGCGCGACCTCGATCCGGCGGGCCCGCGCGTGCCTGGCCGCGTTGGAGAGCGCCTCGGCGGCCACCGCCAGGACCTGTTCGGCCAGCTCGTCCGGGATGTTGGTGTCCACCGCCCCCTCGATCCGCAGCGCCGGCCGGAAGCCCAGCGCGCGGGCGGCCGTCTGCGCGGTCTCCGCCATCCGGCGGCGCAGCCCTGACCTGCCCGGCCGGTCGGCCGTCCGCAGGTCGAAGATCGTGGACCGGATGATGCGGATGGTGGTGTCCAGATCGTCCACGGCCCGGCTGACCCGTTCCGCCGCGGCCGGCCGGTCCGCGATGGACCGGGTCGTGCTCTGGAGGGTCATCCCGGTCGCGAAGAGCCGCTGGATCGCGACATCGTGCAGGTCGCGGGCTATCCGGTCGCGGTCGTGCAGGACGGCCAGCTCCTCCGACTCGGCGCGCCGCCGGGCCAGTTCGAGGGCGATCGCGGCCTGGTCCGCGAAGCCGGAGACCAGCTCGATCTCCGTGTCGTCGAACGGCGGGCTTCCTGCCGGCCGTCCGAGCCGCAACGCGCCGAGCGCCCCGGTGTCGATCTGGAGCGGCACGGCGACGACGGGCCCCAGGCTGCCCTCCATGCCGTCGCCGAGCGGATGGGCCCGCGGATCGGTCCGTACGTCGGTGCTGGCCACGGGAGTTCCGGTACGGGCGGCAAGACCGGCGAGCGAGCCGGCGGCCGGTACGGAGACGCCCCGCACCCGGTCGGCCCCCTGGCCGTGCGCCACCTCGACCGTCAGCAGGTCCGCGGGCGCGGCGCCCGCGTCCTCGCGCCCTTCCCCGTCCGGGTCCTCGTCGTCGCCGGGAACAACCGGCTTCGGCAGCAGGACGGCGGCGCTGTCCGCGCCCGCCACCTCCATCGCCCGTTCCGCGATCAGATGCAGTACCTCGCCCGCGTCCGTGCCTGACAGCAGCGAGCGCGTGATCTCGCCCAGCGCTTCGAGGCGCCGCTCGCGGCGGCGGCTCTCCTCGTACAGCCGGGCGTTCTCGATGGCGACCCCGGCGGCGATGGACAGGGTGGTCAGCACCGCCTCGTCGTCCGCGTCGAAGTCTCCGCCGCCGCGCTTCTCGGTGAGGTAGAGGTTGCCGAAGACCTCGTCGCGCACCCGGACGGGCACGCCCAGGAACGTGTGCATCGCGGGGTGGTGCGCGGGGAAGCCGTAGCGGCTGGGGTGGGTGGTGAGGTCGGTGAGGCGCAGCGGCACCGGGTGGCGCATCAGTTCGCCGAGGAGTCCCCGGCCGCACGGGGTGGGGCCGATCTGCTCCTTGACGCCCTCGCTGATGCCCACCGAGATGAACTGCGAGAGCGTCTGGCCGTCGCCGACGACTCCGAGCGCTCCGTACCGCGCGTCGGTGAGGGTGACCGCCGCCTTGACCATGCGCCGGAGCACTTCGGGCAGTTCGAGCCCGTGGCCGAGGTTCATCACGGCGTCCAGCAGCTCGCGCATCCGCTCCGGACTGCCGGCCGGCCGGTGCGGACAGCCGTCCGGTGAATCGCCCGAACGTCCCGAACTGTCCGTCGTCTTGACCAACGCGTGCTCCCCGGTCCGGTCTCCCCCTCGGCAGCCTACGACAGCGCTCCGACCTGCTCATCTCCCGCCCGGGGGAACGGAGATGGGAGGGGGACGGGAGGGCGATAGGGCCGGTTGGCCGGGGAGGGGGGCTGTTCGGCCCTATGCGCGCGGTGGGGCGGCGCCGGATCATGGTGGTGCCGGGAAGTTCTGCGTCATGTCCCCCGCAGCCGTCGGACCTTCCCGGCACATAGCGCCGTACGGAGCCGGGCACGCCAAGAGGCCCGGCCGCCGCGTACGGAACGCGGGGCCGGGCCTCTGGGGGGGATCAGTGGTTGCCCGCGCCGTTCCCGGACAGGATCGGGATGTTGTCCAGGATGTGCGACAGCGCCTCGTCACCCTTGGCCTGCGTCGAGTTCTCGACACACTGCTGGTTCTGCGGCGACGACAGGACGTTGATGTCCTGAACGGTGATCGGCACGAGGCCGATCAGCGAGCCGACGTTCGCCTTCAGCGGCAGACCGATGCAGGGCTTGTTCAGCGAACCCTGGACCAGGCTCAGCTGGGGGCTCATGTCGCCCTTGGTCGACTGGTTGCCGAAGGACTGCTTGGCACCGTTGCCGCTGAGGGAGATCGGGCCGTCGTCGTTACCGATGGCGAGCGCCGGCGACGCCGCGGCGGCCGTGGCGCCGACGATGGACGCCGCTACAGCAGCGGTTGCCCACAGCTTCTTCATTTTAATGCCTTTCCAGAAAGTCGGATTCCACCGGTGGAATCCGAACTGCTCAACTCATCGGCAGCCGGATTAGTTTCGGGCGTTCCCCCGAATGGAGTAACACGCATTTCGAGAAAAAGGCCGGCCCGCCGCGGAATTCAGCGGCGGGCCGGCCCGGTTCAGCCGACGCCTCAGCGGTTGGCCGCACCGTTCCCGGACAGGATCGGGATGTTGTCCAGGATGTGCGACAGCGCCTCGTCGCCCTTGGTCTGCGTCGAGTTCTCGACACACTGCTGGTTCTGCGGCGACGACAGGACGTTGATGTCCTGGAGCGAGATCGGCACGAGACCGATGAGGGAACCGAGGTTCGCCTTGGCCGGCAGCGCGATGCAGGGCTTGTTGAAAGAGCCCTGGATGAGGGCGATCTGCGGGCTCATGTCGCCGTACGTCGACATGTTCCCGTACTGCTGGGTGGCGAAGTTGCCGCTCGCGGACGTGGGTCCACCGTCGTTGCCGATGGCGAGCGCCGGGGCCGCCGCGGCGGCGGAGACGCCGACTACGGAGGCGGCGACGGCCGCGCCGGCCATAACCTTCTTGATCACGATCTGAGTCCCCTTCTGACGGATGCCCCTAAGTTCCCGGAGCCCTCTGAGCAACTCCCCGCGCACCCCTTTGGTTCTGATGAGACCCGCCTCTTCACTCCAATGGCCTATTACCGGTGATTACCGCGCGGCAATGTCACGCCAACCCGCAAGCCGTTCGGGTGAAGCACCGGAACCAAAGCGCGGATGGCAGGTTGTTCAGGTCGCTGCACAGCTCATCGCTGCATCTGCTTTTCTTCACCATCAAAGGAACACACCGTGATCAAGAAGATTATGGCCGGCGCGGCCGTGGCCGTCTCCGTAGTCGGCGTTTCCGCTGCCGCCGCGGCCCCCGCCCTCGCCATCGGCAACGACGACGGCCCGATCTCCGCCAGCGGGAACGGCTCCGAGAGCGCGTTCGGCAACGCGACGACCAAGGGCGACATGAGCCCCCAGGCCGACCTGATCCAGGGCTCGCTGAACAAGCTCTGCCTCGGCGTCCCGGCCAAGGTCAACGTCGGTTCGCTGGTCGGCGTCCTCGTTCCGGTCACCGTCCAGGACGTCCAGGTCCTCTCCAGCCCGCAGAACCAGCAGTGCGCGGACAACTCCACGCAGGCCAAGCAGGACGAGCCGCTGTCGCACCTCGTCAACAACATCCCGGTGCTCTCGGGCAACGGTGTGGCCAACGGCTGACCGGGACTCCCCGGCCGACGGACCGGCCCGGCGCAATGACGCACCGGGCCGTTCCGCCTTTTCCGGCCACTGCGTCAAACGAGTGAACCGGACGCACCACCCAATTCGGGGCAGTTTCCTCGTAACGTCGCATTCGTTGGACTTTTCGCAGCGGACGTGAAGAGCCGAGAAAGCGGATGCTCGCGTGCCACGACCGTCGTGCGGACGTATTCGCCGCTGCGGAAGGGCTACACCATGAAGAGCATGAAGGCCGCGGCGGTTGCCGCGGGAATGGTCCTGTCGCTGGGTGCCGCAGCCCCGGCCATGGCCGACGCACACGCCGACGGCGTCGCCGTCGGTTCGCCCGGTGTCCTCTCGGGCAACGTCATCCAGGTGCCCGTCCACATCCCGATCAACCTCTGCGGCAACAGCATCAACATCATCGGGCTGCTCAACCCCACCTTCGGCAACACCTGCATCAACAGCTGACACGGTGTCCCGGGCCGGTTCCGGAGCGCGGCCCCTCCGCGCTCCGGAACCGGCCTCGGCCGTCGTCGCGATCAATCAGGAGAACCACGTGCGAGACCTCATCAGCAAGGGACTGCTCACCGCCGCCGCCGCGTCGAGCGTGCTGTCCCTGAGCGGCGGATCCGCCCAGGCGGCCGACGCCGACGCCGTAGTCGCCGGATCGCCCGGTGTCCTCTCGGGCAACGGCGTCCAGGTGCCCGTCGACATCCCCGTCAACCTCTGTGGCAACACCATCGACGTCATCGGGCTGCTCAACCCCGTCTTCGGCAACACCTGCGTCAACGCGTCGGGCACCCCGAAGGCGCACCACAGCGGTTACGGCTCGCACAGCGGTTACGGATCCACCGACGCGTACGGATCGCACGACGGGTACGGACCCGGGCGCGGTCACAGCGAGGGCGCCAGCTCCACCGCCGTCGTCACCGGTTCGCCGGGCGTCGGCGCGGGCAACGGCCTCGAAGTGCCCGTCGACGTCCCGCTCAACGTCTGCGGCGACTCGATCGACGTGGTCGGTCTCCTCAACCCGGCCTTCGGCAACACCTGCGTGAACGGGACGCCGGCCGTGCCCGGCAGGCCCCCGCTGAAGCCCGAGACCCCCGACACCCCCGACGAGGAGCGGGAGGAGCCCGAGGTCTCGACCCCGACCGACGGCAGGACCGGCACCCCGCCGTCGACCTCCGTCCCCCCGCGGACCCCCCACACCCCGAACACGCCCCACACCCCCAGCACCCCGGTGACCCCGGCCGAGGCCACCACGCCCGTCGTCAAGCCGGTCGCCGCGGCGCCCGCGCACACCGCCCAGCTGGCCGCCACCGGCGCCGGCTCCCACCTGCTCACCGCCGGTGCGCTCAGCGCCGGACTGCTGATCGCGGGCGGCGTCCTCTACCGCAGGAACAGGCCCGCCGCGCGCGTCTGACGCCGGACCCGGCCGGGAGAGACCACGGGGGATCCTCCCGGCTGCGCCCATCAGCTCCGATGACGTTCAACGACGCTCAGGACACCGTCGGCGTCGGCACGGCCTCCCCCTCCCCCCGCCGCTGCCGGACCGTCACCCGCGCCCCGCTCCCGCCGCCGCCCGCGCCGAGCCGCCGCCGTACCCCGCGTACCAGCCGCTCCGCCGTGTACGAGGCGCCGTACACGAAGCGCATCGACGGGCCGAACGACGGAGCGCTCAGCAGCCCCGCGAGGAACAGCCCGGGGTGCGACGACTCGAAGACCGCGCTCGCCTCGGGCGCGCTGGTGGACCCCACCGTCCGCAGAGCGCCCGTGAGTTCACCGTCGAGCAGGCCCAGCCGTTCGAGTCCTGGCGTGAAGCCGGTGGCGGCGATGACATGGTCGGTCTCCACGGTCTCCACCCGGCCGGTGTTCGCGATCAGCTCCAGCCGCAGCCGCCCGTTCGCCGGGACCGCCGCCGCCACGCTCTCGCCGAGCCGTACCTCCACGGCCGGCTCGAAGCGCTCCCGCAGCCACCACGCGCCCGCCGGGCCGAGCGCCGAGGTGAAGACCCGGGCCCGGGTCTCCTCCTGCAGCCGGCGGAAGAGGCCGGGGGTCTCCGCGTACAGCCAGTTCTTCCAGCCGCAGCCGAGACCGGTGTGCGGGGCGCGCGCCGACTGGCCGAGGGGGCGCTGCCGGGGCGGCGGCAGGGTGTTCCAGTTCAGCCGGCCCGACCGGGCCACCACCCGTACGGTGGTGCCCTGTTCGGCGAGGAGCGCGGCCGTCTCCAGCGCCGCCTGACCCGCGCCGATGACGGTCACGTCCCGGCCGGTGAAACGCGTCAGATCCGCGTGGTGGCTGCTGTGCGTCGCCTGCTCGGGCGCCAGTCCGCGCAGCGGGGCGGGGATGTCGATGAACGGCATCACCCCGACCGCGAGCGCCACCGTACGGGCGAGGACGGTCGCGCCGTCCTCCGTGGTGAGCCGGAATCCGCCCGGACAGGGCCGTACGGAGGTGATCGTCCGCTCGTCGACCGGCGGCGCGGCCCGCTCCGCGAACCAGAGCCCGTACGAGGCGAAGAAGCCCACCGGCAGCGGCACCCCGTGCCGGGCCTCGGCCCCGCGCGTGGCGGCGTAGGCGGCGAGGCCGAAGGCGCCCTTCGGGTCGGAGAGGTTCGAGGCCCAGGGCTCGGACTTGAGGAACATCCCGGGCGGCATGTGGTCCCGCCACGAGGCCATCGGCCGGCCGAACACCCGCAGGTCGAGGCCGGCCGCGGCGGCGTGGGCCGCGATGGAGAGTCCGTAGGGGCCGGCGCCCACCACTACCAGGTCGTGCATCGTGTGTGTCCCGCTCTCTGTTCCGGAGGTGTGGGGCGTACGTGAGGTGTGGGGCGTACGTGAGGTGTGCGGTACGTGGTCGTGGTCGTCGTCGTGCCGAGGGGCGCGGAGTCCGTGTCGCCGGTGCAGCTCATCGGGTCCGCCTCGGTACGGGCGCGCCCGGCGCCGTACGGTCCTGGCTGCCGCGCCGCTGCCGTACCGGGGGCGTACGCGACCGCCCGCCGCCGCCCGGCCGCCGCCGCAACGGCAGCGCGCGCCGGAGCCGGCGCCAGCCGCGGCGTACGGCGTGCAGCGCCCAGGCCACGGCCATCGCGCCGGCGGGCCACGGGTCGTCCAGCGCACACCACGCGGTCTCGGTCTCCGCCACGGCCCGCGCCCCGGACGGGGACGGCCTCGGGGCGGCCGGGCGTGCCGAGGCGAGGACGGAGAGCAGCGCGTAGTTCTCCACGACGAACGTCCGCCCGTGCGCCGCCTCCTGCGCCGGTACGGTCCGGCCGGTGAGGTCCAGATGGAGCGCGCGGACGACATCGACGCCCGCCCTGTCGGTGAAGAGTCGGAACTGCGCTCCGGGCCGGGGGTTGAAGTCGAGCAGGTGGTAGGCGCCGGAGGCGGCGTCGCGCCGGAAGTCGAGATCGAGGATGCCCCGGTAGCCGAGCGCCGCGACGAGCTGACGCGCCGTCCGCTCGACCTCCGGATTGGGCAGCCACCGGCCCACCGCCGTCAGCCCGGCCCCCACCGGCCACGCCCGGTCCTTGCGCCCGGCGGCGCCCACGAAGCGGCGGTCGGGGCCGCCGCTGTAGCCGTGGAAGAACCAGTCCAGTCCTGGCCCCGGCGCCAGGAACTCCTGGAGCAGCAGCCCGCTGCCCGCCTCCGCCGCCCGCCCGTACAGCTCGCGCGCCTCCTGCGGCGAGCGGACCAGCTGCGTACTGCGCAGTCCCGTGTCCTCGGGCAGCAGCCAGGGCCTGCTCCACTTCGCCACCACCGGCAGCCCGAGCGACCAGGCCGCGGCAGCCGCCTCCGCCGCGCAGCCGGGCACCACCGTGCGGGGGTGGGGGATGTCCAGCTCGCGGCAGATGCCCGCCAGCTCCGCCTTGTCCGCGACCCGCTCGGGCAGCCCTGACGGCTGTTCAGGCAGCAGATAGCGCCCGGCGAGCCGCCCGCGCAGCCGGGCCACGGCGATCGCGCTGAGGTCGTCCATCGGTACGAGTACGGCCGGACCGGAGAGCCCGTCCGCGATGCCGAGCAGCAGCCGAGCGGTCCCGTCGAAATCCGGAGCGGGTGTCGGAGCCGGAGCCGGGGTCGGATCCGGAGCGGGTGTCAGATCCGGTTCCCGGCCCGGCCGTAGATGGGCCCGGTGCAGATAGCGGGAGCGTCCGACGGGGCTGCGCGCGGACTCGATGACCGCGTGCACCTCGATCCCGGCCCGGCCCAGGGATCTGACGGCGCCCAGCGTGCCGTGGTGGAACGGGTTCCGGTCGAGCCGCAGCAGGACGGCGGGGACGCGGGTGTCAAAGCTCGGCAACACGGTCGGCACGGTGGGGTCCTTCAGATCGATACCCCATGCGGGGGATGAAATGCACGGATGGACTACTGGATCGCCGGGCCGGGTTCCCGATCGGCTTATTAGAAATACTTTTACGCTCAACGTGGCTGCACGACTCCGGGTCGCGACCGCGGAAACGGGTTCGAATCACGAGGAGCTGACATGTCATCGAGACGTCGACGGCTGACGACCACCTGCCTGGGGGCGGTCACGGCCGGTCTCCTTGTCTCCGGCGCGGCACTTCCCACTCCGAGCACTCCGAGCGGTACGGGAACTCCGAGCGGTACGGGCACCGCCGGCGCGGAGAAGCGGAAACCGCCCCGGGCCGACGCGCCCGCGCTCGGCGCGTATCTGGATTTCGGCCCCGCCGGTGTGCAGCGCATCGCCGGTATGGAGAAATGGCTCGGCGGTACGGAGCTGCGCGTCGGCCACACCTATCTCCCCGGGGATGTGTGGTCCAACATCGAGGGAAGCCCGGGTTTCCTGTCGGACTGGGCGGCCTGGCGCAAGGCCAAGGACGACCGGCTGTTCGTCCTCAACGTACCGATGCTGGAACGCACCGAGGGGCGGGTCCCCGACCGGCTCGTCCGCCGTGAGCTGCGCAAAGGCGCGTACGGACAGTACGACGGCCACTTCACGACGCTGGCGCGGCGGCTGGTGGACCTCGGCGTTCCCGACACGGTGATCGTGCTCGGCTGGGAGATGAACGGCACGACGTACACCCATCGTTGCGGGCCCGACCCACAGGCGTGGAAGAGATACTGGAACCGCATTGTCACCGCCATGCGTGCCGTTCCCGGGCAGAAGTTCCGTTTCGACTTCGCGCCGAATCGCGGACGGGACGCCGTTCCGTGGACCGCGTGCTATCCCGGTGACGATGTCGTGGATGTCATCGGGATGGATTCGTACGATCAGCCGCCCGGCCGGACTTTTGACGAACAGGTGAATGAGCCCTTCGGGCTTCAGGAACACGTGGACTTCGCCGCTGCACACGGAAAGGTTATCTCCTATCCGGAGTGGGGCCTCTTCCGCAACGGAGACAACCCCGAATACATGCGGCGCATGCTCCAGTGGATCGACACGTACAAGCCGCTGTACAACACGGTCACGGATTACTGTCCGCACGGCGTCTGGCAGTGCGAGAAGAATCCGGAGTCGTCGAAGGTGTTCCGGTCGATGCTGTCCGCGCGCGAACCGGAGCCCGTACCGACGCCCACGCCGACCCCGACACCGACCCCGGTTCCAACCCCGGACCCGACACCGCCGCCCGCGCCCACGCCGCCGGATCCGACACCCACACCCGACACCACACCGAAGCCGACCCCCGATCCCACTCCCCCGCCCACCACGCCCCCGCCCACCCGTCCGCAGAACTGCGCCCCGCTGAACCTCGGCCCGCTGGTCGAGAAGTGGCTCGGCGGCAAGCTCTGTCTGCGCCTCGACTGGTGGCAGCGCCTGCGGAAGTGACGCGGGGCCGTGCGCCCCGAGGACGGCGGCCGCGAGGTCATAACCGGTGTCATCCCTTGTCGCCGCCGTCCTCCGTCTTCCGCGCCCGCTTGACCAGCGTCGCCGCCCGCTCCCGCCCCGCCGCCCGCGCGAGCAGCAGCCACAGGGACGGCGCGAGGTGGTTCCTGGCCAGCAGCAGCCGCTGGTTGCGGACGGTCTCGGGGCGCCAGTGGTGCTTGTACGGTTCGTCGCCGCGCAGCATGCTCAGCGTCGCGCGGCCGTTCGCGCCGCTGTCCCTGGCCCCGGCGCGCAGCAGCATCGTGGCCACATCCGCCTTCCGCGCGCGCAGCACGGGATCGGCCCCGTACAGATAACCGCCCGCCAGCGCGCCGGACATCAGGGTGAGATCGGCCGCGACCACCGCCCCCGCGAGCCGGAACTCGGTCAGCCGGGCGTCGCCGCTCGCGACCATGGACCGCGCGGCCCTGGTCAGATGCTCGGCGAAGCGGGCGCTGAGGTGCTCTGGCGTGACGCCGCGTCCCGCCCACTGGAGCCGGTGCAGTTCGAGCAGGCGGCCGACCGCGAGGGGCACCCCGTCCGCCGGGACCTCGCGCTCCTCGATGCCGAGCGCGTCCAGCTTGCGGAGCTTCGCGCGCACGCGCTGGGCGCGCGACGCGGGGAGCCGGGCGAGCAGCCCTTCGACGGGGACGGCGGGCAGTTCGAGACAGGGCGAGTCCGCGAGCCGGCGGCGCGGTCCCGTCCAGCGGGCGTAGACGCGTTCGGCGGCGGCTCCGGGGCGTACCTCGCGCAGGTCGATCACGGCTGTGCGGGCCAGTTCGGCGAAGGCCCTCGCCAGCGCGGCGACGGCGGCGTCCGTCTCGTCCTCGGTGCGGGTCTCGTCGAGCAGGACGTCGGAGAAGTCGGAGATGGTGCCGCCGAGCGGTACGAGGACGGGGAGGGGCCGCAGCACCAGCATCAGCGGTGCGGCGGCGACGAGTTCGCCGCCCCGGCGGACCAGGACGACCCTGAGCCTGCCGCCGCCGCGTCCCGTCCCGTACGACAGCCACCAGGAGTGCAGCCAGGCGTGGCTCTGGAACGGGGTGGCCGTACGGGAGGCGCGGTAGAGGGTGTCCCACTCCGGGGCGATCGCGCCGAACCGCGCGGTGTCCGCGCAGATCTCCGTCGTGAAGGCCGCGCCGGACCGGGAGACGGTGAGCAGGGCCGCCGCCGGTACGGAGGAGACGGGCGTGCGGAGGGCCGGGGCGGTCCGCGACCGTGTGGGGGATCCCATCAGACCGTTTCCGGGTGCGGTTGCGCGGCGGAGGAGGCGGCAGAGGCGGATACGGATGCGGAGGCGGTGGCGGAGGCAGCGGCGCCCGAGCCGGACGCGGGACCCGGGACGGACGCGGATCCGGCGGGCGCGTCCTCCCGGCGGCGCTTCGGGCGTACGAGCAGCCCGAGCCCGCCCAGCAGCCCGCCCGCGCTGCCGCCGACGAGGGCCGACAGCCCGGCCGACGGGGTGACCGGGGCGGTCGGCGCGATCGCCCGGGAGAACTGGAGCACCCGTACGTTCGTACTGCCCTGCAACTGGGTGCCGCTGACGACCAGGGAGCGCGCGACCCCGTTCGCCATGTCCACCGCAGTCGACGCCTTGGCCGAGGTCGCCGTCACGGAGATCATCGGGGCGTCGGGCGAGGTCGCGGTCCGCACATCGCGCTTGAGCGTGGCGGCGGGCACCCCGGCCCAGGTCGGCGCGTCACCGACCAGCGCCAGCTGGGGCGCGACGCGGCCGAAGGCCGTCGCGAACCCCTGCGCGGCGGCCGGTTCCGTGGTGTCCAGCGGGACGACGACGACATAGCTGGTCGCCGCGTACTCGGGGGTGCGGAGGGTCCCGTACGCGCCGCCCGCCAGCGCGCCCGCCGTGACGGCCAGCGGCACGATCCAGCGGACGGGCAGGGCCTTGACGCGGGACTTCGGGAGGATCCTCGGGGCTCGGGCTCGGGTTCGGATCCGGTTCTGCGGGGTCATGGGCAACTCACTTCTCGGAGGGAGGCCGACCGGCCTCGGGCGGCGTGCTCGTAGACGGCCATCAGCTGGGCGGCGCTTCGGGAGATGTCGTAGTGGAGTGCGGCGGGGGGTACGGCCGACCGGGCCACGTCGAAGTCCGCCTCCCGGGCCGTCAGCCGGGCCGCTTCCCGGTCCGCTTCCCGGGCCGTCTCCTGGAGCCGCCGCAGCTCGTCGGCGAGTCCGGGTACGGAGCCGCTGATCCGGCGGGCCCCCGGCGCGGATTCGGGCGGCAGGTCCTGGAGGGCGGGGCAGGTGACGTACAGCACCGGCAGTCCGGCGGCGAGCGCCTCGACGGCCGCGAGCCCGAACGCCTCGTCGTGGGAGGTGGAGACGGCGACGTCCATGGCCGCGAGGAGCGCGGGCAGCCCGACGGCGCCGGCCTTGCGGGAATCCCCGCGGGGATCCTTACGGGGCGGGTCCTCGCACGCGCCGTACAGCAGCACCCGGTCCGCCGCGCCCAGCTCCTCCGCGAGCCGCAGGAGCCGCGCGCGCTCCGGGCCCTCCCCGACCAGCAGGAGGCGCGCCTCGGGCAGCCGCGCGACGGCGCGGACCAGCCGGTCGAAGCGCTTGCCGGCGGTCAGCCGTCCCACTCCGCCGGCCACGAAGGCGTCCGCCGGCAGTCCCAGGTGCGCGCGGGCGGCCCGGCGGGCGGCCGGATCAAAGGCGAAGCGCCCGGCCTCGATGCCGTTGGGGACGACGTGGATACGGTCACGCCGTACCCCCCAGCGCTCCAGCCGCCGCGCGACCGTGGCGGAGACGGCGACCGTCGCCGAGCCGACGCGCTCGCCCGCGAGGTAGAGGGCGCGGGCGCCGGGGGTCAGCGGCCGGCCCTCGATCTGGGCTTCGCCGAGGGAGTGTTCGGTGGCGACAATGGTCCGCACACCCGCCATCCGGGCCGCGAACCGCCCGTACAGGCAGGCGCGGTAGAGGTGCGTGTGCACCAGGTCGTACCGGCCCTGCCTGACCAGCCTGCTGAGCCTGGGCAGTGCGCCGAGGTCGCGGTTGCCGGTCATGGCGAGGTTTCTGACGGAGCCGCCGTCGGCGACGATGCCGTCGGCGACGGCGCCCGGGTTGGTGAGCGTGATGACATCACCGTCGGTGGGCAACTCACGTAGCAGGAGGCGGAGTTGCTGTTCGGCGCCGCCGATGCCGAGGCCGGTGATGATGTGCAGCACCTTCATGACGGGACCGCCGTGTCCGGAGCGGCCGTGTCCGGAGCAGCCGTGTCCGGAGCCGCCGTGCCCCGCTCCGCGACATACGCGGCGTACTCCGCGTACGCGGTCTCCGGTACGGGCTCGCGGCGCCGCCGGTGCAGCAGCTGCTTCAGGAGCAGGCGCGCCCCGGTGTCCCCCTCGCCGACGTGGATGCGGGGCAGGGCGAGCACCCCGGTGAGCGGGCCGGGGCTGATGGCGCAGGCGTATCCGTAACCGGCGGCGCGGACGGCCGCGACGGCGCGCGCGTCGACCGTCCCGTACGGGTAGCAGTAGCCCGCCACCTCGCGGCCGGTCATGGCGCGCAGGAGTGCGCGGCTGTGCGCGGTGTCCTGCGCGAGGTGCTCGTTGTCGGCGGTGGTGAGGTCGGTGTGGAGCAGTCCGTGCGAGCCGATCTCCATGCCGGCGTCGGCGGCGGCGCGGATGCCGTCCTCCGTGAGGAGGGGTTTACGGGGGCCGAGCGGGTCCCATTCGTTCGTACCGCCGAGCCGGCCCGGCAGGACGAAGAGGGTCGCGGTGCATCCGTGGCGCCGCAGCAGCGGTACGGCGTGCTCCACGAAGTCGGCGTAGCCGTCGTCGAAGGTGAGCCCGACGAGCCTGGCGCCCCGGCCGGCGGCGCGGGCGCGCAGCAGTTCGTCCATGGAGACGCCGGTCAGGCCCCGGCGGCGGAGCCAGCGCAGCTGCCGTTCGAGCCGGCCCGGAGTGACGGTCACCTGGTAGGGGTCGTCGGCCGGGCCGGTGATCTCGGCGACCGAGTGGTACATGAAGGCCCACAGGGGACCCGGGCGAGCGGCGTCGGGCGGGGAGACCGTGTCAGCGGACATCTTGCGGCGGCTTTCGTGAGACGGGGTGGAGGAGGGGACGGAGTAGGCGGAGTACGGGGTCGAGGAGGCTCTCGATCTCGGGCGCCCGCAGGGCGCGGGCGATGACGAGGAACACCGCGGCGATGACCGCGCAGGCGCTGGCCGCGCCCAGTGCGGGGGAGACGACGAGGGCTCCGCAGAGCCAGCCAGCACCGGTCGCCGCCGCGGCGGCGGCGCTGAGTTTGACAAGGCCGCCGGCCATGAACCGGGTGTCGAGGGGCACGCTGTGGCGGGCGAGGCCGGTCAGCATGAGGGCGGCGGTGAGGGTGATGCCGAGGGCGTTGGCGGCGGCGATGCCGCGCACCCCCCAGCCCTGTACGAGCAGGGAGCCCGCGACGGTGGTCAGCGCGAGCCCGGCGATCATGGCCACCGCCGGGAACCACAGCGGGCGCGCGGCCGAGAAGTAGCAGCGTACGAGCGCCCCGACCAGCGTGTGGCCGAGCAGGCCGAGCGCGTACACGCGCATCACGGCGGCGGTCGCTGCCGTGTCGGTGGCGGTGAACTCGCCGCGCTGGAAGAGGACTTCGATGAACTGTGGCGCGCAGGCGATGATCGTGGCGGCCCCCACCAGCACGATCGCCCCGGCCAGCGCGAGATCCCGCTCGACACGCCGCCGCGCCCGGTCGGTCTCCCCCGCCGCCATGGCGCGGGCGACCACGGGGAAGGTGACGGTGCAGAGCATCAGGGAGAGCGTCATCGGGATCTGCGCGACCTTCTGCGCGTAGTTGAGATGCGAGATGGCCCCGGCGGGCAGCGGCGCGGCGAGGAAGCGCTCGATGAGGACCTGCGACTGGCGGCTGAGTGCGAAGACGATGACGGGCGCGAGGAGGCCGAGGGCGACGGGCGCGGTGGCGGGGGCTGTCGCTGTCGCGGGGGCACTCTGAGCGGGATCGGCCTTCGCCCCCGCACCGGACGCGGGCCGGCCCTCCGCCAGCCGCCGCCACAGACACGGCAGTTGGACCAGCACCATCAGCACGCCGCCGACCGCGACCCCGCCGGCGGCCACCTCGACGCCCCACCGGTCCCGTACGACCAGCATCGTGCCGATGATCCCGACGTTGGACGCCACATAGATCGCGGCGGGCGCCACGAAGCTGCCGTGCGCCCGCAGCACCGCGCTGCAGTACCCGGCGAGCCCGTACGTGAAGACCGAGGTGGCCGTCAACCGGGTGCAGTCGACGGCGAGTTGGGTTTCCGGCAGTCCCGGCGCCAGCAGCGCCACCACCCAGGGCGCGGCCACCGCGAGCAGCGCGGCGGTGGCGCTGAGCGCGAGGAACAGCCGGGGCAGCGTCGACCGGGTGAGCAGCCGTACGGGATCGGCGGCCGTCCCGGCCGGGGCGGCGGCCCTGCGGGCGAGGGCGAAGCTGAACGCCGGTACGAGGATGAGCGCCATGGCGTCCTCGATGAGCAGCGTGGCGGAGACCTCGGGGACGGTCCAGGCGACGAGGAAGGCGTCGGTGCCGGGCCCGGCACCGTACAGATGCGCGATGGTCTGGTCCCTGACCAGGCCGAGGACCGCACCGGCCGCCGTCAGCAGGGCGGTGACGAGGGCGGCGCGCGCGAGGAAGCGCCCGGAGGCGCCGGAGACGAGCGAGCCGGTGCCGCTCTCGGCCACCGGCGGCGGGGTCTGAGGGGGGACGGTGACGGGTGGCGCCGGGAGGGCGGACCGCCGGGTATCGGTCATACGCGGGCGGCCCCGTCCGATGCGACCCGGTCCCGCGCGACCCCGTCCGATGTGACCTGGTCCGGTGTGACCTGGTCCTGCGTGGCCCCGTCCGACGTGACCTGATCCGACGTGGCCCCGAGCGCCCACCAGGCCGCGAGGCCGAGCATCACGGCGGTCAGTACGGTCGAGGGCCCGCCGATGTCCGCGTACCCGAAGTCCACCAACTGCCAGACCAGCAGCCCCATGACGGCAAACCCGCAACCGCCCTTCGCCCGGCCGCCGGTACGGGAACGCCGCAGCCGCCGCAGCCGCCGCAGCGCCAGCAGGAGCAGCGCGGCCCAGCTGCCCACCAGCGCCAGGACGCCCAGCAGCCCCTGTTCGCTGAGCACCAGCAGATACATGTTGTGCGGGGAGAGCAGCGGCTGACGCTGGAAGGCGGCCCCGGCGCCCGATGTGTCGCTGCCGGAGGAGAGGGCCAGCGAGGCGTGGCTGTCGCGGTGGTCGGGGAAGCCCTTCAGCCCGACGCCGGTGACCGGTCGCGTACGCCACATGTCGGCGGCGGCGGCCCACATGGTGTACCGGTCGGTGACGGACTGGTCGGGCGCGTCGGCCACGCGCGCGATGGAGTCCACGCGCTCGGTGACGAGCTGCGAGCCGATGCCGAGCCCGCCGACGAGCACGGTGCCGAGCGCCCCGGCGGCGAGCAGGGCCACGGCGGCGCGGCGCGGCCCCGACAGCAGGAGCTGGCAGGCGACCGCGACCGCCGTGGCGATCCAGGCGCCGCGGCTGAAGGAGAGGACGAGCGGGACGGTCAGCAGCCCGGCGCAGCCGAGGGCGGCGAGGCGCGCCCCCGGCCGCCGCCCGGTCCCCTCAACGGCGTCTCCCTTCCCGCTGACTGCGAAGCCGACCGCGATGACCAGCCCGTACGCGACGACGGTGGCCATCCCCATCACATCGGTCGGGCCGAAGGTGCCGACCGCGCGGATGTCCTCGCCCTTGTACGAGGCGCCCGTGCCGGTCAGGTACTGGCCGACGCCGACCGCGCCCTGGGCGAGCGCGACGGCGACCACGGACCCGGCCAGCAGCCGGAAGTCCCAGCGGTCCCGCAGGAGCAGCAGCAGCGCGGCGGGCACCAGCACGAAGATCTGGAGGTAGCGCGCCAGCCCGGGCAGGCTCGCCGCCGGGTCCTGGGAGGTGAGGGCCGCGACGGTCACACCGAGCACCGGGAGTCCGAGGACGAGGGCCGCCGTACGGGTCAACGGGCGGGCCCGGTCGCGCAGTACGCGGACGAGGCAGTACAGGACGAGCAGCGCGGACGCCACGTCCGCCGGACTGCCGGAGCCGGCCGTACCGTCCCCCGCGGGCGCGGCCGGTACGGCGAGCAGCACGACGACGGCGAGCGCGGGCAGCAGGGGCAGGGCCCGGCGCCACGGAACCGTCCGTACGGGCACGGGCTGCCACGCGCGTACCGCAGCCGCAGTCGCCGTCGCATCCGTGGCCGTAGCCGTAGCCATCAGCTGCCCGCCGGCCGGACGAGGGACACGGCGGTCCGCACGATGATGCACACGTCCTGCCAGAGCGACCAGTGGTCGATGTAGTGGTTGTCGAACCGGGACCGCTCCTCGATGGAGGTGTCCCCGCGCAGCCCGTGGACCTGCGCCAGTCCGGTGATACCGACGGGCATCCGGTGGCGGGCCGCGTAGCCGGGGTGCGTCTTGCTGAAGTTGGCGACGAAGTAGGGGCGTTCGGGCCGGGGGCCGACCAGGCTCATGTCACCGCGCAGGACGTTCCACAGCTGCGGCAGCTCGTCCAGGGAGGTCCGGCGCAGCAGGTTGCCGACCGGGCTCATACGGCGGTCGTTGGCGATGTTCCAGCGGGTGGCCGACTCCTGGTCGTCGGAGGGGCGCAGCGTACGGAACTTCAGCAGGGTGAACGAGCGGCCGTGCTGCCCGACGCGCTCCTGGCGGAAGAGCACCCCTGGGCCGTCGCCGAGCCTGACCGCGAGCGCGCAGAGCAGCAGCAGCGGCGAGACGGCCACCAGGACCGGCGCGGTGAGCAGCAGGTCGAGCAGCCGTTTGGCGCGGGCGCCCCGGCGGCGCCGGGTGGTGGCGGGCGGCTCGACGCGGTGGTAGCCGAACCCCCACAGGTGCCGTTCCATGGCGGGGGGCGGGGCGGCGAGGTCCCAGGGGCCCGCGCCGACGAACCAGGTGGCGCAGCCGTACGTGTGGAAGAGCGTGACCAGGCCGGCCCGGGCGACGGGGTCGCCGCCGTCGGTGAACAGGGCTTCCTGGACGCCGTTCTGGATGATGGCGCGGTGGATGTCCTCGGGGGTGGTGAGGACGGGCAGCGCGAGAGCCTCCGCGCCGCCACCACCGCCGCTGTCACGCGTCCCCTCTTTGGCGGTGTCGGCGCCGTCCTTCGCGGGGTCCGCCGGGGCGGGGGCCGCGGGCGAGGCGACGCCGACGGGCCGCAGACCGTACTCCGGGTGCTGGGCGAGCAGCGCGGTGATCCGCCGCGCGGCCGGTCCCGTGCCGACGACGAGGGCGGAGCGCAGCCGGTCGCGGGCCGCCGCGCGTCGGCGCGTGTGGATGAGCGAACGGCCGGTGCAGGCGGCGGCGAGCTGTACGGCGCCGGCGGCCAACAGGGCGGTGAAACCGAGGGCGTTGGCCGGGAACAGCGCGGCGAACACCGTGGCCGCCGCGCACCAGGCGACCGCGATCCGCGCGGCCAGCGCGGGCAGTTGGTCGAGGCCCGAGAGGACGACACCGGGCCGGTAGAGCCCGGCGAGCGCGTTCAGGACGGTCACGCAGGCGAGGAGCTGGAGCAGCAGTACGGCGTCGCGCTGCTCGTCGGTGAGGACGGCGGTGGAGAGCAGCGCCGCGAGCGCGTCCGCCGCGAGCAGCGGCAGGGCGAAGCGGAACGCGGAGCGCGACGGCCGGCGGCGGGCCGGTGGCGCGAGGCGGTCGGGGAGTTCGCGGGCGCCACGGGTGTCGCGGGGCGGTGCGATCGGGACGCGCCCCGGGGCGGTCCGCCCGCGTACCGCCTGGCTCAGGGCGGTCTGCCGGCCGGCGGACGCGGGCCCGTCCGGCCGCCGTGCGGTCGTCGCGGTCCGCTCACGCCCGGACGGCGGAGGAACGCTGGTGCTTTCCGTGGTCACTGGGGAATCGGCTCCCTGCGCTCGGGGCGCGGCACGGCGGCCACCGCGCGGTACACGTCCGCGATGGCCCGCGCGGTCTGCCGCACGTCGTGGGTGTCGAGTACGTGCTGCTGCCCCTGGCGGCCGATGGCCTCGCGCAGCGGCCCGTCGTCGAGCAGCGTGCTGATGGCCGCCGCGAGCGCGGCCGGATCCTCGGGCGGGGTGAGGCAGAGGGCTTCGCGGCCGGGCGGCAGGGACTCGCGCGCGCCGTCCACATCGGTGAGGACGACGGCCCGGCCGCTCGCCATGGCCTCCAGGGGTGCCACCGCCATCCCCTCCCAACGGGAGGGCAGGACGACCAGATCGGCCGCCCGGTACCAGGCCGCGGTGTCCGGTACGGCGCCGGTGAAGAGCACCGAGGGCGGTGCGGCGGCGCGCAGGGCGCCGGCGTCGGGCCCGTCGCCGACGAGGACCAGGCGGGCGCGCGGGAACCGCCGTACGACCGACGGCCAGGCGCGGAGCAGGACGTCCTGGCCCTTCTGGCGGCAGAGCCTGCCGACGCAGACGACGAGGGGGGCGTCGGGCTCGATGCCGGTGAGCGGCGGCAGAGCGGCCGGAACGGCGCCTTCTCCGGTCCCTCCCCCGGCACCGAACCGCTCGACCTCGACGCCGTTGCGGACGACGGACCACGCGGCCTCGATGCCCGCCCGCTCGCCGGTGCGCCGCTCGGCGTCGCTGACGCACACGATCCGGTCGGTCCACCGGACCGCCCACCGCTCCCAGCGCCCGGCGAGCCGCGCGGTCACCCCGCCGACCGCCTCGAACGACCAGGCGTGCGGCTGGAAGACGGTCGGGACGCGGCCCCTCACGGCCAGCCGGCCGGCGAGTCCGGCCTTCGCGCTGTGGGCGTGGACCAGATCGGGCCGTACGAGCCGGACGAGCCGTGCCGCGTCCGCGACCTCCCGCACCAGCGCGGGCCCCGGGGCGCGCGTCGCCCGCCAGACGTGGACCTCGGCGCCCCGGCGTGCCGCGGCGGCGGCGAGCGGGCCTTCGGCCGGGCAGCCGACGACCGCCTGTACCCCTGCGGCGACTTGTGCCGCGACCAGATCCAGGACCACTTGGGCGACTCCGCCGTCGACCGGCTGGACGAGATGGAGCGCGGTGAAGCCGGTCCCTGGCCGGTGCCGTTCTGGCTGCACGCGCAACTCTTTCCACTCGTGGACAACGGAAATCGAGGCGCGGAGCGCACCGTGCGCCAGGAGCGCTCAGAACTGCGCGTCGGCCTCTACGAAAAACGCACCGATCCAGAAGGAGTCACGCTCGGTGCCGAATCGAACGCTAAGCCGGTCGGCGCCGGATGCCAGCGCACCACGCAGGTCGAAAACGTCGGAGTCATACCCAAGGGTGTTCGCGTAGTCGGGCTCGCGCTTCATCACAGGTGAATCGAAGTCCGTGATACTGGAATTCATCACATCATCGGAAGGGTTATCTTTATTGCCGAGAAGAACGCCTTTCCCCTTCCCCGTCTCCACGGCGAGCGTGTCCCCGGTGACGCCGCGGTCGCCGTCGTACGCGACAACTCCCAGCCGCCCGGAGGCGCGTTCGGGAACGGGCAGTTCGCCCAGGTCGACGCGCTCTTCCTCGTGGTGCGCGTCGAGCAGCTCGAAACCGTCCCAGATCGCCAGGTGCCGCAGCGGATCGTCGTCCTTCTTGTAGGCGACGACCAGCGTCCAGCCGCCCCAGGCACCCGCCTCGGAACGCCCCATGGCGACATTGAGCTGCGCCACCGTGTACATCCCGGGACCGCTGTCCTTGACGAGCGCCGTCACGTCCGCGGACGCCTGGTAGGCGTCGGCCCCGCCGGCGATCCGGTGGCCGATCACGGTGTCGGCCAGCACCTCCTTGTACTGACCGCCCGGCTCGGCGATCAGCACCCGGCCGTTGTCCGCGGCCGGCTTCTGCTCGCCGACCAGCAGATTGCCGCCCCAGTAGAGCCGCGCGTAGCCGACCCGGGCGCGGTCGGGCAGCCGCAGTTCGGCGCGGGTCGAGTTGTAGGTGTTGGGATCGTTGTCGACATCCGAATAGAACATGTCGAATTGCTGATTGGCCGCGTTCCCGCCGGCCCGCGCGGTCGCACAGGCCGACGCGCGGGCGCTTTCCCCGGCCCGGCAGCTGATGGCCGCATTGGCTGTCCGTACGATCCCGCCGTGCTGTACGGCGTACCAGCGGGCGGCGAACGGAATTCGGGGCTCTTCCTTCGCATCGGCGCGCGGAGCGACGTATGGATCGGCCGCCGATGGGTATGCCGGTGGATACACCGCCGCGGACAGCGCGAGTACGGCCAGACCGCACAGCACTCCACGCTTCACAACAAGAACCGCAGAATTCCGCATACGGGCGCTCCGCCTCCAAGTCCGAAACCAGAACGCACCATTACAGAGCGCGGACTGAAAATCACGCCAGACGCGCTGAAAGCTGCTGAACGTACAGTTGCACGTATATGAAGGGGTGACCGGAGAATCCCGCCCCGGCGAACCCCGCGGCCCCCAGCCAACCCCCACGAGCAGTGCACCGAACATCGATTCACCCGTTCGGGCCCGCAACCTCCGGGGGTCCTCGGCGTTGATGCATGAGTCGGGCAATCGCGCCCGGCGCTTACGTCATCTTCATACGACCGAGGAGCCTTTCCCCATGTCGCGTATCGCCAAGGCCGTCGTTCTCTCCGCCGCGGCCGCCGCCGCCGTTGCCGGTGCCTCCGGCGCCGCCTTCGCCGACTCCGACGCGCAGGCCGCGGCCGTCGGCTCCCCGGGCGTCCTCTCCGGCAACGTCATCCAGATCCCGCTGCACGTCCCGATCAACCTGTGCGGCAACACGATCGACGTCATCGGCATCCTGAACCCGGCGTTCGGGAACACCTGCGTCAACAGCTGACCACTCAGCAACTGACGACTTCGCAAGCCGATTGTCGTACCGAGGAGCCGTCCTTCCCTTCCGGGCAGGGCGGCTCTTCCGCGTACCGACCGCTTCACAGACCGCTTCACTGCCCCCTCGACCCCCTCATTGACCGTTTCCGCCGCGCCGAAAAGTCGTTAACGATAGCGGGGCCGCCCACCGAAAAAGGACGGGCGCCCCTAAAGCCCCTGCGCGAGAAGTGAGTTGCGCCGTACGGGGATCGCGGAATCACCAGAGAAGGATTCGGGAATGAAGCCCACCAAGATCACCGCCACTGTTGTCGCCGCCGCCGGTTCCGTACTGGCGCTGGCCGGAGCCGCCACCCCGGCCCTGGCCGCCGCCCCCGCGCCCGCCGCAGGGCCGGCTCCCACGACCTCGCTCAGCCTGAACGGCGGCGTCGAGGAGATCCTGGCCGAGGGCCTGCGCGACCCCAACCCGCTGCACAGCAACGCGCTGGACACCGAGCGGCCGGGCTCCGTCCTGCACGCGGTGAACCAGGTGACGAAGGAGCTCAACAAGCCCCGGCAGGGCGGCAGCGGCGGCGGCAAGCTCCTCGGCGGCATGCCGCTCGGGAAGTAGCGCCTGCCCGTACCGCGACCGCACCACACCCGCACCGCGCCCGCACCGCGCCCGGAACAGCCGCCGCCCCTCACGGCCGAGGAGAGAGCCGAGAGGGGCGGAGAGGGCGTAGACCCCGACGGGACGGACCGGTCAGCCGGTCCAGAAGTCCCACCACCGGGTCAGGATGAGCATCCCGATGATGCCGATGTGCAGCACCGGCAGCACCCAGGTGAACTCCCCGAGGAGACCGCGCACGGCGGCCGGCGCGGGCAGCAGCCCGGCCCGTACGTTGCGCGAAGTGACGTACCAGAACATGACGATGGTCCCGGCCCAGGCCAGACTGCACCAGAGACAGAGCGAGCTGATGCGGTACAGCGACTGGTACTGGAGCCAGGTGCAGAACACGACCCCGAACAGCATTCCGGCGTTCAACCCCAGCCAGAACCACGGCCGGTAACGCGCCCCGGCCAGCAGCCCCATCCCGGCGCAGATCACCACCGCGTACGTGACGAGCCCCAGCATCGGGTTCGGGAAGCCGAAGACCGACGCCTGCTCGCTCTTCATGATGTTGCCGCACGAGACCACCGGATTCAGACTGCACCCCGGCGTGAACCCCGGGTCCTCCAGCAGTTTGAACTTGTCGATGGTGATGACCCACGCCGCCAGCGCCCCCGCCGCGCCCGTGATCACCAGCAGCAGCGCCAGCGCCCGGCTGTCGCCGCGTACTCCGCCGCCATCGGCGCCGCCGGCGCCGTCCTGAGCCGTCGCGTCCTGCGTCAGGGTGGTTGCCATGTCCTGTTCCCGTCCCGTCCCGTCGTCCGTCCCGGTCCTGCTACCGCGCCCGCGCCCGCCTCAGCCGCGGAGGCTGCGTACGGGCACCAGGCAGTGCGCGGCGGCGGCGAGCATCTCCGGGTCACCGGCGAAGGCCCGCAGCCGCTCCTCGTCGACCGGGCGGCCCGGGACCCCCTCGGCCCACGGCCGGGTGGCGACCACGAAGTAGACCTTCCCGGTCTCGCGGGCGTCCTGCTCCCACTCCGGGGGTACGGCGCACTGCGCGTTCAGATACGGCATGGTCAGCACGGCCCGGCCCGCCTCCACGAGCAGCTTGACCGAGACACCGCCGGGCGACTCCGTGAGATCGACCACCTCGCCGGGCCGCAGTCCGACCTCGCCGAGGACCGCGCGCATGGTCTCCTCGACGATCCCGGGGCCGCCGCGGCCGTCACCGAGCGAATAGGCGAGCAGATAAGGCGAGTTGCGTTCGCTGTCGGTGGGGTCACTGGTCCAGGGAATCACCGAGAGAGTGCCCAATTGAGAGATGTACTGGGCGCTGTTCGACGCGGTGTTGGTAGTGGTCATACTTCGGCACAGTACTGGCCCGCGCCGTATATCCGTGAGCCCCGTTCACCCGACCGGGTTACCACCAAGGCGACTTCGCCCCTTTATGAATCCAACCCCCTTTTCCGTAATGAATATAAGATGCTCACATGAGAATTCTGATGGTCGGCGCCGGAGCCCTGGGGCAGGTCTTCGGCCTCTGGCTCACCGAGGGCGGCGCGTCCGTGACGTACGAGGGGAGACAGGGCAGGGACAGCGGGGACGCCAGGACGCTGTTCCGGCTGCGGAGGTTCGGCCGCCCGGTGCCCGGACAACTGCGTCCGGCCGGCCCGGCGGACGGACCGGCGGACGGCGCCTGGGACGCGGTGTGGCTGTGCGTGCCCTCCCCCGCCCTGCACGAGCCGTGGGTACGCGCCCTCCGCGACCGCATCGACACAGGCGCAAGCACCGGCACCGGCACCGGCACCGCGACCATCGTCACCATCGGCCAGGACCCGCGCGATCTGCCCGCCCTCACCGAGATCTGGCCGGCCGAGCGGATCGTCCAGCTGGTCCCGTCCGTCCTCGCCCACCGGACACCGGCGGGCATCGCGTACTGGCTGCCGCCCGGCACCGCGCACACGGTCCACGGCACGGACGACCGCGTCCGCCCCGTCATCACGGCGCTGCGAGCGGCGGGCGTACGGGTACGGCGCGCCCGGCGCCCCGGCGCGGCCGAACTGGGCGCCGCGCGGATGATCCCGTACATCGCCGCCCTGGAAGCCGCGGACTGGTCCCTGCCCGCGCTCCGCGCCCACCTGACCACACCGGCCGCGGCCACCCGCGAGGCGGTCACCGTGACCGCCGCGCTCCTCCACCGCCCACGCCCGCGCCCGCACGTCCCGGCCCTGGCCGCGGGACTGGTCCTGCGGGTCCTGCCCGTACTGGCCCCGTTCGACCTGCCCCGCTACCTGCGGACGCACTTCACCAAGGTGGGCGGGCAGACCCGGGACATGCTCGACGCGTGGATCACCGAGGGCACGGCGCGGGGCCTGCCGGTGACGGCCCTGAGGGAACTGCGTACCGCCCTCAACTCCCCCTGCACCTCAGTCGACTTGACCAGCCCCGACATCTGACTATCCCCGGGGGGCTCTGTTCGGATTCGGCGCGCCCCGCACCGTCAACACGTATGGCGACACGCCGCCGACCAGCAAGGACACCGGGCACCGCACACGGCCCGGCCGTCGCCGTCAGCCGCGCCTTCCGACGCGCCCGCGGCATCCGGTGAGCCGTGAGCCGGAAACGACAAAGTCCCGCCCGATCAAATGACCGGGCGGGACTTTGTTTTGTTGCTGTTGTGGACCTGAGGGGATTTGAACCCCTGACCCCCTCGATGCGAACGAGGTGCGCTACCAGTCTGCGCCACAGGCCCTTGCAACGAGTGAAACTTTAGCACCCTCGGGGCCGTGCTCGGAAATCCGTTGGGCGCTGGTCACGGGCGGGGTGGGGCCTCCGGGCGGGGGCGGGGTCATTCGTTGGCGGCGCGGGGGCGGGTGGTGTCGTCGTACTGGTCGAAGAGGGGGGTACGGCCGCGGTCGCGGTGGCGGCGCGGGGGCGGGGGGGCCGCGGCCGGGGGAGCCGGTTCCGGGGCGGGTTCCGCCGTGGAGGAGCGGGCCGCGCTCCAGGTCTCCGGGTCGGTGACGTCCACGCCGCCGGTGGCGCGGGGGGCGACCGGGGCCGTGACGTAGGTGGGGAGGGGGACCGGGACGGGTTCCCAGCTGTCGCCGCGGGCCGGGCCGCGTTCGCGCTGCTGGTCGACCCACTCCGCGTGGTCGGTCTGCTCGACCAGGGCCCGGCGGCCGGCCTCCTGCGGGGAGACCGTGGCGACGGGCTCGGGCGCGGGGCCCGGGACGGGGTCGGGTTCCTCTGCGGGCTCGCCGGCCGCCGCCGACGCGGCGGGCTGGTGGCGGCGGGGGCGGTTCTCGCGCAGGCGCTGGGCCGCGGCCTCGGCCCTGCGCCGGTCCATGGTGAACGCGAAGCGGCGCCGCTCCTGGCCGCGCAGATGCACGATGTACGTGCTCAGCAGGACGGCCGGCACCGCGGGCGCCCAGAGGAAGCCGAGGCCGCCGACCGCGGCGACGACGGCGCCGAGCGTGAAGGCGAGGAAGAGGACCACGGTGGTACGGCGGCGGCGCGCCAGGACCTGCGAGCGCTGCGCGCGCCGGGCGCGTTCCGCCGATGCGCCGGTGGGGCGCTCACGGCGCTCGCGCCGGTCACGCCGGTCGCGCCGCTCACTACGCTGACGCGCCTCGCGCGTCTCACGCCGCTCGGGTTCGGGTTTGGGTTCGGCGCGGGGCGCCGCGGGGCGCGGGGCCGGGGCCACGGGGATCTCCATCCGTACCTCTGTGTGCTCCCGAGGCGCGGAGAAGGCCCGGACGTCGACGGAGCTGATCGACTCCGCGTGACGGTCCGGCTCCGCGTCGGTCCCCGCCTCCTCGGCGCGCCCCTGAAGCTCCCTGGCGTAACGGCGCTCCATGGCCGCCCTTCCGGACAGCAGCCGGATGGCGGTGCTGAAGCGTTCCGTCGGACGCGCCTCATTCAGCTCGTCCTGCCTGCGGAGCCACATCGGCACCAAGTAGGCGGCCCAAGCCCCGACGATGACTGCGTAGATGAGGCCGCTGCTGCTCACGGTTCACACCGTAGAGGGGTTCGCACGACGGCATACGCCAATTGGGCCGGTGTGTCGCACGATCTAGCTGATATCACGGACTTTTTTTATGATCTTTCGGATCAGTTTATGACCATATCGAATCCAATATCGAACACTTATTTCATTTTCTGGTTGTTCCCGGGCCGCGTCCGCTGCCAGCGGTGGAGCAGTCCCTCCGGGACCTCCTCGGCCGTGAGCACATAGACGAGATGGTCCCGCCAGGCCCCGTCGATATGGAGATAGCGCGGGCGCAGCCCCTCCTCACGGAAGCCGAGCTTGTCGACGACCCGGCGGCTGGGCCCGTTCTCCGGCCGGATGCAGACCTCGATACGGTGCAGCCCCACCATCCGGAAGCAGTGGTCGACGGCGAGCGCGACGGCCGTCGGCACGACCCCGCGCCCCGCCACCTCGCGGTCCACCCAGTACCCGACATGCCCCGAGCACATCGAGCCCCAGGTGATCCCTGCGACCGTCAACTGGCCGACCAGCCGCCCCTGGTACTCGATGACGAACGGCAGCATCCGGCCCGCGTGCGCCTCGGCGCGCAGATGCCGGACCATCTGACGGTACGTGGGGCGCTGCGCGCCCGGTGAGCCCGGCGGCGGGGGCGGAATCGTCGCTTCCCACGGGCGCAGCCAGTCGCGGTTGCGCCGGTTCACCTCGCGCCAGACGCGCTGGTCGCGCAGTTTTATCGGGCGCAGGACGACATCGCCGTACGTCAGGGTCGCGGGCCAGGCGGGGGTCATCCGTCGGTACGCGGGTGATCGCCGCCGTGGATCTGGTCCACGGCGTGCACGAGCAGCCGGCCGAGGACGGCGAGGCCGTCGCGTACGCCGCCGGCCGAGCCCGGCAGGTTCACGATCAGCGTCCGTCCTGCCACGCCGGCCAGGCCCCGGGAGAGCGCGGCGGTGGGGACCTTGGCGGTGCCCTGCGCGCGGATCGCCTCGGGGATGCCCGGGATCTCCTGGTCGAGCACGCGCCGGGTGGCCTCGGGGGTGCGGTCCGTGGGCGAGAGGCCGGTGCCGCCGGTGGTCAGGATCACGTCGTACGCGGCTGCCACGCCCTCGCGCAGCGCCCGTTCGACCGGATCGCCGTCGGGGACGACCGTCGGCCCGTCGACCGCGAAGCCGAGCGCGGCCAGGCCGGCGGCGAGGATCGGGCCGCCGGTGTCGGCGTAGACGCCGGCCGCGGCGCGCTGGGACGCGGTGATCACCAGGGCGCGGCGGTGCGGAGCCGGCGCGGCGCCCGCGCCGGGCCCGGCGCTCGTACCGGTGGCCGGCGGTCTGTGGCCGGCGCCGTCCCTCGCGGGTGGCGTGCTCATGCCGCGCCCCCCGCCGTGTCCCCCGCCGTCTCCGGGCGCGTCCACGTGCCGGACTTGCCGCCGGTCTTCTCCTCGACCCGTACGTCCGTGATGACCGCGCCCTTGTCGACCGCCTTCACCATGTCGACGACCGTCAGCGCGGCGACCGACACGGCGGTCAGCGCCTCCATCTCGACGCCCGTACGGTCGGTGGTCTTCACCGTCGCCAGGATCTCGACGGCGTCGTCCGCGACCCGGAGGTCGACCGTCACGCCGGATACCGCCAGCGGGTGGCAGAGCGGGATCAGTTCGGGGGTCCGCTTGGCGCCCATGATGCCCGCGATCCGGGCCGTGGCGAGGGCGTCCCCCTTGGGCACTCCCCCGCCCCTGAGCAGCTCCACGACGGCGGCCGAGACAAGCACCCGGCCGCTCGCGCGCGCCACGCGCGCGGTGATCTCCTTGGCCGAGACATCGACCATACGGGCCGCGCCCGACCCGTCGAGGTGCGTCAGACGGTCGCCGCCCCGCCCGTCGGGTGGCTCAGGGGGCTGCTGGGGTCCGGGGGTCTCCCCCCGGGAAAACACGGTCATTCGCTGCTGGCGCTCCCGGTCCGGGCCCGACAGGGCCTGTGTGGGCAGACACGGTACCGCCACCGGGCCGTACTCAGCCGATCAGGACCACGTCGACCTCCGTGCCGGGCGCCACGGAGACGGTCTCCTCCGGGACGACGATCAGCGCGTCGGCCTGGGCGAGGGCGGCCACCAGGTGGGAGCCGGCGCCGCCGACCGGTGTGATCGCGCCCGCCTCCGCGTCGTACGCGCCGCGCAGGAACTGCCGCCGGCCCGCCGGGGACGACAGCGGGCCGCCGGCCGCGAGGGTGGCCCGGACGACGGGCCTGTGCACGTCCTCCAGGCCCATCAGCGCCCGGATCGCGGGCCGTACGAACAGTTCGAAGGAGACGTACGACGACACCGGGTTGCCCGGGAGCGCGAGCAGCGGGGTGTGTTCGGGGCCGATCGAGCCAAAGCCCTGCGGCTTGCCGGGCTGCATCGCGAGCGTACGGAAGTCGATGCCGCTGCCCGCCTCGTCCTCGTCCCCGACGGACGAGAGCGCCTCCTTGACGACGTCGTACGCCCCGACGCTGACGCCGCCCGTGGTGACGACCATGTCGGCGCGGATCAGCTGGTCCTCGATGGTGGCGCGGAGGGTGTCCGCGTCGTCGGTGACGGCGCCGACGCGGTAGGCGATGGCGCCGGCGTCCCGGGCGGCGGCGGTGAGGGCGAAGCTGTTGGAGTCGTAGATCTGGCCGGCGCCCAGCGGCTCGCCGGGCTGGACCAGCTCGCTGCCGGTGGAGAGCACGACCACGCGCGGGCGCGGGTGGACCCGCACCCTGTCGCGGCCGATGGCGGCCAGCAGACCGATCTGGGGCGGGCCCAGGACCGTACCGGCCGCCAGGGCCAGGTCGCCGGCGCGTACGTCGCTGCCGCTCGCGCGGACATGGGCGCGGGGCTCCGCCGAGCGGTACACCCGCACCTCGCCGTCGGAGCCGTCCCGGCCGGGGCCCGCGGGGCGCATCGAGGTGACCGCGCCACCGCCCGCGCCGCCGTCGGTCCACTCCACCGGGACGACGGCCTCGGCGCCGGGCGGGAGCGGCGCGCCGGTCATGATGCGGGCCGCCTGCCCGGGGCCGACCTCCGGCAGGGCGCCGCTGCCGGCCGCGACATCGCCGATGACGGTCAGCACGGCCGGGAACTCCTCGGTGGCGCCCGCGAGATCGGCCGTCCTGACCGCGTAGCCGTCCATGGAGCTGTTGTCGAACGGCGGCAGGGCGACCGGCACCGTGACGTCCTCGACGAGGACGCAGCCCTGGGCGTCGGGCAGTTGCAGCTCGATGGGGTCGAGCGGGCGGACGGCCGCGAGGATGTCCGCCAGGTGCTCGTCCACCGTCCAGAGCCGGCCGGGCCCTGCCGCCGCTGCCACTGTCGCCGCCGGTGCCGCTGCCGCCGGGTCCGGTGCCGGTTCTGCCGTGCTGCTCAAGTGCTACATCTCCTCGCTGACGTAACCGCGGAGCCAGGTCCGGAAGTCCGGGCCCAGGTCTTCACGTTCGCATGCGAGTCTGACAATGGCACGCAGATAGTCGCCGCGGTCCCCGGTGTCATAGCGGCGGCCCTTGAAAATGACGCCGTGGACGGGCCCGCCGACCTTCTCGTCCGCCGAGAGCTGCTGGAGCGCGTCGGTCAGCTGGATCTCGCCACCGCGGCCGGGCTCGGTCCTGCGCAGTATCTCGAAGACGGCGGGGTCCAGCACGTAGCGGCCGATGATGGCGTAGTTGCTGGGCGCGTCGGCGGGATCGGGCTTCTCGACGAGGTCGTGGACCTTGACGACGTCCGCGTCGGCGGTGGGCTCGACGGCGGCGCATCCGTAGAGGTGGATCTGCGCCGGGTCGACCTCCATGAGGGCGATGACGCTGCCGCCCTCGCGCTCCTGGATCTCGACCATACGGGCCAGCAGCGGGTCGCGCGGGTCGATCAGGTCGTCACCGAGCAGGACCGCGAAGGGCTCCTGTCCGACGTGCGGGGCGGCGCACAGCACGGCGTGGCCGAGGCCCCGGGGGTCGCCCTGACGCACGTAGTGCATGGTGGCGAGGTCACTGGACTCCTGGACCTTGGCGAGCCGTTCGGTGTCGCCCTTGAGCGTGAGCGCCTGCTCCAGCTCGTAGTTCCGGTCGAAGTGGTCCTCAAGAGGGCGCTTGTTGCGGCCGGTGACCATGAGGACGTCGGAGAGACCGGCGGCCACCGCCTCCTCGACCACGTACTGGATCGCCGGCTTGTCGACGACCGGCAGCATCTCTTTGGGAGTGGCCTTGGTGGCGGGCAGGAACCGGGTGCCGAGGCCTGCGGCGGGGATGACAGCCTTGGTGATCCTGGAGGGCGAGTGAGTCATACGACGAACCCTATCCATCAGGAATGGGCGGAAGATGATACTCCGGTTAACTTTCGGCTCATAAACTCTCATGTGTGAGGTTTGCGACACTCTGTCAGCCTGAATTGAGCCAGGACCAGTCAGAAAGTGGGCCGTGAAGTGAGCCAGGACACGTCCGCCAAGGCTGCCATACGCCGTGAACTCCTCGCGGCGAGAGCCCTGCTGTCCGATGAAGACGCGCGAAACGCCGGATCGGTTCTCACCCGGCGGGCACTGGAACTGCCGGAGCTCGCCGGCGCCGCCACGGTCGCCGCCTATGTGTCGGTCGGGCGGGAGCCGGGCACGCGCGCGCTGCTCGACGCGCTGCGCGCGCGGGGGACGCGGGTGCTGCTGCCGGTGCTGCTCGCGGACAACGACCTGGACTGGGCGGAGTACGAGGGCGCCGAACGGCTCGTACGCGCCGCACGCGGCCTGCTGGAGCCCGCCGGGGCGCGGCAGGGCCCGGACGCCGTCCTGACGGCGCGTACGGTCCTGCTGCCCGGTCTCGCGGTCGACGCGCGGGGGATGCGGCTGGGGCGCGGCGGCGGCTCGTACGACCGCGTCCTGGCGCGGCTGTCGGCGGCGGGCGCGACGCCGGCGCTGGTGGTGCTGCTGTACGCGAACGAGGTGGTCGCGCGGGTCCCGGAGGAACCGCACGACCACCCCGTGCGGGCGGTGGTGACACCCGAGGGCGTCACGCGCTTCGTGTAGCGCTTGCTTCGGTCTGCCGCGGTCTTGCCGCGGGCTACTTCGTCAGCGTCAGCGTGTCCGTCGTGGAGCGTTTCACCGCGGCGTCGCCGAAGGACCAGTCGAGCAGCTCACCATTGGCCCACTTGTCCGTCTGGTCGGTGTAGTGCGCGCTGTAGGCGTGTCCGGAGGCGCCGGTGAGGTTGATCCAGCGGGACTTGTCCCAGTCGCCGACGTTGACGACCATCCGCATCGACGGCACCCAGACGACGTGGTAGCCGCCCGCCGCGTTCCAGCCCGTCGCGTTGACCGTGGCCTCGCCGCCGCCCAGGTTCCACGGGCCGCGGTTGAGCATCTGCTTGAGGATGCCGGGGCCGCTGGTGCCGAGGGTCTGGTTCTCCAGCTGGAGCTGGTGGAGGCGGCCCCAGCTCCAGCTGGAGACGTCCTTGCCGAGCTTGGCGGTCAGCTCCCAGCGCGCGTCCTGCATGGCGCGCGCGAAGAGCTGGTCACGGGTCTTGGTGGCTTCGTCCTTGCGGGTGGCCGGGGAGCTCCACCAGGGGCTGTTCTCGTCCTTGATGATGTTCTGCACGACCTGGATCCAGCGGTCCCCGCCGTCCGGCTGGGCCTGGTCGGGGGCGCGCTGGCCGCATTCGCGCACCAGCCTCTGGTTGTCGTCCACCGGTCCTGAGCCGTTGGCCGGCCGGACGTTGAGGCACTCGCCCTTGACCCGCAGCTCCTTGGGGAGCTTGTCGCCGAAGGCCAGCATGAGGATGTTGCGCCAGACCGCGTTGAAGTAGGCGGCGGCGCCCGAATCGGCTTCCTGGGTGTAGTCCCAGCCTTCGAGGAGCTTCTGGGCCTCGCGGACGGACGGCTCGGTGATGTCCGCCTTCAGCAGATAGGGCATCAGCAGCTTGGCGATCTGGCTGCTGTTGTCCATCTGCATGGACCCCATGTCCTCGGTCGAGATCTTCCCGCCGTCCTTGATCTTCGAATCGATCAGGTCGACGATCCGCTGGCTGCGGGCGCCGTAGCCCCAGTCCTCGGTCAGCGTGTACGGGTACTTCTTGGCGTCGATGACCGCCTGGTTGGCGGTGACGATGTAGCCGCGCTTCGGGTTGTACTCGTACGGCAGCTCGTCGAAGGGGATGTACCGGTCCCACTTGTACGCGGGGTCCCAGCCGGGGGCCGGGGTCCGGCCGTCGAAGCCCTTGGAGCGGACCGGGATCTTCCCGGGCGCCTGGTAGCCGATGTTGCCCTTGGTGTCGGCGTAGATGAGGTTCTGCGAGGGGACCTCGAAGTGCTCGGCGCCCTTGCGGAACTGGTCGAAGTCCGCGGCCCTGTTGATCTCGAAGACGGCGTCCATGGACTTGCCGGGTTCGAGCGCGGTCCACTGGAGCGATACGGCGTAACCGTCGCCGCGGTCCGGGGCGACATCGCCGACCGGGGCCTTCTCGCCGACCTTCTTCAGCTCGCTGTCGCGGTCGGAGACCACCGGGCCGTGCCCGGTGGAGCGGACGGTGATCTTCCGGCTGGCGCCGCCCGCGACCTTGATGGTCTCTTCGCGGGTCTTGAACTTCACTTCCTTGTCGCCGTACAGGTAGGTGTCGCCGCTGACCTTCTCCAGGTAGAGGTCGGTCACGTCGGCGCCGAGGTTGGTGAAGCCCCAGGAGATGTTCTGGTTGTGACCGATGATCACGCCGGGCATCCCGGAGAAGGTGTAGCCGGCGACGTCGTACTTGCAGGCCGCCGAGACCGTCCGGCAGTGCAGGCCCATCTGGTACCAGAGCGAGGGCAGCTGGGGCGCGAGGTGCGGGTCGTTGGCGAGGAGGGGCTTGTCCGTGGTCGTGTACCGGCCGGCTACGACCCAGGAGTTGGAGCCGATGCCGCTGCCGCTCGGACCGAGCAGGGCGGGCATCTCGTCCAGGGTGCTGGTGAGAGCGGTGAGCTGGGAGGCCAGCCCCTCGGTGGCTTCGGAGGCCGTGTAACCGACGTTGGTGCCTGTGCCGGTGCCGGTACCCGTTCCGGTGCCGAGGCCCGTACCGGTGCCTGTGCCTGTGCCTGTTCCGTCGCCTGTGCCCACGTCCGTGCTCGGGTTCGTGCCCTGGCCCTGCTCCGTCGTGTCGCCCGTGCCGGTGTCGCCGCTCGTGTCGCCCGGGAACTCGCTGGTGGGCTCCGCGGCCGGGTCGTACTTGCCGGAGGCCGGGTCTATCCCGCCCGCGCTGACGATGGGCTGGTTACGGCTGTACGAATACGACGGATACAGCTCGTCGATCTGCTTCTGGCTGAGCCGGCTGGTCATCAGCGAACGGTCGATCTCGTCCTGCATGTTGCCGCGCAGGTCCCAGGCCATCGCCTTGAGCCAGGCCACGGAGTCGACCGGGCTCCACTTCTCGGGCTTGTAGTCGTTCGTGAGCTTCAGCGCGGCGTACTCGACGGAGATGTCCTTGCCGTCACGGCCGTCGAGGTAGGCGTTCACCCCGTCCGCGTACGCCTGGAGGTTCTTCTTGGTCTCCGCCGAGAGCTGGGTGTCGTACTCCTTCTGCGCGACTCCGCGCCAGTCCAGGGTGCGCAGGAAGGTGTCGGTCTTGACCTGTCCCTTCCCGAACATCTCGGAGAGACGCCCGGCGGTGAGATGGCGGCGGACGTCCATCTCCCAGAAGCGGTCCTGCGCCTGGACGAAGCCCTGGGCGCGGAACAGGTCCTGGTCGGTGTCCGCGTAGATCTGCGGGATTCCGTAACTGTCGCGCCGGACCTCCACGGAGCCCGACAGGCCCGCGAGTTTGATCGTCCCCGTGGTCTGGGGGAAGGAGGCGCGGACGGTGCTGACGCCCCAGTACGCGCCGTATCCGACACCCGCGACGAGCGCCAGCACCAGGACGATCACGATCAGACGGGCGCGTCGCCCCTTCTTTTTGCCGGAAGGGGGGGCTGTATTGGCGGGCATCGCTGTCCTTCGAGGGGCAGGGTGGTCCTGGAATGCTGGAGCAACCATAGGCGCAGCACTTCACCGCGCCGGACGCGGAGTCATGCAGTACGACTCACCAGACGATCACATCGCGAATCACACCGGGCTTTATGGGCCGATTCGCACCTTGATCGCGACGGAAATCACATCGCCTCCGCACCGGAGAGCGCCCATAAGTCGTGGCTCGGGCCGCAGTTCAGCCGGAAGTTCGTCTCGTACTGGCACTCGAAAGCGTCAAGGAAGCGTTAAAGATTAGGTAAGGTAATGAAGTACCGGCTACCGGAGAAGCGATCCGGGACGCGCGCGAGGGGAAGGATCGGCCGCTGACTGTCCACCATCTCAATGAACTTCTGCTGATCAGCTCCCTCGTCCTGCTGATCGCGGTCGCCGCTGTCCGGATCTCGTCGCGCAGCGGCCTCCCCAGCCTGCTGCTCTACCTCGGTATCGGGGTCGTCATAGGGCAGGACGGTCTCTTCCACGTCAAGTTCGACAACGTCGAACTCACCCAGGTCATCGGCTATGCCGCACTGGTGGTGATCCTGGCCGAGGGCGGTCTGGGCACCAAGTGGAAGGAAGTGCGGCCGACGCTGCCCGCGGCGGCCGTGCTGTCGACGGTCGGCGTCGCGGTGAGCGTGGGCGTGACGGCCACCGCCGCGCACTATCTGATCGGTCTGGACTGGCGGCAGGCGCTGATCATCGGTGCGGTCGTCTCCTCGACGGACGCCGCCGCGGTCTTCTCCGTTCTGCGCAAGGTGCCGCTGCCGTCCCGGGTCACCGGCGCGCTGGAGGCCGAGTCCGGGTTCAATGACGCCCCCGTGGTGATCATGGTGGTCGCGCTCTCCGCGTCCGGCCCGGTCGAGCACTGGTACCTGCTGCTCGGCGAGATCGCGCTGGAGCTGGCGATCGGCGCCTGCGTCGGGCTCGCCGTCGGCTGGGCGGGCGCCTTCGGACTGCGCCGGGTCGCCCTGCCCGCCTCCGGGCTCTATCCGATCGCGGTGATGGCCATCGCCGTCGCCGCGTACGCGATCGGCGCCACCGCCCACGGCAGTGGCTTCCTCGCCGTCTATCTCGCCTCGATGATCCTCGGGAACTCCAAACTGCCGCACGCCCCGGCCAACCGCGGGTTCGCGGAAGGGCTGGGCTGGATCGCGCAGATCGGCATGTTCGTCCTGCTCGGACTGCTGGTGACCCCGCATCAGCTGGGCGACGACTTCCTGCCCGCGCTGATCGTCGGACTCGTCCTGACCGTGGTGGCCAGGCCGCTGGCGGTCCTGGTCAGCCTGCTGCCGTTCCGTATCCCGTGGCAGGAACAGGCGCTGATGTCCTGGGCCGGGCTGCGCGGCGCGGTGCCCATCATCCTGGCGACCATCCCGATGGTCTCCGGGGTCGAGGGCAGCCTGCGGATCTTCAATATCGTCTTCCTCCTGGTCGTGGTCTACACCCTGATCCAGGGGCCGACCCTGCCCTGGCTGGCGAAGGCCCTGAAACTCGGCTCCTCCTCCGACGCCGCCGATCTGGGCATCGAGTCGGCGCCGCTGGAACGACTGCGCGGGCATCTCCTCTCCGTGGCCATCCCCGAAGGGTCCAAGATGCACGGCGTGGAGGTCGCGGAACTGCGGCTTCCCGCGGGGTCCGCCGTGACCCTGGTCGTACGGGACGACAAGAGCTTCGTCCCCCTGCCCGCGACCGTGCTGCGCCGCGGGGACGAACTGCTGGTGGTGGCGACGGATCCGGTACGGGACGCGGCCGAGCGGCGGCTGCGCGCGGTGGCGCAGGGCGGCAAGCTGGCCGACTGGCTCGGCACGGGCAGAGGGAGGGGCCGGAGCGTGGGCGTCGGCGGAAAGCTCTCCTGATCGGAGGCGGGGGTCCACCACGCTCGCTCTTTCCCAGGCCGGATGCGCTTCTGTGCCTGTACGATAAAGGCGCACTTGATCGAACCAACTCTGCCTGACGCAGTGCTGGCGCGACCCGTATGGCGGCCGTGGCGCTCCCTTCAGTGGACCCCGGCATCTACCGCAGTTCCGCGCAAGAGGACAGCTCTCGGCCCTGCCCGGAACCCCGGGACGCGCTACCAGGCGGCGGAAAGGCAAGGCCGTGTCCCGCAACACGGTCAGCAAGGCCGATAAGGCCGACGTCAACCAGAACCCCACCCGGGAAGCGCCCCGCCCCGGATACGGACGGCTGCTGCGCACCCCCGGCGTCCGGTCGTTCCTGCTCCCCGGGTTCGCCGCCAGACAGCCCTTCGCGATGCTGACGATCGGCATCGTGCTCCTCGTCCAGCACACCACCGGCTCGTACGGCAGCGCGGGCGCGGTCGCGGCGGTCACCGGCGTCTCCATGGCGCTGTGCGCCCCGCAGGGCGGCCGGCTCGCCGACCGGTTCGGGCAGCGCGCCGTGCTGGTACCGGGCGTGCTGCTGCACACGGTGTCCGTGGGCACCCTGGTCGCGCTCGCGCTGGGCGGTGCCCCGCTGTGGGCGCTGTTCGCCGCCGCCGTACCGACGGGTGCCTCCGTCCCGCAGATCGGCCCCATGGTCCGGTCGCGCTGGGCGACGGTGCTGGGCGACGGATCCGGCCACCGGTCATCACTGCTCCCCACGGCGGCGGCCTTCGAATCCGTGACGGACGAGTTCACCTTCGTCATCGGGCCGGTGCTCGCGACGGCGCTGTGTGCCGGGGTGCACCCGGCGGCGGGGCTGCTCGCCGAGGCCGCGCTGACGCTGGTCGGCGGTCTCCTCTTCGCCGCGCAACGGAGCGGCCTGCCCCGCCCCCGCCACCAGGGCGGTACGGACGTCCCCGCCGAGCGGCGCGGGTCCGCGCTGTCCGTGCCCGGGGTGAAGGTGCTCGTGGTGGCCTTCCTGGGAATCGGTTCGGTCTTCGGTGGCATGCAGGTCTCCCTCACTGCCTTCGCCGAGGAGATGGGCAACCCCGGCGTGAACGGTCTGCTGTACGGGATCTTCGCGGCGGGCAACATGCTCGCCGGTATCGTGTGCGGCACCCTCGCCTGGAAGATCGGGCCCCGGCAAAGGCTGCTGTTCGGCTATGTCGCGCTGACCCTGGCCACCTCCGTTCTCTGGGCCGTGCACTCGGTGCCCCTGCTCGCCGGCCTCGGCCTGCTGGTGGGGCTCTGCATCGCGCCCGCGCTGATCACGGGCTACACGCTGGTCGACTCGCTGGTGCCCGCGTCGGCCCGTACCGAGGCGTTCACCTGGCTGACGGGCGCCGTGGCGCTCGGCCAGGCCGCGGCGGTCACCGCCGCCGGGCAGCTGGCCGACACCTTCGGCGCGAGCGCCGGATTCGTGGTGCCGCTGGCGGGCACCGCACTGGCTCTGGTCGTCCTGCTGGCGCTGCGTTCGCGGCTCTCCCCGAAGGCTTCGGGGCTGGTCGCCGCACGTGGGATGAGTCACCGCGTGCCGGTGACAGTGGACTGATCGCGCGGAATACGTCACTATGGAGCGTCGTTAGCACTCATTGAGTGAGAGTGCCAGGAGGAGCAAGTGCCGACCTACCAGTACAAGTGCACCGAGTGCGGCGAGGGCCTAGAAGCGGTGCAGAAGTTCACCGATGACGCCCTCACCGTGTGCCCGAGTTGCGAGGGACGCCTGAAGAAGGTGTTCTCCGCGGTCGGTGTTGTCTTCAAGGGCTCCGGGTTCTATCGCAACGACAGCCGCGGCTCGTCGTCGAGCAGCGCCCCCGCCACGGCGAGCTCCTCGGCCACCAAGCCGTCCTCGTCGTCCGAGGCCAAGGCCGGCGCGTCCGCCGCGTCCTCGTCCTCCGGCTCCAGTTCCTCCTCGGGTGGTTCGAGCACCGGGTCGGGCTCCGGATCCAGCGCGAGCGCCGGATCGTCGAGCGGCTCCAGTGGCGGCTCTTCCGCCGCCTGATCCTTCTGGCATCCCAGTTGTGCCTCCGCCGGGACCCCGCCGTTTTCACGGTCGGGGTCCTTCGCGTGCGACCCGTGCGGCTGCGGCTACTGTGATCGGATGGCGAACGCAGAGATCGGTGTGATCGGTGGCTCGGGCTTCTACTCCTTCCTCGACGAGGTGACCGAGGTCCGGGTGGAGACCCCCTACGGGCCGCCCAGTGACTCCCTCTTCCTCGGCGAGATCGCCGGTCGTCGTGTGGCGTTCCTGCCCCGGCATGGACGCGCGCACGGCCTTCCGCCGCACCGCATCAACTACCGGGCCAATCTGTGGGCACTGCGCTCCGTCGGCGTGAAGCAGGTCCTGGGACCGTGCGCCGTGGGCGGTCTGCGGCCCGAGTACGGGCCGGGCACGCTGCTCGTACCCGATCAACTGGTGGACCGCACGAAAGCACGGGCGCAGACCTTCTACGACGGACTGCCGCTGCCCGACGGCAGCGCCTCCGAGGTCGTGCACATCTCGCTCGCCGATCCGTACTGCCCCGAGGGGCGGAGCACGACCCTCGCCGCGGCACGCGGGCACGGCTGGGAGCCGGTGGACGGCGGAACGCTGGTGGTGATCGAGGGGCCGCGCTTCTCCACCCGGGCGGAGTCCCGGTGGCATGCGGCGATGGGCTGGTCGGTGGTCGGGATGACCGGTCACCCCGAGGCCGTACTCGCTCGTGAACTGGGTCTCTGCTACACCTCCATGGCACTCGTGACGGATCTGGACGCGGGCGCGGAGACCGGGGAGGGGGTCTCCCACGAGGAGGTCCTCAAGGTCTTCGCCTCCAATGTCGACCGGCTGCGCACCGTGCTGTTCGACGCGGTGGGCGGGTTGCAGCCGAGCGAGGCACGGGACTGTCTGTGCTCGCATGCGCTGGACGGGATCGATACCGGGCTCGAACTGCCCTGATCTCGAGTTGCCCCCGGCCCCGGCGAGCCATGCGCCGGGGCCGCGGAATTTCCCCGGCACCGGCCTGAACCACTCGCGCGGGTGAGGGAGTTGTCCACAATCGGGAGTTGATCCACAGGCCCCGGCGGGATCGTCGCGGACCGTGGATCGTGAGGAGCGAAAGCAGCGATTCCTCACGTCAGGTGGTGGTCCGCATGGCCCGTCCTTTCCCGCACGACCCGCCCTTCCTCCCTCCTCCCACTCCTCTTCCCGTGCCCGCGCCGGAGCCGCGCGGGGTGCCGCCGTTCGATCCGCTGCGGGTGCGCAAGTCCGGGCAGCGGCTGCGCCGGGCGCTGCTGCGAAGGCGTCGGGCGACGGCGGCCGGGCTGGCCATGACGGCGGCGGCGCTGGCCGCCACCGGGGCCGGCGGCGCGGTGGGCGCGGCCGGGGCCGAGCCCGGGAGCGACGCGCGGGCGGAGGCC